>NZ_CP019437.1:1732500-2079166 GCF_001940525.2 Thioclava nitratireducens
CGCGCGCGCCGGGACCGGGGTCGCGGTCGACGTAATTCTGGATGTAGCAATCCTGGCCAAGGGTGCAGTCGACCGGCATTTGCAGCGTCGGCGCGTCAAATAGAAAAGTCCCGGCCATGCAGGGCATGGCCGGGACGAGAAGGCTTATCACTACCGCGTGGAGCACGGCCTAGATCATTCGGCGGTCAGCAGGCGCGGCTTGGAGCCGGAGATCCGCTTCTTGCCCGGTTCCTCGACCTTGATGACGATCTTGTCCTCCTTGATCGAGACCTTGGCGACACCGCCCTTCGTGAGCTTGCCGAAGAGCAGCTCTTCGGCGAGCGGCTTCTTGATATGCTCCTGAATGACCCGGCCCAGCGGACGCGCGCCCATCTTGTCGTCGTAGCCCTTCTCGGCGAGCCAATTGGCGGCGGCCGGGGTGAGCTCGATATGGACGTTGCGGTCGATGAGCTGCGCTTCGAGTTGCAGCACGAACTTGTCGACCACCTGCAAGATCACCTCGCGCGGCAGCGGCGCGAAGCTGACCACCGCGTCCAGACGGTTGCGGAACTCGGGCGTGAAGGTCCGCTCGATCGCGGCCATATCCTCGCCTTCGCGCCGATCGCGCCCGAAGCCGATTGCGGTCTTCGCCTGTTCGGCGGCGCCCGCATTCGAGGTCATGATCAGGATCACGTTGCGGAAGTCGACGGTCCGGCCGTTATGGTCGGTGAGCTTCCCGTGATCCATCACCTGCAGCAGGATGTTGTAGACATCCGGGTGGGCCTTTTCGATCTCGTCGAGCAGCAGCACGCAATGCGGGTGCTGGTCGACGCTGTCGGTCAGCATGCCCCCCTGATCGAAGCCGACATAGCCCGGAGGCGCACCGATCAGACGCGAGACCGCGTGCTTCTCCATGTATTCCGACATGTCGAAGCGCATCAGTTCCACGCCGAGCGTATCGGCGAGCTGCTTGGCGACCTCGGTCTTGCCGACACCGGTCGGACCCGCGAAGAGGTAGTTGCCGATCGGCTTCTCCGGCTCGCGCAGACCCGCACGGGCCAGCTTGATCGCGGAGGACAGCGTCTCGATCGCCTTGTCCTGGCCGAACACGACGCGCTTGAGGGACTTCTCGAGATCCTTGAGCACCTCGGCATCGTCCTTCGAGACCGATTTCGGCGGGATCCGCGCGATCTTGGCGACGACCGCCTCGATCTCTTTCGGGCCGATAGTCTTGCGCCGCTTGCTTTCGGCCACGAGATGTTGGGCCGCGCCCGCCTCGTCGATCACGTCGATCGCCTTGTCGGGCAGCTTGCGGTCATGGACATATCGCGCCGACAGTTCCACCGCCGTCTTGATGGCGTCGTTGGTGTAGCGGATGTCGTGGTGCTTCTCGAAATAAGGCTTCAGCCCCATCAGGATCTTGATGGAATCCGGCACCGAGGGCTCGTTCACGTCGATCTTCTGGAACCGGCGGCTCAGCGCGCGATCCTTTTCGAAGTGCTGGCGGAACTCCTTGTAGGTGGTAGAGCCCATGGTGCGCAGCTTGCCGCCCTGAAGCGCGGGCTTCAGGAGGTTCGAGGCATCCATGGCACCACCCGAGGTCGCGCCCGCACCGATCACGGTGTGGATCTCATCGATGAAGAGGATCGCGTCGGGATGCTCTTCAAGCTCCTTCACCACGGCCTTCAGGCGCTCTTCGAAGTCGCCGCGATAGCGGGTGCCGGCGAGCAGTGCGCCCATATCCAGCGAGTAGATCGTCGAATTGGCGAGAATTTCCGGAGTCTCCCCGCGGGTGATCTTCAGCGCGAGGCCTTCCGCGATCGCGGTCTTGCCCACGCCGGGATCGCCCACCAGAAGCGGGTTGTTCTTGCGGCGGCGGCAGAGGACCTGAATGCAGCGCTCGACCTCATGCTCGCGCCCGATCAGCGGGTCGACATCGCCCTTCTCGGATTTCGCGTTGAGATTCACGCAGTATTTCTCGAGCGCGGAATCCTTGGCTTCGGCCTGGGTCGCCCCTTCGGCCTTGGCCTCTTCCTCGGCACCCGACACCGGGCGCGTTTCGCCAAACTCCGGATCCTTCGCCACGCCATGCGCGATGAAGTTCACCGCGTCGTAGCGGGTCATGTCCTGCTCTTGCAGGAAGTAGGCGGCGTTGCTTTCGCGCTCGGCGAAGATCGCGACGAGCACATTCGCCCCGGTGACTTCCGAGCGGCCCGAGCTTTGGACATGGATGGCCGCGCGCTGGATCACGCGCTGGAAGGCGGCGGTCGGCACGGCTTCCGAGCCTTCGATTTCGGTCACGAGGGTGGACAGTTCATCATCGATGAACTCCACCAAGGTCTGGCGCAATTCGTCGGTATCGACGGCGCAGGCCTTCATCACCCGCGCGGCGTCCGGCTCGTCGATCAAGGCGAGGAGCAGGTGTTCTAGCGTCGCGAGTTCATGCTTTCGGGCATTGGCGAGCGCCAGCGCCCCGTGGATTGCCTGTTCGAGCGTATTGGAAAACGACGGCATTATCTGCTCCTTTCCTCGAAGGGCGGCGCGGGAGGATACCCAGCCTAGTGTTGCCCTATAAGATTAAAGTTCGGTGGAATTCGTCGCGCTTCAAGTCTTTTCATGCCCAAAAACCGATCGGACTCCGATTCGTACGGAAAAAACGATCATTTAGCGGGCGCGACGGTGCAGGGATACCGATGAGGCGCGCAATATCTAGGGGAGTTGCGTTTGACCTCTCCCATATGGGGAGGGTTTTCGCGGGTTCAAGCGCTCTGACGGTTACTTGGGCGACTCGGCGCGGCTTTGCGCGGTGTCGTGCTGCGTGTCCTCGTGGACTGGCGGGCGGCGCGCAGCACTTTGGTGCAGTTCCGCCGCCAGTTCGGCGTCTTCGGGGTCGGTTTTGCCCTTGGATGCGGGCGCCTCGCCGGGGCGCTTGGTGGCTCTCGTTCCCGAGGAAGCATCCTCTCTCTTTTGGGACGCGTCCTCCTCGTCCTCGTCGCCTTCCTCCTCGAGCTCCGCCTCGGAATGGGCGGCTGGCGAATGTTCCAGCAGCAGCGCGATGATGTCGGTCCGGGTCAGGATGCCGACGAGCCGCCCGCTTTCGGTCACGGGCACGACCCGCGCCTCGCGTCGCGCCAGCCGTTCGAGCAATTGGCCCACCGGCGTGTCGCCCTCGACGGTCTCGATATCGGTATGGAAGATCGCGCGCACCTCGGCCTCGGGCGGGGCGGCGCGGAACCGCAGGGGGCGGCGCAGGATGTCGAACTCCTTGAACAGCTCTTCGAGCGCGTCATGCTGATCGACCACGCCCAGATAGTATCCCGAATTGTCGACCACCGGCAGGGTGTGGACGTTGAGCGCGGTCATCTTGCGCACGATCTCGGACAGCGGCGCTTCGGGGCTGACGGTCACCGGGTTCTGCGTCATCAGATCGCGCACATGCGTGTCGGCCAGAAGCGACTCGGCGGCGCGGTGTTCGGCCACCGCCATGAGCCGCGCCAGATCGGCGGGGTCCATGTTGGCCGACTGGTTGAACTCGACCAGCAGGTTCGACAGGTCGCGCTGACTGAGCGAGCGGGCCGGGCCGCGCGCACGTCCGACATGGGCCGGGGAATAGGCGAGAGGGCGCGTCGGGTAGGAAATCCCGAAGAGCCGGTTCCAGACCATTGCGAACCCGATCATCAGCACCGTCATCACCGCGATCGGGAAGATCGCGAAATCGAAGCCGAGACGCCGCCCCGCCTCGTGTTCCAAGATCACGAGCAGCGCGATCCCGGCGGCTGGCGGATGCAGCGCGCGCGCGGCCATCATCGCCGCGATCGACCCGCCCACTGCGAGCCCGTCCGCATAGGGTGGAGGGGTCACCATCAGCACCGCGACCGGCACCACGGCGGAGATCATCATCCCCATCATCGCGGACCACGGCTGCGCCAGCGGCGAGTTCGGCAGAACGAACAGGAGAACCGCCATCGAGGCGAAGCTGGACACGAGATAGATCCCGGCCTGTCGTGAATGGGGCAAGGTGGCCACGATGAAGGTCACGACGAGGATCGCCACTCCTGCGCCCACCGCGCCGCGCAGGATGTCGACCGCGGGCCTACGCCCCATGGAGGGGCCGAAGCGGCGCAGCTGGCGGCGGACATTCTTGGGCAGGCGTGAGATCGGCATCGGTTCGCTGGGTTTGAATTCGCGACAGGTATCGCGCCTGCCACGCGCGGATGCAAGCGCGGGGGCGGCGAGAGGCCGGGCGGCGGGAACGCCATCTCAGGGCTAAACGCTCCCCGAAGCCCGTCTGGCATCTTGCCATCAGGCGCGGCGCGTCTATGGTCGGGCGCGAATTCTCAGGTAGGACAAAAAACGGGGAGAGCGCGATGGCCGGACCGATAGACAAGACGCTGCGCGCGGCGAAGACCCATGCAAAAAGCGGAGCTTTCGCGGAGGCCGAGGCGCTCTATCGCGAGGTTCTCGCGCGATTTCCCGGCAACAAGCGCGCGCAGGCCGGGCTGGCCGAGATCGCGCAATCGCGCGCGAGCCGCCCGGTGAACCCGCCGCGCCCGGTGATCAACAAGCTCTTCGGGCTCAAGAAGTCGGGCCGTGACCGCGAGGCCGCCGAGGCCGCCGCCCGCGTTCTCAAGGAATTTCCGCGTGCGCCGGCAGCAATGGAAGTGCGTGCCGCGGCGCTCTCGGCTTTGGGCGATCACGAGGGGGCCGCGGCGCTCTTTCGCGAACTGGTAGGTATGTTTCCCGACGCGCCCGATGCTCACGGCAGCTACGGCAACGAGTTGATGGCGCTGAATCGTGACGACGAAGCCGTGGTCGAATTCGAGCGCGTTCTGGAATTGCGCCCAGGCGACCCGGTTGCGCTCAACAATATCGGTAACGCCAAGCGCCGCGCGGGTGAGCAAAGCGAGGCGCTCGAGATGTATCGCGCCGCCCATGAGGCCGCGCCCGATTTTGTCGAGGCACAGCTGAACCTCGCCAACGTGCTCGTCCTGAGCCATAAAGCGCAAGAGGCCGAGCCTCATCTGTTGGAAGTTCTTGCGAAGTTGCCCGACAATTTCCGCGCCTTGACGACGATGGGCGACGTGCGACGCGATCTCGGCGACAAGCCGGGTGCGATCGACTATTACAAGCGTGCGCTCGCAATCAATCCCGACCATACCGAAGCGCTGGCGTCGCTGATTATGGCGACGCGTATTTCCGAAGGCGATCCTCTCGTCGCACGCCTTGAAGGTCTGCTTGAGGCACCGCATCATTCGGAGAGGGAACGGGTCCGATACGAATTCGCCCTGGGCAAAGCCTATGAGGATATCGGCGACATCGACAAATCCTTCGCTTTCTATGCACGCGGCAATGCGCGTCGCAAAGAGCTGCTGGGCTACACGATCGAACAGGACGAGACGCTGTTCGCGCAGATCGAGCAGGCCTTCCCGGCCGTGCCTGCAGCCATTCCCGACGCCGCGCAAGATGGCCCGGAGCCGATCTTCATCGTCGGCCTGCCGCGCTCCGGCACGACGCTGAGCGAACAGATCGTGAGCGCCCATCCGATGGTCGCGCCGGGCGGCGAGTTGATTGAACTCGGCAGCCCATTGTCCCAAATCGACTGGTCGAATCCAGAGGACTTCCGCGCGAAGGCAGAGGAGATCCGCGCCGAATATCGCGAGGTTCTGCGCGCGCACGCCAAAGGCGCGCCTTTCGTGACCGACAAGATGCCGCTCAACTTCCGCTGGGTCGGGGCGATCCGGGCGCTGTTCCCCAAGGCAAAGATCATCCATCTTCAGCGCGATCCGCGCGCGGTGATCTGGTCGATCTATCGGTTGAATTTCGGCTCCGATGGCAACGCCTACGCGCATAGCCTCGATGATCTGGTGGCTTATCGGGCGTTGCATCAGGACCTGATGGCGCATTGGAAATCGCTCTTCGCCGAGACGATTTACGACCTGAACTACGAGCGTCTGGTGGAAAATCCGGAGACCGAAATTCGCGCGCTGCTCGACTATCTCGAATTGCCCTTCGACGAGGCTTGCCTTCGCCCGCAGGACAACAAGCGCATCGCCCGCACCGCATCGCGCGATCAGGTGGTCAAACCGATCTACAAGGGCAGTTCTCAGGCGTGGGAGAAATACGCCCCGTATCTGGAGGCGGCATTCGCGAAGCTCGACTGATGTTCGGTCTTCGGCCTAACTGCGCCCGCTCCTCTGCGGGCGCATTTCGCTGAGCGTTCCGTTCGGACGGTCTTCGTTCCCGTTTGTCGGCGCCCCTCCCGGTGGCGCTGCTGCCGTGCTTGTCATCGCGCGGCGGCTCGCTATGGTCGGGTCGATTTCGCGAAGGAGAGCCGATGGCCGGGTCCGTTGACAAGATGCTGCTCGCCGCACGTGGCCATGCCAAGCGCGGGGAATACCGGCAGGCCGAGGCGCTTTACCGTGACGTGCTCGGCCGTTTTCCGGGCAACAGGCGCGCCAAGGCGGGGCTAGAAGCGCTCGCGCAGGTCAGCAAGGCGAAACCGGCCGCGGGGCCGCCACGAGCGCTGCTGCAGCAGTTGATGGGGTTGATGCAGACGGGGCGCAACCGCGAGCTCGTCCAGCAGACGAAACGGGCGCTGACAGAGTATCCGGAGGCCATCCTCTTGCTCGAATTAAAAGCTGCGGGGGAGGGGGCCTGGGCGATCACGACGCTGCAGCCGAGACCTATCGCCGCCTGGTCTCCCTGCGGCCCGATCACGCCGACACCCACGGCAACCTGGGCAATGAACTGATGGAACTGGGGCGCTTCGAAGACGCGATCGCGTCGTTCGACCGCGTATTGGCGCTGCGCCCGGGTGACCCCGTGGCGCTGAACAATCAGGGCAATGCCTTCCTCGCGCTCGGCCGCGAGATCGAGGCGCGCAAACGGTTCGAGGCGGCGCTGGAGGCCGTAGCGGACGATAAGCTCACTGGCGATGCGATGTCTGGGGCCGCACAAGCGCGGTCGCCCGACCCGCGCCATGTCTTCGCGTTGAACAACCTTGGCAACATTCTACTCGCCGAAGGCGACATCGCCGGGGCACGGACGCGGTTCGAGGCGGCGCTCGCGGCCGACCCGAGCTATGCTGAGGCGTGGTGGAATCTCTCTCGCCTGCATGGCTTCGCGCCGGACGATCCGCTGCTTTCGCAACTCGAGGCGCAGGTCGCGGCGGAGGCGCATTCCGAGCATGACCTGATGCTGCTCGAATTCGCGCTCGCCAAGGCGATGCACGATGTGGGCGGGACGGAGCGGGCCTTCGCGCTCTGGCAGTCGGCCAATGCGCGGCGCAAGGCTGAACTGGGCTATGACATCGCGCAGGATCGCAAGCTCTTTGCGCAGCTGCGCGAGCGTTTTGCCGCGCCCCATCCGCCAATCCCTGAGACAGAGACCGACAAGGCCGCACCGGTGCCGATCTTCCTGCTGGGCCTTCCGCGCTCGGGCACGACGCTGATCGAGCAGATCGTTACCCAGCACAGTCAGGTCGCGCCCGGAGATGAGATCGCCACGCTCGATCGCGAGATGAGTGCGCTCGACTGGTGCGACCCGGAGGCGCTTAGCCGGGAGGCGGGGCGGGTACGTTCCGCCTATTACGAGACGCTCACCAGGCTGGCCGATGGCAAGCCGTTCGTGACCGACAAGATGCCGCTCAATTTCCGCTGGATCGGAGCGATCCGGGCGCTGTTTCCGCGCGCTTCGATCGTGCATGTCCATCGCGATCCGCGCGCGACCCTCTGGTCGATCTATCGCAACTTCTTTTCCAGCACGGGCAATGGCTACGCACATGATCTGGACGATCTCGTGGCCTATCACGGGCTCTATCGCGATCTGATGGCGCATTGGGCGGTGCAGCCCGGTGCGATCGTCGATTGCGACTATGAGGCGCTGACGGAAGCCCCTGAGGCGCGCAGCCGCGCGCTGATCGATGCGCTCGGGCTGCGCTGGGAAGACGCCTGCCTGCGCCCGCAGGACAACGCCCGCGCGGTCGCGACGACATCGGACACGCAGGTGCGCAAGCCCATCTACAAGGGCAGTTCACAGGCATGGGAGAAATATGCGCCCTATCTGGAGGCCGCTTTCGCGAAGCTAGACTAAGCGCGGGCTTGTGGCGTGAGGAAGGCTCGCTAAGCTGACCGCACCCATAGGAAAGTCCCGCCATGCCCGAACTCTCACATATGCTCGCTTTCGGTGCCGTGGCGCTTGCGATGGTGCTGAGCCCCGGTCCGAACATGATCTATCTCGTCTCGCGCACGATCTGCCAAGGGCGGCGCGCGGGGCTGGTCTCGCTGGGCGGGGTGGCATTGGGGTTCGTCTTCTACATGCTCTGTGCCGCCTTCGGGATCACCGCAGTCGTTCTTGCCGTGCCTTATGCCTATGACGCGCTGCGGATTGCCGGGGCGCTCTATCTGTTCTGGCTGGCATGGCAGGCCGTGCGACCGGGCGGGCGCTCTGCCTTCGAGACGCGCGAGTTGCCGGTCGACGGGCCGCGCAAGCTGTTCTTGATGGGGTTCGTCACCAACCTGCTCAATCCCAAGATCGCGGTGATGTATCTGTCGCTGCTGCCGCAATTCATCGACCCCGCAGCCGGATCGGTGCTGGCGCAATCTCTGGCGCTTGGCGCGGTGCAGATCGTGATCTCGGTGAGCGTGAATGTCGCCATCGTGATCGGCGCAGGCGCAATGGCCCGGTTCCTCACGACGCGTCCGCTCTGGATGCGGGTGCAATGCTGGGCAATGGGGACGGTGCTCGCCGCGTTGGCGCTGAGCGTGTTGCGCGATGCGCGGCGGTGAGGTTCAGAACCGGTCCTTGCGGGCGCGGGCTTCGGTGAAAACCTCGACGGGTGACGCGCTCTCGGGCAGGCCGAGCGCGTCGCGCAGTTGCGGATCGGTGCCGCGCAGGAACGGGTTGGTGGTCTTCTCAAGTGCCAGTTCGACCGGAACGGTGGGCCGGGACTGGGCGCGGGTGGCGCGAACATCTTCCATCCGCGCAAGAAGGTTCGGATTCTCCGGCTCGATCGAGAGCGCAAAGCGACCGTTCGCCTCGGTATATTCGTGCCCCGAACAGACCAGTGTATCGTCGGGCAGTTCGCAGAACCGGCTCAGCGTGTCGAACATCTGTTGCGCCGAGCCTTCGAAGAGCCTTCCGCAGCCCCAGCTCATCAGGCTGTCGCCGGAGAACAGCAGGCCGCCTTCGGGGAAGTAATATGCGATATGGCCGACCGTGTGGCCGTCAGCGGCAAGAATTTCGACATGCTCCATCCCGATCGCGAGTTTCTCGCCCGGCGAGACCTCCTGATCGAGCTTGGGCAGGCGATGCGCATCCGCCTTGGCCCCGACGATTTTCGCCCCCGTCGCCGCCGACAACGCCTGAACGCCGTCGATGTGATCGGCGTGGTGATGTGTCAGCAGGATGAGATTCGCTTTCCAGCCCCGTTCGTTCAGCGCCTTCAGGATCGGAGGCGCTTCTGGAACGTCGATCACGGTGGTTGTGTCCGTCGCCGCCTCATGCACGACATAGGCATAGTTGTCGGAGAGGCAGGGAATGATGAGAAGCTCAACGGCCATGGTGTTTTCTACCGCTTTGATTATCTTGGAACATAGCTAAGCCGAAGGAAGCGAAAGGCGCAATGCATCTCGACGTACTCGACCTGCGGAATTTCTACTACCGGACGCAGCTAGGCCGCGCGGCGCAGCGGGCAATCCGGGACCGGGTTGTTTCGATGTGGCCCGCGACGGGGCCGCAGATGGCGGGGCTCACGGTGGCGGGCTACGGCTTCGCGGTGCCGCTGCTGCGTCCTTACCTGGAGCCCGCGCGCCGGGTGATCGGCTTGATGCCGGCAGAGCAGGGCGTGATGCCGTGGCCAGCGGGCATGCCCAATGTCTCTGTCCTGTGCGACGAGGCGCGCTGGCCGCTGGAGACGGGCCGGGTGGATCGGCTGATCGTGATGCATGGGCTGGAGACCTCGGACAATTCCGAGGCCCTGATGCAGGAATGCTGGCGGGTGCTGGGCCCGGGGGGCAGGGCGATGTTCATCGTTCCGAACCGGGCCGGGCTCTGGGCGCCGCGCGAAGCCACGCCCTTCGGCTTCGGCAAGCCCTACACTCTGGGGCAGCTCGACCAGCTCGCGCGCCGTTCCGGCTTCGTGCCCGAACGTCATACCGGTGCGCTCTATATCCCGCCGAGCCATCGCCGCTTCTGGCTGCGCTCGGCCGCTATGTGGGAACGCGTGGGCACCAAGGCCGCCGGCGTGCTGGCCGCCGGGGTGGTGATGCTCGAGGTCTCCAAGCAAGTCCATGCGCGCCGCGATTCAGGTCTGGGCGCGCGCGTGCGCAAGCCGCTTTCGATTCTCGAAGGGGCGGTGAAGCCGGCGACGGACCCGGTTTGAGCGAGAGTTAACGCCTCGCGCGCGGCAGAACGTCGCCGCGCAGCACTCAGGTTCGCGTACCGCCCCGGGGCGCAACTCTCGGTCCCCCGCCGCAGGTGCGGAATAATTATCCGACAACCAACGCGCATTGAGGTGAATCACTTCCGCACAGCGATCCGTGACCGAGCGCTCCAAATTCCTGTTAGCGCCCACAAAATCCTCCTCTTCCTGTCACCTTCCCGCGACGAAGGGCATATTGGGGGGCTTCTGCTCACATTCTCGTGCTCAAGACGGTTGCGAGGGGGGGATTGCTCTGCTAGTGACCTCCCCGATAAGCGGCGCGGAGGGCATGTCTCAAGCGCGCCGGGGGAGCGCCCCAAGGCCTGTTCCGGGTCGGGGCAAAAAAGCATCGGAAGGGTGGACGTGTCCGAACCAGCTTCGATTTCCGCAAGCATCGCCGGCCGCTATGCGCTGGCCATTTTTGAACTCTCGCGCGAAGAAAATGCCCTCGCCGCGCTCGAAGCCGATGTCTCCGCGCTGTCGGAGGCGCTGGCGGGCTCTGCCGAGCTGCGTGAGGTGATCGCATCGCCGGTCTACACGCGCGACCAGCAGGCAGCCGCGATTGGCGCTCTGGCGGGGAAAATGGGTCTGTCGGACCCGATGTCTAATGGCCTGCAGCTGATGGGTGCCAAGCGTCGCCTCTTCGTGCTGCCGCAGCTTCTCAAGGCGCTGTCGGACCTGATCGCGGACGAGAAGGGCGAAGTGACCGCCGATGTCACCTCGGCCAACGAGCTCAGCGCCGCACAGGCCAAGAAACTCGCCGAAGTGCTGAAGAACCAGACGGGCAAGACCGTCAAACTGAACACCGCCGTCGATGAAAGCCTCATCGGTGGCATGATCGTAAAGCTGGGCTCGCGGATGGTCGACACGTCGATCCGTTCGAAGCTCGCTTCTCTCAAGAACGCCATGAAAGAGGTCGGATAAATGGGCATCCAAGCAGCTGAGATTTCTGCGATCCTCAAGGAGCAGATCAAGAATTTCGGGCAGGACGCCCAAGTGGCCGAAGTCGGTCGCGTGCTGTCGGTTGGCGACGGTATCGCGCGCGTCTACGGGCTCGACAACGTCCAGGCCGGCGAGATGGTTGAATTCCCCGGTGGTATCCGCGGGATGGCACTGAACCTCGAAACCGACAACGTCGGCGTCGTGATCTTCGGTTCGGACCAGGACATCAAAGAAGGCGACACCGTCAAGCGCACGAACTCCATCGTGGACGTGCCGGTCGGTGAAGCGCTGCTCGGCCGCGTGGTCGACGGTCTCGGCAACGCGCTCGACGGCAAAGGCGCCATCGAAGCGAAAGAGCGTCGCGTCGCCGACGTGAAAGCTCCGGGCATCATCCCGCGTAAATCGGTTCACGAGCCGATGGCGACCGGCCTCAAGTCGGTTGACGCTATGATCCCGATCGGCCGTGGCCAGCGCGAGCTGATCATCGGCGACCGTCAGACCGGCAAGACCGCAATCGCGCTCGACACCATTCTGAACCAGAAGTCGTATAACGACGCCGATCCGTCCAACAAGCTGCACTGTTTCTACGTCGCGATCGGCCAGAAGCGCTCGACCGTGGCGCAGCTGGTGAAGAAGCTCGAAGAGACCGGTGCGATCGAATACACCACCGTGATCGCCGCGACCGCGTCGGACCCCGCGCCGATGCAGTACCTCGCGCCCTACACCGCGACCGCGATGGCCGAATATTTCCGCGACAACGGCATGCACGCGCTGATCATCTATGATGACCTCTCGAAGCAGGCTGTCGCCTATCGTCAGATGTCGCTACTGCTGCGTCGTCCGCCGGGCCGCGAAGCTTACCCGGGCGACGTGTTCTACCTGCACTCCCGCCTGCTGGAGCGTTCGGCGAAGCTGAACGAAGACTTCGGCGCCGGTTCGCTGACTGCTCTGCCGGTCATCGAAACCCAGGGCGGCGACGTGTCGGCCTTCATCCCGACCAACGTGATCTCGATCACCGACGGTCAGATCTTCCTCGAGACGGAACTGTTCTACCAAGGTATCCGTCCCGCAGTGAACACCGGTCTGTCGGTGTCGCGCGTCGGCTCGTCGGCTCAGACGAACTCGATGAAGACCGTTGCAGGCCCGGTTAAGCTGGAACTCGCACAGTATCGCGAAATGGCGGCCTTCGCTCAGTTCGGCTCGGATCTCGACGCCGCAACCCAGAAGCTGCTGAACCGTGGTGCGCGCCTGACCGAGCTGATGAAGCAGCCGCAGTATTCGCCGCTCACCAACGCGGAAATCGTTGCGGTCATCTTCGCCGGGACCAACGGCTATCTCGATAACATCCCGGTGTCCGAGGTTGGCAAGTTCGAACAGGGTCTGCTGGATTACCTGCGCAACTCGCGCAAGGACATCCTCGACTGGCTCACGAACGAGGATCCGAAGATCAAGGGTGACGCGGCCGACAAGCTGAAAGCCGCTATCGACGAATTCGCCAAGACCTACGCGTGATTGGCCTGAAAGGACAGGGACATGCCCAGCCTTAAGGACCTCAAAAACCGGATCGGAAGCGTCAAGAACACGCGGAAGATCACCAAGGCGATGCAAATGGTCGCCGCCGCGAAACTCCGCCGCGCCCAAGAGGCGGCGGAGGCTGCGCGCCCCTATGCCGAGCGGATGCACTCCGTGATGGCCGGGCTCGCGGCCTCGGTGCAGGGATCGGACAATGCGCCGCGCCTGCTCTCGGGGACCGGTTCGGACCGGGTGCAGCTTCTGGTGGTCATGACCGCCGAACGCGGCCTGTGCGGTGGCTTCAACGCCAATATTGCGAAGCTCGCGCGCCAGACGGCTGACAAGCTGCTGGCCGAGGGCAAAGAGGTGAAGATCATCACCGTCGGCAAGAAAGGCCGCGATGCGCTGCGCCGTGAATACGGTCAGTACTTCATCGGCCATGTCGATCTGAGCGACGTCAAGCGCCTGAGCTATGACGACGCGCAGAAGATCGCCCGCGACCTGATCGGCCGCTTCGACAAGGGCGAGTTCGACGTTGCGACGATCTTCTTCTCGCTCTTCGAGAGCGTGATCGCGCAGCGCCCGACCGCGAAGCAGATCATCCCCGCTTCCTACGAACCGGAAGAGGGCGAAGAAACGCCGAGCGTGAATTACGACTACGAACCCAGCGAGACGCAGATCCTCACCGACCTGCTGCCGCGTGGGGTCGCGACGCAGATCTTCACGGCTCTGCTGGAGAACGGTGCCTCGGAACAAGGTGCGCGGATGTCCGCGATGGACGCTGCGACGCGCAATGCGGGCGAAATGATCGACAAGCTGACGATCGAATACAACCGCACGCGCCAGGCCGCGATCACCAAGGAACTCATCGAAATCATTTCGGGCGCCGAGGCGCTCTGACGGAACCGGAGAAAAACAGACATGGCAAGCAATGGTAAAGTGACCCAGGTCATCGGCGCCGTCGTCGACGTGCAGTTCGACGGCGAGCTGCCTGCGATCCTCAACGCGCTGGAAACCGAGAACAACGGCAAGCGCCTCGTTCTCGAAGTGGCTCAGCACCTCGGCGAAAACTCGGTGCGCACCATCGCGATGGACGCGACCGAAGGTCTCGTGCGCGGCGCCGAAGTGAAGAACACCGGCAAGCCGATCTCGGTGCCGGTCGGCAACGCCACGCTCGGCCGCATCCTGAACGTGATCGGTGAGCCCGTGGACGAGAAGGGTCCCGTGGAAGCGGAAGAAACCCGTGCCATCCACCAGCCCGCGCCGAACTTCGAAGCTCAGGCGACGTCCTCGGAAATTCTCGTGACCGGCATCAAAGTCATCGACCTGCTCGCGCCCTACTCCAAGGGCGGTAAGATCGGCCTGTTCGGCGGCGCTGGCGTCGGCAAGACCGTTCTGATCATGGAGCTGATCAACAACATCGCGAAGGTGCACTCGGGTTACTCCGTGTTCGCTGGTGTGGGCGAGCGGACCCGTGAAGGAAACGACCTCTATCACGAGATGATCGAATCCAACGTCATCAAGCCCGACGATCTGTCGAGCTCGCAGGTGGCACTGGTCTACGGCCAGATGAACGAGCCTCCGGGTGCGCGTGCGCGCGTCGCTCTGACCGGTCTGACCCTGGCAGAGCAGTTCCGCGACCAGTCGGGCACCGACGTTCTGTTCTTCGTGGACAACATCTTCCGCTTCACGCAGGCGGGTTCCGAGGTGTCGGCACTTCTGGGCCGCATCCCCTCGGCAGTGGGCTACCAGCCGACGCTGGCCACCGACATGGGCGCGATGCAGGAACGCATCACCTCGACCAAAGCCGGCTCGATCACCTCGATCCAGGCCGTCTACGTTCCGGCTGACGACCTTACCGACCCGGCGCCGGCGACCACCTTCGCCCACCTTGACGCGACGACCGTTCTGTCGCGTGCGATCTCGGAACTCGGCATCTACCCGGCCGTGGACCCGCTGGACTCGTCCTCGCGTATCCTCGATCCGGGCATCGTCGGCGAAGAGCACTACAAGGTCGCGCGTCAGGTGCAGGAGATCCTTCAGCGCTACAAGGCTCTGCAGGACATCATCGCCATCCTCGGCATGGACGAACTGTCCGAAGAGGATAAGCTGACCGTGGCACGTGCCCGTAAGATCCAGCGTTTCCTCTCGCAGCCCTTCGACGTTGCGAAAGTGTTCACCGGTTCGGACGGCGTTCAGGTTCCGCTCGAAGACACCATCGCGTCGTTCAAGGCGGTTGTTGCAGGCGAATACGATCACCTGCCCGAAGCGGCCTTCTACATGGTTGGCGGCATCGAGGACGTGAAAGCGAAAGCCGAGAAACTCGCCGCTGCGGCGTAAGGAGGCATTATGGCCGACACGATGCAATTCGATCTCGTTGCGCCCGAGCGCAAGCTGGCCTCGGAAGAGGCGGCGGTCGAGGTCATGGTGCCCGGCGCGGATGGTGACCTCACGGTCATGCCGGGCCACGCCCCGATGCTGACCACGCTGCGTCCGGGAAAGCTGACCATGGTGACGCGGTCGGCAACCCAGAGCTACGCGGTGACGGGTGGCTTCGCCGAGATCACCCCAGAGGGGATCACGGTTCTGGCCGAACGTTCGCTGCCTGCGGAAGAGTTCACCAAGGAAGTGCACGAGCGCCTCATCGAGGAAGCCCGTCGCATCCATGACGAGGCGCATCCTTCGGTGGCCGACATGACCGCGAAGCTTCTGGCCGACATGGAGGCCCTCGGCTCGCATATGCTGGGCTGAGAGCTTTCGCGATAAGATTTAGAAAGCCCCGGTTTTCCCGGGGCTTTTTATTGCCTGCAGTTCGGGTAAGCTCTGCCTCAGGTTGAAAGGAAAAGGCCCTCTCGCGATGATCACGATCGAAAGCCACCGTCTGGGAATGCAACGCGGCTCGCTCGTGCTGTTCTCCGATTTTCAGGATGGCGGCGCCATGTGGACGGGCGAGGGCCCGCGCGAGTTGCGCAAGAAGGTCGCCTTCCCCGAGCCGTTCCGCGCGACCCCGATGGTGCAGGTCTCCCTGTCGATGTGGGACGTGGACAGCAAGCACAATTCGCGGATGGATATCTCGAGCGACGGCGTCACGCCCGAGGGCTTCGTGATCGTCTTTCGCACCTGGGGGGACAGCCGCGTGGCACGTGTGCGTGCCGACTGGCTGGCGTTGGGCGGGGTCTCGCATGAGGATGATTGGGATATCGACTGAGCCGCGTCGATAAGGCCGATGAAAAACGCCCCGCCGATCGGCGGGGCGTTTTCCTATGTGTGGGGGAGGGCGGTTCGCAAACCGCCCGTCTCAAGATCAGTCGAGCGCTTTGAAGTTGAGCGCTGCGCCTTCGTCCTTGATGCCCGAGAACCAGCGCGCCGTGACGGTCTTGGTCTTGGTGTAGAAGCGGAAGGCGTCCGGGCCGTACTGGTTGAGGTCGCCGAAGGCCGACTTCTTCCAGCCGCCGAAGGTGTAGTAGCTCAGCGGAACCGGGATCGGGAAGTTGATGCCGACCATGCCGACATTGACGTTCGCCGCGAAGTCGCGAGCCACGTCGCCATCGGCGGTGTAGATCGCGGTGCCGTTGCCATAGGGGTTGTCGACCACCAGATCGAGCGCCTCGTCATAGGACTTCGTGCGCACCATCGAAAGGACCGGGCCAAAGATTTCCTCTTTGTAGATGTCCATGTCGGGGGTGACGTTGTCGAAGAGCGACGGGCCGACGAAGAAGCCGTCCTCATAACCCTGCAGCGAGAAGTCGCGGCCATCGACCACGAGGTTCGCACCCTGCTCGACACCCGAATTGATGAGCGACTTGATCCGCTCCTGCGCCTGCTTGGTGATGACCGGACCGTAGTCCACGTCGTCGCCGCCGGTATAGGGGCCGACTTTCAGCTTCTCGATTTTCGGCACGAGACGCTCGACCAGCGCATCCGCCGTGCCGTCACCCACCGGAACCGCAACCGAAATCGCCATGCAGCGCTCGCCAGCGGCGCCGTAGCCCGCGCCGATCAGCGCGTCGGCGGCCTTGTCCATGTCCGCATCGGGCATGATGATCATGTGGTTCTTCGCACCGCCGAAGCACTGCGCGCGCTTGCCGTTGGTGGCGGCGCGACCGTAGATGTATTGCGCGATCGGGGTCGAGCCCACGAAGCCAACGCCCTGGATCGTCTCGTGATCGAGGATCGTGTCCACAGCTTCCTTGTCGCCGTTGACGACTTGCAGCACGCCATCGGGAAGACCGGCTTCCTGCGCCAGTTCAGCGAGCATGATCGCCGTGGTCGGCACGCGCTCGGACGGCTTGAGGATCATCGCGTTACCGGCCGACAGCGCCGGGCCCATCTTCCAGAGCGGGATCATGGCGGGGAAGTTGAACGGCGTGATACCGGCCACGACGCCCAGCGGCTGACGCATCGAGTAGAGGTCGATACCGGGGCCCGCGTCGCCCGTGTATTCGCCCTTGAGCATCGCCGGCGCGCCCATGCAGACCTCGATCACTTCGAGGCCACGCTGCACGTCGCCCTTAGCGTCGGGGATGGTCTTGCCGTGCTCTTTCGACAGAGCCTCGGCGAGCTTGTCCATGTCGCGTTCGATCAGCTGACCGAATTTCATCATCACGCGGGCGCGGCGCTGCGGGTTGACCTTCTGCCACTCCAGCTGCGCTTTCGCGGCGTCCGCGATCGCTGCGTCGAGCTCGGCCGGGGTGGCCAGTGCGACCTTGGCGATCTGCTCGCCGGTAGCGGGGTTGAAGACTTCGCCGAAGCGGCCCGAAGTGCCCGCAACGCGCTTGCCGTTGATCCAGTGACCGATTTCTTCCATGAGACGCTCCTCCTACAGATAATCTTGGCTTGAGCGCACTCTAGCCTTGCGAAAATGAGCATAAAAGAGGAAGTAGCTCAAAAGCGTTTTGCGTTTTTGCAAAGAAGGGCGTGGTATGGATTGGGACGATCTGCGGATTTTCCTTGCCGTCGCGCGGGCCGAGAGCCTGTCGGGTGCGGGGCGGCGATTGAAGCTGGACGCGGCCACCGTGGGGCGTCGGATCGCGCGGCTCGAAGAGGGGATGGGCGCGAAGCTTTTCGTGAAATCGCCGCAGGGCTATGCGCTTTCCGAGTCCGGGGATCGGCTCCTGCCGCATGCCGAAGCGGCGGAGCAGGTCTTTGCGGGCGCGGACGAGGAAATGTCCGGGATCGCGGGCCAGTTGACCGGCCAGCTGAGGATCGGCGCGCCCGATGGCTGCGCGAATTACCTTCTGCCGCAGGTCTGCGCGAAGATCGCCGAAGAAAATCCGGGGCTGGAGATTCAGGTCGTCGCCCTGCCGCGCGTCTTCAACCTCTCGAAGCGTGAGGCGGATATGGCGATCGCGGTGTCGCGCCCGACGGCGGGCCGTCTGACCGTGCAAAAATTGAGCGATTATCATCTCAGCCTCGCCGCCCATCGCGACTATCTCGCGAAAGCGCCGCCAATTACCTGCAAGGAGGATCTCCGTCATCACCGGATGATCGGCTACATCCCCGACATGATCTTCGACAAGGAACTCGACTATTTCGCCGAGACCGAGGCAGAGGTGATGGGGCTCGCCTCGAACTCGGCGGCGGTGCAGACGCGGATGATCGAGGCAGGTGCGGGTGTGGGGATCGTGCATGATTTCGCGCTTCCCTTCGCCCCCGGGGTGCAGCGGGTGCTGGGTGGCGAGATCCGGCTCAACCGCGCCTTTTGGTTGATCCGCCACGCCGACGATCGCCGTTCCGAGCGATTGACGCGCTTCGCGGAGGCGCTGGGGCAGGGGCTTCGCGACGAGGTCGCACGGCTCGAACACGCTGCGGTTGAAATATAACTGTTGGCCCCGTGAACCGCAAAGCCGTTGACAAATCTATGAAAGCAGTGGGACGCTCGAGTCTACACGACCTTTTCAGGGAGACGTCGATGCAGGTGATGCAGATTCTCAAGAACAAGGGCGAGATGGAAATTTTTACCGTCGCCCCGGACATGAAGCTGAGCGAGGTAATCGCCAAGCTGGCCTCGAAACGCATCGGTGCGGTGATCGTCTCGCAGGATGGTGAAACCGTGGACGGGATCGTCTCGGAGCGCGATGTCGTGCGCGAGATCGCCAAGCGCGGTGCGGAGTGTCTGGTGATGACGGCCGCGGATGTCATGACCCGTGACGTCAAGCACTGCGCCCCGATGGACAGCACTGAAGAGGTGATGAGCCTGATGACCGAGGGCCGTTTCCGCCACATGCCGGTGCGCGAAAATGGCAAGATGGTCGGTGTGATCTCGATCGGCGACGTGGTCAAGGCGCGCCTGAACGAGCTTCACATGGAGAAAGAGTCGCTTCAGGGCATGATCATGGGCAACTGATGCCGCATTGCAGCACCTTCCCGCTTGCATTTGATTGCGCAATATAGTTGCGTGCGCTGAGCTTTTTGGCGGGCGACGAGGGAGGATGCCATGCGGATCGGTCTTTACCCCGGAACTTTCGATCCGGTCACGCTGGGTCACCTCGATATTATCGAGCGCGCGATGGCTCTGGTGGATCGGCTCGTGATCGGGGTCGCGATCAACCGTGACAAGGGGCCGCTTTTCCCGCTCGAGGAACGCGTCGCCATGCTCCAGGAAGAATGCGCCAAGATCACCGACCGCCGCGGCGGCGAAATCGTCGTGCATCCTTTCGAAAACCTGCTGATCGATTGCGCCAAGGATGTCGGTGCGTCCGTGATCGTGCGCGGGCTGCGTGCGGTGGCCGATTTCGAATACGAGTTCCAGATGGTCGGAATGAACCGCGCGCTCGATTCCTCGGTCGAGACGGTGTTCCTGATGGCCGATGCGCGGCGGCAGGCGATTGCTTCGAAACTGGTGAAGGAAATTGCGCGGCTCGACGGGGATGTTTCGAAATTCGTCACCCCCGCCGTGCGCGATGCCTTGATCAAGGCTTACGCCAACCGCTGATCAGCCTTTCGAGGCTGACTTGCCGGATTGCTGCGATTTCTGCTGCATCTGGGTGCTGCCGCTCGCATTCGCCGAGGCTTTGGCGGCGTTGCCCGCCTGCTGCGGCAGGTTGTCGAGCCCCCATTGATCGATCACGACGGAATCCTCGACGCCTTTCAGCGCGAGGTTCGCCTCGTAGTAATTGCCCGATTTGATCAGCTTGGACGCATCCTGCAGATGGGTGAGCGAAGACTTCGCGGGCACCAACGCCGCCGAGATCGACACATCGATATCGTTATCCTTCAGCGTCTTGGCCGCCGCCTTCGCATTGCCTTTCGCCATCTGCTGATTGGCCTTGCCGACTGCCTTCTGGTTCTCCGGCGTCACGGTGAAGCTCTCGCCAAGCGCGATGGAGCTGTCGAAGGGCAGGTAGGTCACGCCTTTCGTGCCAGCCTTCGAGGGCACGCCCCATTGGCTCTCGGCTTTCTCGGCGGCCTGCATTTTCGCAGTGGCGTCCTTGGTCATCTTCGTCGCCATGTCGGTATTGCCGTCGAAGATCGCCAGCCGCGCGGCGCGTACTTCGCGCATCGCGGTGTAGGCGTCGTCGACCGTGGTCAGCAATTCCTTGTCGGTAGAACTCGCCGTGGTCTGCGAAACCGCGTCATTGCTTTGGCTCTGGCTGCTCTGGATCGCGCTCCCCCCGGAATTGCTGTTGGAATTCGTCGTGGCCGCGGAGGCCATCTCGAAGCCTGCGGGACCCGCGATCAGCGCGGAGGAGAGGGCGAGGGCGAGGAATTTCTTGCTGCGTTCCATGGGATATTCCCTTTCGTGATGGGGTTCAGCTAAGGCGGAGCCGCCGGGCGGCGCGCTCCATGACCCTGAAACGTCCCCGATTTCAAAGGGTTCTATCACCACACATCAAGGCTCACGGCGCGCCCGAGAGGGGCCGTGCGCCCTCCGTGAGCCGTGTGTGAGAAGTGAACGCGAAAAGGGCGGCCCAACTTGGACCGCCCTTCGTCATCTTCGCCTTGCCGGGGCAGCACCCCGCTCACGTCAGATCAGCTTGCCCATCGCGACGGCGGTATCAGCCATGCGGTTGGAGAAGCCCCATTCGTTGTCGTACCAGCTCAGGATGCGGACCATGCGGCCCTCCATCACCTTCGTCTGGTCCATATGGAAGATCGACGAATGCGAGTCGTGGTTGAAGTCGCTCGAGACGTTGGGCTTCTCGGTATAGCCGAGGATTCCCTTCAACTGGCCGTCCGCGGCGGCGCGGATCGCGTTATTGATCTCTTCGACGCTGGTGTCTTTTGCGGCCTCGAAGACCAGATCGACGACCGAGACATTCGGCGTCGGCACGCGGATCGCGACGCCGTCGAGCTTGCCGTTGAGCTCCGGCAGCACGAGGCCCACGGCCTTGGCCGCGCCGGTCGAGGTCGGGATCATCGACAGTGCCGCGGCACGGGCGCGGTAGAGATCCTTGTGCATCGTGTCCAGCGTCGGCTGGTCGCCGGTGTAGCTGTGGATCGTGGTCATGAAGCCCTTCTCGATCCCGATCGCATCGTTCAGGACTTTCGCGACCGGCGAGAGGCAGTTCGTGGTGCAGGACGCGTTCGAGACCACGAGGTCGTTCGCGGTCAGCGCGCCGTCGTTGACACCGAAGACGATCGTCTTGTCAGCGCCGCTGGCCGGGGCCGAGACCAGAACCCGCTTCGAGCCGTTCTCGAGGTGGAAGGCTGCCTTTTCGCGCGCGGTGAAGATGCCGGTGCATTCCAGCGCGACATCGACATCGCCCCAGGGCAGTTCTTTCGGGTCGCGGATCGCGGTGACCTTGATCTTGCCGCGGCCGGCATCGATCCAGTCTTCGCCGGTCGTGACTTCCTGGGGGAATTTGCCGTGCACGGAGTCGAATTGCAGCAGATGCGCGTTCGTCTCGACCGGGCCGAGATCGTTGATCGCGATCACCTCGATATCGGTGCGACCCGACTCGATGATCCCGCGCAGCACGTTGCGGCCGATGCGACCGAACCCGTTGATGGCAACTTTAACCGTCATATCCGTCTCCTCTGGCTGGCTGCCCGGCAGGGAGTTGCACGGGCAGGTCTTCCGTTAACGCTAACAAGCGCGTTCAGCGCCAAAGGTCAACGGGGTTACACCCTGAAGCTAGCGCCAGAACGCGACATATTGAACGAGATCGACGATTTTTTTCGCCAGAAAGAGCAGGATCCGGCCGTCATCGGCCAATACATCCGCCAGAATGAGAAATATGAGGAGGCCCCCAAGCCAGAGCGCGATCCGATTGGTCATCTATTCCCTTCGCGCGCCCTTGCCCGGCGCGTCAATGCACAAGTCGCCCCATCGCCCCGGCCACATCGGCCATCCGGCAGGAGAACCCCCACTCGTTATCGTACCAAGCAAGGACGCGGACAAGCTTGCCCACGACCTTGGTCTGGTCCGGCGCGAAGATAGAGGATTGCTGCGTGTGGTTGAAGTCGATCGAGACTTTCGGCTCGGGGTCGTAGCCCAGCACCATGCCCATGTAGCCGGCGGCGGCTTCGCGGACGATCTCGTTCACCTCCTCGCGGGTCACGGACTTGCGGGCCTCGAAGGTCAGATCGACTGCGGAAACATTGGGGGTCGGAACGCGCAGCGCTGTGCCGTCGAGTCGGCCCTTCAGTTCGGGCAGCACTTCTCCCAAGGCTTTGGCAGCGCCGGTCGAGGTCGGGATCATCGCCATCGCGGCGGCGCGGGCGCGGTAGAGATCCTTGTGGCGGCGGTCGAGCGTGGGTTGATCGCCGGTATAGGAGTGGATCGTCGTCATCACGCCCGATTCGATGCCGATCGCGTCGTTGAGCACCTTGGCGAGCGGGGCGAGGCAGTTCGTGGTGCACGACCCGTTCGAAACGACGTGATGCGCCTGAGTCAATTCGCGATGGTTGACGCCGTAGACGACGGTCTTGTCGGCATCGGTCGCGGGCGCGGAGACCAGCACCCGCTTCGCGCCGCGACCCAGGTGGACTGCGGCCTTGTCGCGGGCGTTGAACTTGCCGGTGCATTCGAGGACGACATCGACGCCGTCCCAGTCGAGTTCTTCCGGATCATAGGTCGACATCACGTCGATCGGGCCGCGCCCGAGGTCGAGCGTGTTGCCCGCGACTTTCACCTGTCCGCCGAACCGGCCGTGGACGGAGTCGTATTTCAGGAGATGCGCGTTGGTCTCGATCGGGCCGGTGGCGTTGATCTTGACGACCTGCACGTCGTTGCGTGCGGCTTCCGCGATATGCGCGAGCGTGCAGCGCCCGATGCGGCCGAAGCCGTTGATGCCGATGGTGACGGTCATGATGATCTCTCCGAAGCGCGTGATTTCGGCGCTGGATACCATTGCATGCAGAGTGAGAAAAGGTTTTGAAACAGTATGTTAGCGTAAACACGCGGTGTTTGCGATAACATTGCGGGGCAGGGCGGGACTTTGAGGTGAAGGGCTTCGCCAGACGGGCCTCTGCGACAGAATCTTTCGTTCAATCCTCATCCTCCGCGACGAGGAATATCTCGCCCGCCGCTTCCATCTCCCGAATGGCGGCGACGACCGCGCTCATCGCCTCTTCGGTGTCTTTCTCCTTCACCTTGCCGAGATTCGCCATTTCGTCGCGCAGCGATTGCGCCATGCGCTGGGACATGTTCGTGAGAATGAACTCTGCCGAGGGTTTAAGCGACCCGGTCGCCCCGGCAAGTGCGACGGTCAGTTGCGCCTGATCGACGACTCGGAGCACTTTCGGGATATCGCGCGCGTCGATGCGGGCGGGGATGTTGGCAAAGGTGAAGATTGCCTTCTTCACCTCGTCGGCGAATGTCTTGTCCTCCTCCTCGAGCCCCTTGAGCACCGCGTCGCGGGTCGCAGATGCGGAGTAGTTCAGGATCGCGCCGACCCTTTCCACAGGACCGGAATCGAAGGCTTTCGGTGGGGCGGCATCGAGTTGCGCGGCAAGCGCCTGCCCGATGCGCAGCACCGTTTCCGGCGCGACATTCCCGGTCAGCGAGACGGCATAGGCGATCCGGCGCGCCTTCTCTCCCGGCAGGAGACCAAGCAGCTCCGCCGATTTCGCGACCGAGAGCTTCGACAGCATCACGGCGCCCACCTCGACGCTTTCGCCTTCCAGCACGGGTAGAAGTACCTCTGCCGAGAGGCCCGCGATCCGCTGCCACGGGTCGCCCCGGGAGGAGCCGAGGGCCAGTCGGCGCAGTCGGTTCGAGGCTGAGGGCGAAAGCTGCCCATCGAGCAGCGACAGCGCCCCTTCCAGCCCACCGGGGAAGGCGAGGCCGACCGCCTCCAGTTCTTCGCAGAACTCCTCGACCACGCTGACGACGGTGTCGTGATCGACGAGGCGCAACTGCGCCACGGTCTCGGTCAATTCGGTCTGTTGATCGTCGCTCAACTCCGTCAGCGGAAGTTTCAGCCCTTCGGAGGCGAGCAGCCGCACGATGATCGCAGCTTTCTGGCGCCGCGACAGCGGCCCGGGGCGGGCAGCTTTGTCGCCAGCCGAGTCGGACCCGGGCATATGGCCGAGCGCCATGGGCGCGATCGCATTCACCGCGAGAACCTCCGTGCTGGGCATCGGCCGCGCGGGCGGCCAATGCGGTTTCGCGGTCAGCTTTGCACGGAGGACGTTAAGACGGACTTACCGTCTCAGCGGTCAGCTGGATTGCAGGACGCAGGCATTCGCGTCCTTATCCCAGACCTTGCCCTGCGGGCAGGACATGGAGGCCTGATGATCGCCGTAGCATTCGGCGGAAGCCACGAGCGGTGCGAAGATCAGCACGGTGGCTGCAAGGATGGTTCGGATCATCTGCAATCTCCCTTTGCCAGATGCCCTAGGGTAAGCCCGAATCATGCGCGCCGCCTATAGTCTGTCGACATAGGCGGCGCGAAACGGGCTTGGGTCTCGATTATTCGCCGAAAACGCGGGCAAAAATCGTGTCGACATGCTTGGTATGGTAGCCCATGTCGAATTTTTCGTTGATGCCGTCCACGCCGAGCGCGGCCACGACGTCCTTGTCGGCCAGCAGCTGCTCGCGGAAATCGACGCGGTCTTCCCAGACCTTCAGCGCATTGCGCTGCACCATCGCATAGGCGTCTTCGCGCGATACGCCAGCCTGGGTCAGCGCCAGCAGGACGCGCTGGCTCATCACGAGGCCGGGGAACTTGTTCATGTTCTCCAGCATGTTCTCGGGGTAGATAATCATCTTGTCGACGACACCGGCGAGACGGTTCAGCGCGAAGTCCAACGTCACGGTGGCGTCGGGGGCGATCCCGCGCTCGACCGAGCTGTGCGAGATGTCACGCTCGTGCCAAAGCGCCACGTTCTCCATCGCCGGGATCACGGTCATCCGCACGAGGCGGGCGAGGCCGGTGAGGTTCTCGGTCAGGACCGGGTTCTTCTTGTGCGGCATCGCCGAAGAGCCCTTCTGGCCCATCGAGAAGAATTCCGCGCCTTCGAGCACTTCGGTGCGCTGCATGTGGCGGATTTCGATCGCGACGTTCTCGATCGACGAGGCGATGACGCCCAGCGTCGCGAAGAACATCGCGTGACGGTCGCGCGGGATCACCTGCGTCGAGATCGGCTCGGGGCGCAGACCCAGCATCTTGCAGACATGTTCTTCGACGCGCGGGTCGATATTGGCGAAGGTGCCGACAGCGCCCGAGATCGCGCCGGTGGCGACTTCTTCGCGGGCGGCCGCGAGGCGCGCCTTGTTGCGGTCCATCTCTGCGTAGAAGCGCGCGAAGGTCAGGCCCATCGTGGTGGGCTCCGCATGGATGCCGTGCGAGCGGCCCACGCGAACCGTGTCCTTGTGCTCGTAGGCGCGCTTCTTCAGCGCCGCCAGAACCTTGTCGAGATCGGCCAGCAGGATATCGGCGGCGCGTACCAGCTGCACGTTGAGGCAGGTGTCGAGCACATCGGACGAGGTCATGCCCTGGTGGACGAAGCGCGCTTCGTCGCTGCCCACGTGCTCGGCCAGATGGGTGAGGAAAGCGATCACGTCATGCTTGGTGACGGCTTCGATCTCGTCGATGCGGTCGACGTCGAATTCGACATCCTTGGCCTTCCAGACGGCCTCGGCATTCTCTTTCGGGATCACGCCCAGCTCGGCCTGAGCGTCGCAGGCATGCGCCTCGATCTCGTACCAGATCTTGAACTTGGTGGCGGGTTCCCAGATGTCGACCATCTCTTTGCGGGCATAACGCGGGATCATCGGCGGCCTCTTGATTGCGTGTGGTTGCGCGCTTGTTAGACTGCACCTGCCTTTGGGGCAAGGGAGAGCCAATGCCGCAGCTGTCGGATTTCGAGGGGGACTGGGTGCTGATGCGCCGTATTCTGCATGCGGATGGCACCGAGGCCCGGTTCGAGGGCCGCGCCAGTTTCACGCCCGAAGGGGTCGGGCTGCATTATCGCGAGAGCGGCGAGTTGATGATGCCGGGCGGCCAGAGCTTTCATGCCGAGCGCAGCTATTTCTGGCGGCTGGAGGCGGGGCAGATCGCGGTCGCGTTCGAGGATGGGCGGCCTTTCCATAGCTTCGATCCGCTGAAGCCCACCGCAAGCCATTGGTGCGATCCCGATGACTACCGCGTCAGCTACGATTTCGAGGCCTGGCCCGCATGGCGGGCGATCTGGCGGGTGCAGGGGCCGCGCAAGGATTACCAGATGATCTCGGACTATGTGCGCGGCGCCGGGCCGCCCTGACGAGGGCCTCTTGTCGTGGGCCGCGGCGCGCGGCAATCTGCGGGGATGAAAGACCTTGTCGCCACACCGATCCTGCAAAACCGCCTGAGCTTCGCGCCTTGGGCCGATCCGCGCACGCGGCGGCTGCCAGGTGTGATCCCGGTGACATATGAGGACTGGCTGGAGGTCGATGATGCCTACGCCGCCCAGATGGGCCTGCGCGACCGGCTGATCGGGGAGGCGCGCGATCTGGTGCTGGGCCTGTCGGAGCACGGACGACCTGCGGCGGAAGAGCTCTACGATCTGATCCTGCCGATGCTTCCGGCGCTGGGATTTGCCTGCAGTGCGGAGACGGTCACGCGGCCCGATGGGGCGACAGTTGCGCTGGATCGCACGGACCCGCTCGCCACGCTCGGGCGGCTGCTGCAATGCGATCTATGCCTGATGGAAGCCGACCCCGACGCGTTCGGCCATACCGAGCATGTGCTGACCGGCGGTGTGCTGTGTTTCCCGTCGGGCTGGACGCTGCGCGAGAAATTCATGCGCCCGATGATGCGCATTCACGAACCGATCGAGATCTACACCGATGATCTCGGCAAACGGGTGCAGCGCTTGCTCGATGGCGTGCGTGAGGGCAGGGGGCTGATGCGCGGGACCGCCTCGCGCTCGGCGGCACATCTGCATGATCCACGCTCGGAATACGAATTCGCCCACGCGCCCGCCGACGCCCCTTATATTAGGGTGGAGCGGCAATGCCTGTTCCGGCTGCCGCGCACAAATGCCGTGGTCTTCTCGATCCACACGCAGGTCGTGCGACCGGAAAGCCTGAGCCCGGATCAGGCGCAGGCGTTGGCCGAACACCCGATCCGGCAAGCAGATTAAGCTTCCTGCATCAGCCGCCAGCGCGTCTCTGCCATATCCTGCGAGACCATGCCGGGGATCAGCAGCGCGTCGATCAGCCACCACAGGCCTGCAAGGCCGAGCGGGATGAAGCCGATCAGGATGGGCGACAGAAGCGTGCCGATCCCGGTCAGCGCCAGCATCACCACGCCCGAGAAGACGCGCCCCATATACATCCGGTGCACGCCAAGCATGGGCAGCATGAACCACAGCACATAGCCCAGCAGGGCCGACTTCTTCTCATTCGCGACGCGCTGCTCGATATAGAGCGCGCGGGCATCGTCTCGGGTCATGTTAATCTCCATAACATCTTCCCAGCCGATATGGGCAGTTGTGCCGCGCGATCAAGAGGGGGCGAAAATTCCGCCATGGCGGCGGGGCGACGCAGGCGTCCGGTTTTATAAGTCTTTAACCAAAGGTTACCTAAGGGCAGCGTAGCGCCATTCGCCTTATGCGCGAGTGCGGCGAGGCTGCGGATTACCGCAGTTAGGAAGAAATGTAACATATAAAACAACAAGATAAAAAACGGTGATCAACGACTTGTGATTTTTTGTCGAGATCCGTTTATGGGCCGGAGCCGCAACAATTGGCGGCTTTCGTCACAATTATGGACGAATCAAAGGTAAAAACAGGGTTAAAGAAAAGCGGGCTCGAAGGTTCGCACTTTGAGGCAGTCAATAGGGAAGAAAATGTCGGATCTCTCGACCAACTTCGAACTGGCAAATGCGACGGGCGCGACCCGGACAGGAGCGCGTATTCTGCGCTACGAAGGCATGGGAAAGCGCCTGTTCGACATTCTCGCCGTGGTCGCGATCCTTCCGGTTCTGCTGCCGCTGATCGCGCTTCTGGCGCTCGCAGTGCGCGCCGATGGCGGTCCCGCCTTCTATTCGCAGATACGCGTCGGGCAGGGCGGCAAGCGGTTCCGCTGCTACAAGCTGCGCACCATGCATGTCGATGCCGAGGCGCAGCTTGTGCGTATGTGCAACGAAAACCCGGCGCTCGCGCTGGAATGGTCGGTGAACCAGAAGCTCGACGACGATCCGCGGATCACGCGTATCGGCCGCTTCCTGCGCCGCACCAGCCTCGACGAGCTGCCGCAGTTCTTCAACGTGCTCTTCGGTTCGATGAGCCTCGTGGGGCCGCGCCCCTTCATGCTCGATCAGGAGGCTAGCTACAAAGGCGCCATGGGCCGGGCCTATTACAAGATGCGCCCCGGCATCACCGGGCTGTGGCAGGTCGCCGGGCGTTCGACCACCGCCTTCGTGGACCGTGTGCGCTTCGACGAACGCTACTACGCGAAACTGTCGCTGCTGACCGATCTGTGGCTCTGCCTGATGACCGTCGCCGTGGTGCTGCGCCAGACGGGAAAGTAATTCCGACACCGGTTGCGAGAGAGAGACGGCTTGTAACCTGCCAACGGGCGCTCCCATCGGGGCGCCCGTCTTGGTTCAATTCGCGACTTGCAGGAAGCGCAGCCCGCCCTTGTCGAGCCATGCCGCGCTCAGGAGCCCGGTTTCATAGGCGCCGGTATCGACCGCGATGCGGCCCTGATCGGCCATGGGTTGATCGACGACCCAATGGCCGAATGCGATCCAGACCCCGTCGCGCCGGGTCATCTGTCCGAAACGGGGATGGCCCCAGAGCAGCGCATCGCGGCTTTGGCGTTCCATCGGGTGATAGGGATCGGCCCCGGCATGGGTCGCGGCGAACCGCCCCTCGCGCCACATCGCGGGCCGCGCATCGAGCCAGGCCAGCAGATCGGGCCCCAGCGCACGCGCGAGATCCATCCGCACCGCGTCGAGCACCTCGAGGTCGGTCTCGTTGGGATCGGGCGGCGCGATGCCATAGCTTTGCAGCGTCTGCGCCCCACCGACGCGCAGCCAACCGGCCGTGCGTGCGTCGGGCGCGAGCAGGAAATCGAGCATCATCCGCTCGTGATTGCCCATCAGACAGATCATCCGCGAGGGGTTGGCAAGCTGCGCCGCGTGCAGCGTCGCGAGCACCCGCGCCGAATTCGGGCCGCGGTCGATCATGTCGCCGAGCGTGATGATCCGGGCCTTTGCGCCTTCCGGTTCCTGCCCGATCCGCTCGAACATCTTGGCCAAGAGATCTGCGCGGCCGTGAAGGTCCCCGATCACGCAGATCGGCGCCTCCGGACGGGGCAGGCCATTGGGTGCCGAGGAGGGAGCGGTCTCTGGTTTGAGACGGGAGAGTAGAGAGCGCAACATATGGGGAAATCCGGAGTTATGCGGGGTGGAAACCAACGCGTGGCTGGGACATAACCGTCGCAAGACGTGAGCGAAAGGGGCTCACATAAAAATGGGCGGCAAACCGCCCCCGTGGCAACGGCGGGTCTTAAGCGGCATGGCGAGACGCATTCTGATCGTGGTGGAGAACCTGCCGGTGCCGCTGGATCGCAGGGTCTGGCTGGAGGCCACGACATTGCGCGCCGCGGGCTACGAGGTCTCGGTGATCTGTCCGATGGGGCGCGGCTGGGACGCGGCTTATGAAGAGATCGAGGGCATCCATATCTACCGCCATCCCGCACCACCCGAAGCCCATTCCGGCGCGGTCGCCTATGCGCGGGAATACTGGCACGCGATCAAGGCGTGGTTCCGGCTGGCGAAACAGGTGAAGCGCGAGCGCGGCTTCGACGTGATCCAAGGCTGCAACCCGCCCGACCTGATCTGGCTTCTGGCGTGGCGCTACCGGCTGTCGGGCGTGCGCCACATGTTCGACCATCACGACGTCTGCCCTGAGCTGTTCGAGGCCAAGTTTGGCAAGAAGGGGCTCCTGTGGGCCGTGATGCGCATCTGGGAGCGGATCACCTTCGCCAGCGCCTCGGTGTCGATGGCCACGAATGAGAGCTTCCGCAAGATCGCGATCACCCGAGGTGGCATGGCCCCCGAGGACGTCTTCGTCGTCCGCTCCGCCCCTCGTGTCGAGACCTTCCTGCCCGGACCCGGCGATCCCGCCTACCGCAGGGGCGCGAAGACCGTGCTCGGCTATATCGGCGTGATAGGCCAGCAGGAGGGGATGGACCTTCTGGTTCAGGCGGTGGAGCATCTGGTGCGCAAGCTCGGCCATATCGATCTGCATGTGGTGATCGTGGGCTTCGGCCCCGAACTGCCTAACGTGGAGGCCGACGTCGCGGCGCGGGGTCTGAGCGATTATTTCACCTTCACCGGCCCGCTTTACGGCGAAGAGATGCTCGCGGCGATGAATGCGATCGATATCGGCGTCGCGCCCGATCCGAAAAACGCGATGAACGACATTTCCACCATGAACAAGGTCATGGAATACATGACGCTCGAGAAGCCTTTGGTGCAGTTCGACCTGACCGAAGGGCGGGCCTCTGCGGGGGAGGCCGCGCTTTATGCACGTGCCAATGATCCGAAGGACTTCGCTGCCCGGATCGCGGCGCTGATCGAGGCGCCCGAACGCGCGCGTTCGATGGGTCGGCTGGGCCGTGCGCGGGTGCTCGATGCGCTGTCCTGGGATTTCTCGGCGCGACAGCTCCTTGCGGCCTATGATCGGATATTCTCCAAGATGGAGAAATAAAGCCTGAGATCAGGCTAAACTGTTTCTCCTAAATCGTTACTTTCGCTTGATTTTCGCCAAGATTCCAGTTGCGCGCGGCCCCAATTGCGCCACAAACTCAAGGGGCGAGCAGCGTTGCGGTTCGCGCTGTTTCATTCGGCATTCGGCTTGGATCCTGTATGGCGCATTGGAGGACATCGGCGGTGGCGTTTGCCGCACTGGTTGTGACCGGTGTGGCCAGCTCTTCTTTCGCGGGTGATCTGCGCGAAACCACCCCGAGTTCGATGCCCGGTCAGACGGGCCGCTCGCTTTACGATCCGGTGGCCCATGCGCTCGCGATCGGGCTGACGCCTGCGATGGCAGATTCGCGCGTGGACCGCGCGATCAAAGCCGTGGAAACATGTCCGCTCGTCTTCGACACCCGTAACCCGATCCCGGGCTGCTGGGGCGGGACCGTCGCGCTGGGCTCGTAGGCCCGTCACTCCGGAATAGAGGCGCTCAGCCTGGGCAGGGACTGCCCGATGAAACGTGTAAGGCGCCGGTCGGCCGCGCGGATATCCTCGTCGCGGCGGATCGGCGTGACATAGCGTACCAGCGCGCCATCGGTTCGTCCGCGCGTGAGACCATCCGCGATCACCGACAGCTTCGCGCGCCAGTCACTCGTCATCGCGCGGCCACGTCCGTCGAACCAGTAATACACCAGTTGCCTGTTGAGCCCCTTGGTGATGATCGCGCGGTTGACCTCGAAGGGGGCGCGATGGGGCAGGGCGATGCGATGCGGGCGGAAGGCGCTGACCTCCCAGCCACCGACGGGCAGGCACACCTCGGGCGAGTGGATGCCGTCGCCTTGGCTCTGATCGGCATACCAGGCGACGAACAGGTTCACCGGCGCGTTCTGAGCGGGATCGGCATAGACGGCGTTGAGATAATCGCTCGCCGCTAGGACTTGCTCGGTCGCAGGCTCCAGCGGGCGGCGCGTGCCCTGCCAGCTGTCGATCTGCGTCGGGAAGGACGACAGGGGTGCGCGCTCCGGCGGGAGCGTCGTCATTTGCGGCAGGCCCGACCAGAGCACCAGCGCGACCCCCGTGAGGATGACCGCCAACCCCAGATCGCGCGACGGTGCGAGATTGCGCAAGCGGCGTGCCTCAGGCGCAAAGCGGCGATAGTCCAGATCGAGCGCCTCGGAGAGCGGTTTCGGCTCGGCCACGAGCCGCTGCAGCCCGATCGCGGTGAGGCTGAGGATCGCTATCGCCGCGCCGAAGATCACCCAACCCTCGAAGACATGCAGAAAGCCCTCGGCCTGCTCGATGCCGTAAGCGTCGACGAGGATCGCGACCATACCGATGCGCAGCGAATTCAGAAGCACCGTTAGCGGCGCGGCCATCGCGAAGAGCACCGCCTTATGCCAGAACGGCCCGCGATAGAGAATTCCGAACAGGTAGGAAAAGCTGAGGATCGGGAAGAGATAGCGCAGCCCCGAACAGGCATCGGCCACCTGCAGCTTGTAGACGCCGAGGTCGATGACGTTGCCGCTCAGATGCACTGGAATGTCAGCGGCGCGCACCAGCATCACACCCAGCTCGGACGAGACGAGCTGGAGGGCGATGGTGAGTTTCCAGTAGAGAATCTGCGGCAGCGGCAGCATGAAGATCAGATGCAGCACCGGCTTCCAATGGCGCTTGCCCGCCTGCCAGCCCATGCTCAGCAGCACCACGCCCATCGTCCAGATAATCAGCGCATAGGTCACGAGGTCGGTGATCTGCGCGCGCGCGCCGAAGACAGCGAGGGAGAGCGCCACTGCGATCACCGTGACGCCTTGCCAGCGCTGCGGGCGGGCGTCCAGTTGCAGCGGCGCGTGGTGCAATTCGCGCGCGAAAAGATAGAGCGAAATCAGCGGGATCAGCGGCCCGTGGCTGTATTCCGGCGTGGACCACGCAGCCCCGAGGCTGGCCAGCCCCAATGCGAAGAACGGATAGGAAAGGACGGCCAGCGTCAGCAGGCCGAGCGTGCCCCATGGCAGGGCACGCACCTCGCGCAGAGGGGGGCTCGTAGTGATCATCTCGACTGCTCGCTCATAGGCCGTCTGACGCGGCGCTTTCACATGAGCTTACCCTGCGAGAGCTTTGATCCAAAGACAAAATCAGCGCTGGTCCGGGGCCCGGCGCGGGGTGTTGCCCGACGAGCCCGCCCGCGCGGTCCCGGTCAGCGCCGCAAGCTGCTCCTGCGCGCCTTGCATGGCGGGCGGCAGTGGCGCGCCGGCCAAGCGCAGCGCATCGCGCAAGGCGGCCTCGGCGAGGTCGGTCTCTTCCAGCGCTATCAGCACGGCAGCGTAGTGATATTGCGCCAGCGCGTTCTCCGGCAGCCCGGCCGCGGCAGCGGCAAGAAGGGGGCGCGCGGCGCCGTAATTTCCCAGCCGGTATTCTGTCCAGCCATAGGTGTCCTTGAAGGCAGGTTCAGGTCGCTCGCGGAAGCGTTTCGCGATCCGGGCCGCGCGCTCGAGGCTGGGCCGGTCGTCGCGATGGCTGCTCAGCAGGCTAGCAAGGTTATTGGCGACAATCAGGTCGCTGCTGTCGCGCGTGTAGAGATCGTCATAGGTCGCGATCGCCGCGTCGAACCGGCCCGATTTCTCTTCCGACCGCGCCCGGTAGAGCAGTAGCACCGGATCGGCCTGCGGAGCCTTCTCCAGAGCGGTCTGGATCACCGCAAGCGCGTCGCCTTCGCGCCCTTGGGACGCAAGCAGGCGATAGAGCTGGCGCGCGGGACGCGGATCGACGGGGGCTTCATGCATCAGTGTGCGCAGCGCCGCCTCCGCCTGATCGGTGTCGCCCCGGATCGCGGAGAGATTGGCCGCCAGCAGGCGCAAGCCGCGATTACCGGGCTGTTGCTCCAGTTGAGCGTCGAGATAGGCGCGGGCCTCGGCCCCACGTCCGGAGGCCAGTTGCGCCTGCACCACCGCCGAGACCGCCGCTGCGGAGACTGCCGTGGCCGTGGTGACGCCCTCGTCGCCGGGGCCGGACGCCTGCACCAGAGTTTTCAACGTCTCTATCGCGCTCTCGCTTCGCCCGCGCCCGAGGAGGATCGCGGCACGGATCGACTGGGCCAACCCCTCGGTGCCCGGCGCGGAAAGCGCGGCGAGCCGGTCGGCACTGCGATGGGCGAGTGCCCAGTCGTGATCGGCCAGCGCCAGATCGGCCTGTCGCTTGAGCAGGCCCGGGCTGTTCGGAGTGACCTCCACGGCCTCGGCCAGAACCGTCCGCGCGGCACCGGCGCGGTCGTGCGCGAAGAGGAAATCGACATAGCGGATCGCCTCCGGCGCGGCGCGGCCCGCCGCGTCATAGGCTTGGCTGAACTGCCCCAGCGCGAGATCGGGGGCGCCGTCGCGCAGATAGGTCTCGCCCAGCAGGGTCAGAGTCTGCGGGTTGTCGGGGGACTGTTGTAAGGCGCTGCGCAGATCGGTGATCGCGAGATCGGTGCGATCTTCCTCGATCCGCCAAGTCGCGCGCTGTTGCAGGGCAGGAACGTTCGTCGGGTCGGTCTTCAGGATGGCCGCAATCTCGGCCTTCGCCTTTTCGCGTTGCCCGTCGTGGTCGAGCATCCGGGCGTAAGCGGTGCGGACCTGACGCATCTCCTCGCTGTCGGGATGGCGGGTGATAAGTGCCTGCATCCGCGCAAGCGCCGCTGCCCGGTCACCCGCCTGAAAATCCAGATCGGCGCGCATCGCGGTGAAGATCGCCTCGTTCGGCTCGCCCTGCGACTGCGCGATCAAAGAGTCGAGTTCCGCCCGCGCAGCGTCGGCCCCTTTTGCGCGGGCCAGAAAGCGCACCAGTTCCAGATAGCCGCTCGTCTGCCGGTCGCGATCGGTCGCGAGCTTGTGCAGGAAGCGCGCGGCCCCCGCCGGATCGTCGCGCAGCACATACCATGCGATCAGCGCGGTGCGGGTCTTCGTATCCTCGGGGAACAGCCTCTGCATCGCTTCGAGCTGCGCGCCGATCTCGGCGCTTGAGCCGTGTTTCGAGATCAGCTCCAGCTTAAGGACCTGCAAACGGTATTGCGCCGGGTCGCGGGTCAGCGCGGCATCGAGGGCTGTAAGCGTCGCCGTGTCATCGCCTTCCGCGTTTCGCGCGTCGATCAGTACGTGCCAGCCGGTCAGGATCTCCGGACGCGCTTCGGTCAGTGCTTCGGCCGTCGCTGCGATCTCGGAGCGGCGCGCGGTATCGCGCGACAGGCTGGCGTCCCGCAGGTCGAGCGCAAGCTGCACCGCCTGCGCGCCGGGATCGTCGGGCGCGAGTTCCTTGACCGCGTCCACCTCTTCCTGCGCGCGGGGCAGGTTGCCTGTGCGCAGCGACAGCTCCGCAAGGATGCGATGGACGTCGACGGTCTCTGGATATTGTTCGAGAAGGCGCAGATACTGGCTGAAGGCTTCCTGCAGCCGTCCCTGCGCCAGCAGCAGATCGGCATAGGCGCGCCGCGCGGCCTTATGCGTGCCGTCATATTCGAAGACATTGCGCAGCTCGACCATCGCGCGGACCGGATCGCCTTCGGCCAGAAGCGTCTGGGCCGATTGGTAATGGGCCTCGGCCTTGTCTTCGTCACTCTTGCAACCGCTCAATGCGAGCGCTGCGCAAAGCGCGAGACAGCTCGCGCGCGCATACTGGTATCGGGGCATCTGTCTTGCCTGTCTGCTGCTGCGCTCTGATCGGCGCTTGGCAAGAAGGCTAGCTGCTGCGACGTCAACTATAAAGAGATTTGAACATCCTACCCCTGTCTAAAAGGCCAGTTTTTCGAGGGATAGACGCGTTTTTGCGACAGTTTGGCTGTAACTTCTCACGATTTCCTCACGAATTCTTGCGAAGTGCGGGGGGATGCCGCTTACTGGCGCAAATCCAAGAGGCCAAAGGCCCGGTACAGGCATGAACGAAATCTACACCGAATTCTTCGGACTGGCGGAGCGGCCTTTTTCGCTGCTGCCCGATCCCGACTTCCTGTTCTGGTCGCCAGAGCACAAGCACGCGGCGACGATGCTCGAATACGGGCTTTTCTCGCGCGCGCCGATCACGCTCATCACGGGAGAGGTGGGGGCGGGCAAGACGACGTTGCTGCGTCACCTGATGGCGACCATCTCCGAGGATGTAACGATCGCTCTGGTCTCCAACGCGCGGGGCTCGCGCGATGACGTGATCCGCTGGATCATGCTCTCGCTCGGCCAGCGGGTGGAGGCGGGCGAGGATTACGTCCTGATCTACGATCGGTTCCAGCAGCTTCTGATCCAGGAATATGCTGCCGGGCGGCGCGTGGTGGTGGTGATCGACGAGGCGCAGAACCTCGATGCGGGCGTGCTCGAAGAGCTGCGCATGATCACCAATATCAACGCCGACAAAGACGAGCTGGTGCAGCTGATCCTGATGGGGCAGCCGGAACTGCGCGACCTGATCGCGCGGCCAGAGCTGCGCCAGTTCGCGCAGCGTGTGTCTTCCGGCTTCCATCTCGGGCCGATACCCGCCGATTGCGCGCAGCCCTATGTCACCCATCGCCTGCGGGTTGCAGGTGCGACGCGGGAGATATTCACCCCCGAGGCCGCACAGAAACTGCACGCCCATTGCGGCGGCCTGCCGCGGCTGATGAACCAGCTGGCCGATCTGGGCATGGTCTATGCCTATTCGGCGCGTTCGGAGGTCGTCACCGGCGAGATCATCGACAGGGTGATCGAGGACAATGTCTTCTATCTCCCGGTCGAGACGCAGCGCGCCAAGCCGCGCGTGATCGCACCCGCGCCGATCTCTGCTGCAAGCGCTGGGCATGCCGGCCTTGCGCCCGGTCCCTCACAGCCGGAGCCCGCGCCCGCCTTTCTGCACAGGGGAGGGCGCTGATGCGGGAGCTCCGCTTCTACGCGGCCCTGTTCGCCCGGCGGATCCACTGGCTCTTGCTGGCGGTGCTGCTGGGGGCGCTTGTCGGGCTGGCGGCCGGACGGATGATCACACCGATCTACGAGGCCAGGGCGCTTCTGGTTGTCGAAGGCGATCGCATCCCCGACCGTCTCGCCGCCTCGACCGCGCACACCGATACCAACGCCAAGCTGCAGGTGATCCGCAAGCGCGTGCTCTCGCGTGAGAGCCTTCTCGACATGGCGCGTCGGATGGCGCTGTTTCCGGACCTGCGCACCGAGACCGGCGCGCGCGATGCCGACGCAGTGTTCGAGGCGCTGAAGAATTCGGTCGCGATCGAAATTTCCGAGCAGAGCAGATCGCGCTCCGCCCCCAAGGACGCGACTTTCATGACGGTGTCTTTCCGCGCCGGCGCTCCGGCCCGCGCCGCGCGGGTCGCGAACGAGCTGGTGACGCGCATTCTGAAGGAAGACGCCGATATTCGCACCAAGGCCGCGCGCGATACGCTCGATTTCTTCTCGCGCGAGGTGGATCGGCTGGAGGCGGAGCTGTCGAAATCCTCCGCTGCGATCTTGCAGTTCAAGCAGGAGAACGGCGACGCGCTGCCCGAGGAGCTGCCGCTGCTTCGCGACCGTCTCGCCGCGGTGCAGGCGGACGCGGAGACCCGGCTCGCGCATGTGAACGAGACCGAAACGGAGATCGACCGGCTGGTGCGCCTGCGCGAGGCGGCAGGGCGCAAGGTCGACCGCGACGCGATCTACCCGCCCGCAGCCCGCGAACTGTCCCGGCTGGAAGCGCAGCGCGACGCGCTCAAACCTCTTCTGCCCGCTGATGACGCGCGCCTCGCGGCGCTGGGGGCGCAAATTCAGGAGTTGTCGCAGCAGGCACAGCGACCGCTGCCGAAAGCGAAGTCGGCCTTCGAGAGCCGTCTGCGCGAGTTGACCGATGCGCTTTTCGTGGCGCAGGCTGCGGGCGAGGCCGCTGACTTGAAGATGACGCAGCTTCGCGAAGCCATCGCGAAAGTGCCTGCCAATGCATCGGCGCTCGAAGCGCTGCGCCGCGATCACGACAATCTCGCCGATCAGTACGACAGCGCCGTGCAAGCGCGCGCGGTGGCCGAGACGGGCGACACGATCGAGTCGCTGGCCAAGGGCGAGAAGCTGACCGTGATCGATCAGGCGGTGGCACCGGGCGAGCCGGTGAAACCCAACCGCAAGACGCTGGCGCTGGCCGGGGTCGGAGTGGGGCTACTGCTCGGCCTCGTCGCGATCGCGCTGAAGGAATTGCTCAGCACCGGTATCCGTCGCCCCGAAGACCTGCAGCGCCATTTGGGCATCGCGGCTTTCGCGACGCTGCCTTATCTGAGCGCGCCCGAAGACGCGCGCCGCCGTCGCCGCAAGGTGCTGGTCTCCGGCTCGATGGTAGGCGGGGCGTTCATCGCGGTCGTGGTGCTGTTCAGCGCGTTCTACATGCCGCTCGACCGGCTGTTCTGAGGCAAGGAGAGCGAGATGGCCGAAAGACTTCGAGATGCGATTGCCAAGGCCCGGGCCGCCCGCACCGGGCGTACGGCGTTCGAGCCTGCCGCGCGCGCGCCAGCGTATCAGGGCAGTGACAGTCTCACCGCGGACGCGTGGCAGGCGCTGACGCCGATTGCCCCGAACCTCGGGCGACTGCGCGGCAAGCGCATCGTCAGTCCCGACAGCAGCGCCGAGAGCGCCCCGATCGACCTGATGCGCACCAAGATCGTGCAGCAGATGCGGGCCAATGGCTGGCGGCGGCTGGCGATCACCTCGCCCTCGGCAGGCTGCGGGAAATCCACCGTCGCACTCAATCTCGCGCTGAGCCTCGCACGGCAAGAAGAGCGGCGCACCCTGCTCATCGAGGCCGATTTCCGCAAGCCCTCGCTTCTTAAACTGCTCGACGCGCCGCGCGGCCCGCAGGTTTCCGACGTCTTCGCAGGGGAAGCCGAGTTCGCCGATCACGCGCTGCGTCTGGGCGCCAACCTCGCGATCGGAGCAAACAGCAAACCGGTCGCGACCCCGGCCGAGCTGATCCAGTCGCGCCGCTCGACCGAGGCGCTGGAGCGGATCGAGGCTATCTACGCCCCCGACCTGATGATCTTCGACACCGCGCCCGTGCTGGTCAGCGACGATACGCTCTCGCTCGCCGCCCATGTCGATTGCGTGCTGATCATCGCCGCGACCGAAGAGACCACGATCCGGGAAATCGACATCTGCGAGCGCGAGCTGGCCGAGCGTACCAACGTGATGGGCGTCGTGGTCAACAAGTTCCGCTTCGCGGCCCCCGAATATGGCTATGCCTATGGTTACGGTTACGGGGTCGTTTCGGACGCGAACTGAGCGGTGCCGCCGCTTTGCCTTCCGTCACGCCCGTGCCATATAGCCTCGGTAAGCGAGCGAGGTCCCGCAGGCCGAGGCTTCGGACCGCGCCAAACCCTGCTGACGAAAGGCCGATATGACCCGCATCATCTCTTCTCTCTCCGAGATTTCCGACTCGCATGACGCGCTGTTCTGCGATCTGTGGGGCTGCCTGCATAACGGGGTCGAGGCTTTCCCCGGGGCTGTCGCGGCGCTGCAGGCGTTTCGCGCGAAGGGCGGCAAGGTCGTCCTTCTGACCAACGCGCCGCGTCCGTCGAAGTTCGTGATGGAGTCACTCGACAAGCTGGGCTGTCCGCGCGACGCCTACGACCTCGTCGTCTCTTCCGGCGATGCCGCGCAGGATGCGATGTTCGCGGGCGCCGTTGGCAAGAAGGTCTGGCATCTGGGGCCGTCCAAGGATGACGGCTTCTTCACCGAGGTGCCGGAAGAATGGCAGGGGCAAGCCGAGATCACCCGCGTCGATTTCGACGATGCAGAGGGTATCGTCTGCACCGGTCCCTTCGACGAGGTGAACGAAGTTCCCGAGGATTACCGCCCGAAATTCCTGCTGGCGAAGATGCGCGAGTTGCCGATGCTCTGCGCGAACCCCGATATCGTCGTGGATCTGGGCGACAAGCGCATCTATTGCGCTGGCGCTTTGGCCGCGCTCTACGAGGAAATGGGCGGCGAGGCGATGTATTTCGGAAAGCCCCATCCGCCGATCTACGATCTCGCGCGGCGCAAGTTGAGCCGTCTGGGCGGCGCGGAGGATGCGCGCATCCTCGCCATCGGCGACGGGATCAATACCGATGTGGCCGGCGCCGCGGGGGAGGGGATGGATTGCCTCTTCATCACCGGCGGTCTGGCGCATGACCAGTTCGGCGCCGATCCGCAGAACCCCAATCCGGAGCTGCTGCGCACCTGGCTGGAGGCGCGTCAGCGCGATCCACTCTACAGCATGGGGCAACTGACCTGAGCGGAGCATCAAATTCTCTACGTAACTTTGTTGCGACTTTTGTCTCGGTAGGGTAAAAAAGTTGCGCAGGCGCCTTGCCTGTGCTCTGCCGCATGTGCTATGCCGCAGTGCAACATGAACTTCCGGCTGGGACCTATGGATATGCTCGACAACCTGCCCCGTGGCACGATCTGCATCGAAGATCTGGAAATCGGCATGGTGCGCTACCTCCGCAAGGAGGTCACCGACCGCGACATCGAGATGTTCGCGGAGGTTTCCACCGACCATAACCCGGTCCATCTGGACGATGCCTATGCGCAAGACACCATTTTCGAGGGTCGAATCGCGCATGGCATGCTGACCGCGGGTCTGATCTCGGCGGTGATCGGGGAGCAGCTTCCCGGTCACGGCACGGTCTATCTCGGCCAGTCGCTCAAATTCATGGCTCCCGTGCGCCCGGGCGATGTGGTCTATGCCGAGGTCAAGGTCACGGCGATCGACCATTCGCGTCGCCGTGTCACGCTTGAAACCCACTGCGCGGTGGGCGATACGGTGGTCGTGAAAGGCGAGGCGCTGGTTCTGGCGCCCTCGCGCAAGTTCGACTGACCCGGCGACCTCGCCGGAGGGCGGGGTGGATGAAACGCTTGACCACTTGGAAATCGCTGGAGAAATCCTCGCGCGGGGCCTCCGTCGCGATGGGCAATTTCGACGGCATCCATCTCGGCCATCAATCGGTGATCGATCAGGCGCGCGGGAAAGATGCGCCGCTGGGCGTCATCACCTTCGAACCCCATCCGCGCGAATTCTTCGCGGCGCGCGCCGGCAAGACCCTGCCGCCGTTCCGGCTGATGAACCCCGAGGCGCGCGCCAACCGGCTCGCCAAGCTCGGCGTCGATCGCCTCTATGAGTTGCCCTTCAACGACGAACTGGCCGATATGAGCGCCGACATGTTCGCCCGCGAGGTGCTGGCCGAAGGGCTGGGCGTGACCCATGTCGCGGTTGGCGGCGATTTCCGCTTCGGCAAGGGGCGCGAGGGCGACGTGGCGATGCTGACGGAGCTGGGCGCGAAATACGGCTTCGAGGTCACCGTCGCGCCGCTTCTGCATGTCGAGGGGGTGGAGGCGTCCTCGACCGCGATCCGCACCGCGCTGGCCGAGGGCCGTCCCGAGGATGCCGCCGCGATGCTGGGCCACCTGCACCGGATCGAGGGCGAAGTGCTCCACGGTGACAAGCGCGGACGCGATCTGGGTTATCCGACCGCGAACATGTCGATGGCCGGGCTGCATCTGCCCAAGCTTGGCGTCTATGCGGTGAAGTTCGACGTGCTGACCGGTCCCTACAAGGGTAGCTATCTGGGGGCGGCGAGCCTCGGAGTGCGTCCGATGTTCGGCGAGAACACCCCGAACCTCGAAACCTATGTCTTCGATTTCAAAGGCGACCTTTATGGCGAGCATGTCTCGGTCGCGCTGGTCGAATTCCTGCGCCCCGAAATGAAGTTCGACGGGCTCGAGGCGCTGGTCGCGCAGATGGATGCCGATTGCGTCCGCGCGAGGGAGATTCTGGCGGAGCGCTGAGGGCCGCGCCCGACCTCGGGTGGGCGCTTTATGTCGCCAGTGGCTGGGCGCTTTATCTCACAAGCCCGAATGACGCGTGAACCGCGACTCCCTCGCCAATGCGCCCTCCCGGGGGGAGGTCGGGCGCGGCCCGGGGCTGGTCGCCCCGCGCCAAAAGTCGTCGGTCTGCCCGTCCCGCCATGTCCAAATCGCAGATCCGCTCACGATACGCCGATCTGCCCTTTCCATTTCCCCGCCGCTGCCCCATTTTCCGCGCCATGACCAAATTGCGCCCCGAGTTCTGGAAACTGCCGCTGAAGAAGCTCACCGCCCCCGAATGGGAGGCGCTGTGCGATGGCTGCGGCAAATGTTGCCTGAACAAGCTCGAATACGAGGATACGGGCGAGGTCGTCTTCACCCGCGTCGCCTGTCGGCTGCTCGATGGTGAGAGCTGCAGCTGCACGCAATATGACATTCGCCACCAGTTCGTCCCCGAATGCGTGACGCTGAGCCCCAAGACGATCCACAAGATCGCCTATTGGATGCCCGCGACCTGCGCCTACCGGCTGCGCTTCGAAGACAAACCTCTACACGACTGGCACTACCTGATCTCGGGCTCGCGCGAGACGGTCCATGAGGCCGGGGAGAGCGTGCGCGGCTGGACCGTGCCCGAGTTCGAAGTGCCCGAAGACGAGTGGGACGAATACACGATCGAGGATCTCTCATGAATTTTGCCTCCGACAACACGTCCGGCGCCCATCCCGCCATTCTCGAGGGCCTCACGGCCGCGAATGAGGGTCATCTGCATTCCTATGGCGACGATCCGATCACCGAGGGCGTTCAGGCGAAGATCCGCGAGATCTTCGAGGCACCCGAAGCGCGTGTCTATCTGGTCGCGACCGGGACGGCGGCCAATGCGCTCTCCTGTGCGGTGCTGACCGATCCCTGGGGCGCGATCTTCTGCCACCGCAACGCCCATATCGAGGAAGACGAGTGCGGCGCGCCGGAATTCTACACCAACGGCTCGAAACTGGTTCTGGTCGACGGGCCGGATGCGAAGATGGACGCCGACGCGCTGGCGCGCACCATCGCGCACACGGGCCGCGGCGGTATCCATAACGTGCAGCGCGGCATGGTCTCGATCACCAACTCGACCGAGGCAGGCGCGGTCTATTCGCCCGAGGACGTGAAGGCGCTGACCGATGTCGCACGCCGCTACCATCTGCCGGTGCATATGGACGGCGCGCGTTTTGCCAATGCGCTGGTCGCTGCGGGTTGCACTCCTGCGGAGATGACGTGGAAGGCGGGCGTCGACGTGCTCAGCTTCGGCGGCACCAAGAACGGCTGCATGGCGGTTGAGGCGGTGGTGATCTTCGATCCCAAACGCGCCTGGGAGTTCGAGCTGCGCCGCAAGCGCGGTGGCCATCTTTTCTCGAAACACCGTTTCCTCGCGGCCCAGATGCAGGCCTATCTGGCCGATGATCTGTGGTTGAAGACCGCGCGGCATGCAAATGAAATGGCACGCAAACTCTCGGAAGGCATCGGCCAGATCGAGGGCGCGAAGCTGATCCACCCGACGCAGGCCAATGCGGTCTTCGCCGCCTTGCCGCGCGGCGCGCATAAGCGCGCGAATGCGGCCGGGGCCTATTACTATCTCTGGCCCTTCGATCAGTCGCTGGAAGGCCCTGAAGACGAGCTTCTGGCCGCGCGTCTGGTCTGCTCCTGGGCCACAACGCCCGAGGAAATCGACGCCTTCCTCAGCCACCTGGCGTAATCGGCGCCGAAGATCAGCGCCGCCCGGGCAGCTCGCGAAATGCGATCTTCTCGGGCGGGCCATCCCATTCCGGATGCTCTTTCTGCGCGGCTCTCAGGGCCGCGCGGAACCGGCGGATCGCACCAAGGCCCGGAATGCGCGGGATATGTGCGAGCTCCCAGTGAATGCCGTTGATCGGATCGTCGAAGAACACCGCGTAATAGCCCGGCGCATAGACGGGATATTCCCGCGGGGCGTCTGTCACCGACAGCTCGCGCGGGATCAGGAAATCTCGGTGAAACGCATCCACTTCGGCGCGTGACTTCGCCCAGAGCGCGATATGATGTATGCCCACCGCCCGCGCGTCATGATCCAGCTTCTTGCCGGAATGCGCGGGCTGGATGCCGATATAGGAATGCGGCATCGGGAAGCGCGCCATGTAATAGGTCGACCGATATCCGATATCGAGCGTCCAGAAGCTCTTATATCCAAGCCATCCGAACATCGCATCGTAGAAGGCGATCGACCTTTCATAGTCGAGCACCGAAAATTCGACGTGATTGACCCCGCGCCAACGCATGAGAGGCCTCCTTTCGGTTGCCTTCACACTAGACGAGGCAGGCGACCATGCAATGACGCTTCACGCAGACGGGATAGGGTAGGGCGGCTGCCAGACCTTTGCGGGGGCAAGCTGCCGGACCGTCGCGGGGGTAACCTCGAACAGCACGAGATGGCTCAGATCGGGGCGCGAGCGCGACGCATAGAGCATCGCTTGCGCGCCGCTGTTCCGCGCTCGATCCGAGAAGTGCCAAGTGGACGAGGGCGCGCCGCTCGCCCTCTCATCCTGCCAGACCGCCGCCGCCGCCGCCTGATCGGGCGTGCCTCGCAGGTCGTCCACCGCCTGCGCTGTGATCTCCAACGGAACGATCACCCGCGGCGGATCGCTCGCCCGCACGTAACGCCGCAGGGCTACGCCAGCCCCTTCGGCACTCAGCGAGGCATAAAGGGCTACCTGCCCGGAATGATGAAACCGGCCCTCCGGATGGCGGGCCGGTTCGCAAGCATCTTCGGCACGATCGGCAGAGAGGATCCGCCAGACCGTGCCGTGGAAAGAGATCACTCGGCTTCGCCCTGCTCGGCGAGGAATTTCTCGGCGTCGAGCGCGGCCATGCAGCCCATGCCGGCGGAGGTGACCGCCTGACGATAAGTGTGATCGGTCAGGTCGCCTGCCGCGAAAATGCCCGGCTGCGAGGTCCGGGTCGAGCCCGGCTCCACCCAGACATAGCCGCCCGATTGCATCTTCAGGCTGTCATTGACCAGTTCCGACGAAGGCGCGTGGCCGATCGCCACGAAGAACCCGTCGCAGGGGATCACCTTCTCCGAGCCGTCCGCGGTGGATTTCACGCGCACGCCGGTCACGCCCAGCGGATTTTCGTCGCCGAGGATTTCCTCGACCGTGTGATTCCACTCGATCTCGACCTTGGGGTTCTTGAACAGGCGCTCCTGCAGGATCTTCTCCGAACGCAGCGTGTCGCGGCGGTGGATCAGCGTCACCTTGGAAGCGAAGTTGGTCAGGAACAGCGCCTCTTCGACCGCGGTGTTGCCGCCGCCGATCACCACGACCTCCTTGCCGCGATAGAAGAACCCGTCACAGGTCGCGCAGGCCGAGACGCCGAAGCCCTTGAACTTCTCTTCCGAGGGGAGCCCAAGCCATTTCGCCTGCGCGCCGGTGGCGAGGATCACCGCCGAAGCCTCGTAGGTCGTACCCGAATCGCCTTTTGCAACGAAGGGTCGCTTCGACGTGTCGAGTTCGGTGATCATATCCATGATGATCTCGGTGCCCATCGCGCGGGCATGCTCTTCCATCTTCACCATCAGCTCGGGGCCCTGGATCTCGCTCTCGCCGGGCCAGTTCTCGACCTCGGTGGTGATGGTCAGCTGGCCGCCCGGCTGCATGCCCTGCACCAGAACCGGCTCGAGCATCGCACGCGACGCATAGACCGCCGCCGTGTAGCCGGCAGGGCCGGAACCGATGATCAGAACCTTGGTTTTCTTCGTCTCGGACATGCCCGCCTCCTTGGAAATCTGCCCGACGGATATAGTCGGAGCGAAGCGCGCCGAAAAGCCCCTGCATGCCGCGACAAATAGCACTTGCGGAGCGTGTCGCGAAATATTATTGCGCCTCCTCTCTTCCGGCGGTAAGTTCTGCCGCAACGCACGAAGGATTATTTCAACATGGCCACCTCTCGGCTCGACGATATCGACCGCAAAATCCTTGCTGAACTGCAGGCGGACGGGCGGATGACGAATGTCGAATTGGCGAAACGCGTGGGGATTTCGGCCCCGCCGTGCCTGCGCCGCGTGCGCACTCTTGAAGAGGCGGGTTACATTCGTGGCTACCATGCCGATGTAAACCCGCGCGAACTGGGATTCGAGGTGCAGGTCTTCGCGATGGTGCGCCTGCACAGCCAGGCCGAGGCGGACCTGTCGAATTTCGAGGCGCGCTGCCGGGAATGGCCGCTCGTGCGCGAGTGCCACATGCTCAACGGCGAGATCGATTTCGTGCTGAAATGCGTGGCGCCCGACCTGTCGAGCTTCCAGAGCTTCCTGACCGGGCAACTTACCGCCGCCGAGAACGTCGCCAGCGTGAAAACCTCGCTGGTAATCCGCTGTGCCAAGGACGAGCCGGGCGTGCCCTTCGACGTGCTCGAAGAGCGTATCGCCAAACTGGCCTGAGCCTTGCCCTGACCCCATCCGTTGCCGGAGGTGCGCTGCCCCTCCCTTCGCTGTCGCGAATTCCCGCCCCGGGATATTTTCGCCAAGCCGAAGGGGCGCGTGGCCGCTTCGCTCTTGAGAAATATCCCGAGGGGGCCGTAGGCCCCGGGGGCAGAGCCCACGTCTTTTTTGATATATGTCGCCGGCCGGCGAAGCGTTTCTTGATATATTTCGCCGTCCGGCGACGGGGCGGCGCCCCTCAGCGCGTCTCTTTCGGGCGCAGCACCAGCCAGATCAGCGCGGCGCCGGCCAGCGTCAGAAACGGGATCATCGCGAGGTTGACTGCCTGCCAGCCCGCCTGGGCATTGCCGCTCTGGGTGCAGTTCATCAGCCCGCCCGAGGCGAGCGAGGCGAGGAAGACGCCGCCGAACACCACGAAATCGTTCATCCCCTGCACATGCCCGCGCTCTTCCGGGCTATGGGCTGAGGCGAGCATCGCGGTCGCCCCGATGAAGCCGAAGTTCCAGCCGAGGCCGAGGAGGATGAGCGTGGCGTAGAACTGTGCGAGATCGACGCCGCTCAGTGCCATCGCACCCGCTGCGGCGAGGATGGCCAGTCCTGTGCCGACGATCGCCTCTTTGCCGAAACGGGCGATCAGGTGGCCGGTGAAAAAGCTCGGCACATACATGGCGAGCACATGCGCCGAGACGATATTGGCCGCGTCCGCTTGCTCGAACCCGCAGCCGACGACCGCGAGCGGCGTCGAGGTCATCACGAGGTTCATCAACGCGTAGGAGACCATGGCGCAGATCATCGCGACGAGGATGACCGGATCTTTCAGCAACTCGCGGCGGCTGCGGCCCTCGTGACGTTCGTGCTTCTTGCGCCGTCCCGGGGCGGGGATGTCGAGGAAGGAAAACAGGATCGGCCCGAGCGCATTGATCGCGATGATCGCGAGATATGTCGCCATGAAGGGTACGACCATCGCCTCGCTCGTGACTTTCACCAACTGCGGCCCGATGATCGCAGCCACCAGCCCGCCCGCCATCACGTAGGATATCGCCTTGGGCTGAAACTCCGCGCTGGCGGTATCGGTCGCCGCGAAGCGGTAGAAGCCCTGCGCCGACATGTATGTACCGGTGAAGAACGACCCCAGCATGAAGAGCGCGAAGGAACCGTGGAACAGCGCATAGGCCGCGGTCGCCGCCCCCAGCGCGCCCATCGCATTGGCGAGGATGAAACCCGCGCGGCGACCCTTCGCTGCCATGAATTCCGACATCGGCTGTGCCGAGAGGACCGAGCCAAGAATGATCAGCGACAGGGGCAGCGTCGCGAAGCAGGGGTTGGGCGAGAGCATCTGGCCCGCGAGCCCGCCCACAGTGAAGATCATCGGCATTTGCGCGCCAAGCAGCGCCTGTGCCAGGACCAGCACGATCGTGTTGCGCATTTCGCGCGTGGCGGGAGGGGCGGGAATGTCACTCATGACAGCTTGCTAGCGTGGCGATTGGGGGCTGGCAAGCGGGCGCGGCATGAGGCAGGGTGTCGCGCATGGTTGGACGTATCATTACCTGCGAAGACGACATTGCCGAAGGCACCGAATTTCTCTGCCGCGCCGAGCCGCGTTTTGCGGAGGTCTGTGCGCTGACGGGGCCTTGGCCCTTACGCCGCCGCGAGGACGGGTTCGAGGCGCTGCGCGACGCGATCATCGGCCAGCAGGTTTCGGTCGCCGCCGCGAATTCGATCCGCAACAAGGTTATCGGCGCGGGCTTCGGCGATCCGGTCTCGATCGCTGGCGCCTCGGAAGAGGACCTGCGCGCCTGTGGCCTTTCGCGCCAGAAGGTGCGCTACCTGCAGGCGCTCTCCAATTCCGGTGTCGATTTCGAGGGGCTGCGCGCGATGCCCGACGAGGAGGTGGTCGCGCAGCTCCTGCCGATCCCCGGCATCGGGCGTTGGACCGTGGAGATGTACCTGATCTTCGCTCTGGGCCGCGCCGATGTTTTCGCGGTCGACGATCTGGCGCTCGCCGAAGGGGCGCGGCTGCTATTCGATCTACCCGAGCGGCCCAAGCGCAAGCAATTCAATGAGCTATCGGCGGCCTGGTCGCCGTGGCGCGCGGTTGCGGCGCGTGGCCTCTGGGCCTATTACGCGGCGTGTAAAGATCGTGAAGGAGTTGCCCCATGACCCGCAAGCTGGACGCCGGACGCAGAGAGCCGCAATCCGGTACGGTGAAATCCGCCGTGGTGTTTCTGCATGGCTACGGTGCGGACGGGGCGGACCTTCTGGGCCTCGCCGATCCGCTGGGCCAGCATTTGCCCGACACGCTGTTTCTCGCGCCCGACGCGCCTGAGCCCTGCCGCGCGGCCCCTTACGGTCGTCAATGGTTCCCGATTCCGTGGATCGACAATTCCAGCGAAGCGGAATCCGCTCAAGGTCTCAAGGATGCTGCAGCCGACGTGGATGCGTTCCTCGACTCCGTGCTGGAAGAGCAGGGGCTGACGCCCGCGCAGCTCGCCGTGATCGGCTTCTCGCAAGGCACGATGACCGCGCTCGAAGTGCTGCCGCGCCGCGCCGAACCGGTCGCGGGACTGGTGGCCTTCTCGGGGCGTCTGCTGCGCCCGGAAGCCCTGGGCACTGAGGCGATCTCGAAGCCGCCGGTGCTGCTGATCCATGGCGATCAGGATCCGGTCGTGCCCTTTGCCGATATGGGCAAGGCTGGCGATGCGCTGGTCTCGGCGGGTTTCGACACTTATGCCCATGTAATGAAGGGCACCGGGCACGGAATCGCACCGGACGGACTCTCGGTGGCGCTGGCCTTCCTGCAGGACAAGCTGCCCGGCTGATCGGCGGGGCATGCCGCAGCGCCGCGACGCCGGGCTCCATTCTCCGTCTTGGGCCGTCATTTCCCTGTCATGGCAGTTTGCTACCCATGCCGCATGGCAGCAATCGCGAGATCAAGAGGCTTGCCAGATCGCGAACGCCATATATAGTCATGGATAAGGCAGGGGCGGACCCCGCCCCTGAGCCGAGGCAGGCGACAGGGCGAGGACGGAGTCACCCATGCTGGACGAATGCGACAGGACCGATTTTCGAACGCAATTCACCCGTGAACCGGCGGCGCTGAGACAGCATCCGGCACTGGTGCTCAACGCCGATTTCCGGCCGCTCTCCTATTATCCGCTTTCGCTATGGCCTTGGCAGGAGGCGATAAAGGCGGTCTTCCTCGACAGGGTGACGATCCTCGCCGAATACGAAGAGGTGGTGCGCAGCCAGAGGCAGGCCTTCAAAATCCCCTCCGTCGTCGTCCTCAAAGAATATGTCCGACCCCAGAAGCGCGTGGCTTTCACGCGCTTCAATCTTTTTCTGAGGGACGAATTCAAGTGCCAGTATTGCGGCAAGAAGGGCGATCTGACCTTCGACCACGTGATTCCGCGCTCGCGCGGTGGAATCACCAGCTGGGAGAATGTCGTGGCAGCCTGCGCGCCGTGCAATCTGCGCAAGGCCAACAAGCCGCTGGAACGGTCGGGGATGCAGCTTCTCAAGCCCGCGCGCCAGCCCCAGCCCGAGGACATGCTCCGCATCGGGCGGCGCTTCCCGCCGGGCTATCTGCATGAAAGCTGGATGGACTTCCTCTACTGGGACACCGAGCTGGAAGCCTGAGAAAAAGGGCGCGCCTTATCCGACACGCCCTTCGTATTGGGGAAATATCTCGGGGGGCTTGCGCAGCAAGCGGGGGCAGAGCCCCCTCTGAGACGCTTAGTGCCCTACTGCGACCTGACCGCCATTCGACAGCTTGTCGATGATCGTCTCGGTCGCCTGGTTCATCCCCACGACCTTCACATCCGTTCCGGACATCCGGAACTTACCCACCGCTCGGTCGAGCGCCGATACCGAGGAAATGTCCCAGATATGCGCGTGGGTCAGGTCGATCACCACGCGGTCGAGCTTCTCTTGGAAGTCGAAGGCGCGATTGAACTCTTCGACGGTCGCGAAGAAGATCTGGCCCTTGATGTAATAGGTCCGCAGGTGATGCGCCTCGTTGTAGCGCGAGGTGATCTCGGTCATCCGCGCGATCTTGCCCGCGAAGAAGATGCCCGAGAGCAGCACGCCCACCAGCACGCCGATCGCGAGGTTATGGGTGGCGACGACGAAGGCGACGGTGGCCAGCATCACCACGTTGGACGACATCGGCATGGTGCGCAGCTGACCCAGCGAGGCCCAGCTGAACGTGCCGATCGAGACCATGATCATGATCGCCACCAGCGCGGGCATAGGAATGCGGCCCACCCATTCGCCCAGAACTACACAGAAGATCAGCAGCGCGATCCCCGCGGTCAGGGTCGACAGGCGCGTGCGCCCGCCCGAGGTGACGTTGATCACCGACTGGCCGATCATCGCGCAGCCCGCCATGCCGCCGATGAAGCCGGTGCAGAAGTTGGCGATGCCCTGACCGAAGCATTCCTGACGACGGTCCGAGCGAGTGTCGGTCATCTCGTCGACGATGTTCTGGGTCATCAGGCTTTCCAGCAGGCCCACGACCGCCACGCCCACCGAATAGGGCAGGATGATCTGCAGCGTCTCGAAATTGAACGGCACGTTCGGAATCAGGAGCGAGGGCAGCTGATCGGGCAGGGCCCCCATGTCGGACACCGTGTGCACGTCGTCGAGCCCAAGCCCCATCGAGACCGCGCTGAGAACGAGGATCGCGATCAGCGGCGAGGGGATGGCGCGGAAGAAGCGCGGCAGCAGATAGATGATCGCAAGGCCAAGCGCGACGAGCGCATAGGTCGCCACCACCGGCACGTTGGCCGGGTTCAGCTCAGGCCATTGCGCCATGAAGATCAGGATTGCGAGCGCGTTCACGAAGCCGGTCATCACCGATTTCGATACGAAGCGCATCACCGTCCCGAGGTTGAGCGCCCCCGCGATCACCTGGATCACGCCCGCCAGCACCGTCGCGGCCAGCAGGTAATCCAACCCGTAGCTGCGCACGAGCGTGCCCATCAGCACCGCGGTCGCGGCGGTCGCGGCCGAGATCATGCCGGGGCGGCCGCCGAAGAAGGCGGTGATCGTTGCGATCATGAAGGAGGCGTAGAGGCCCACTTTCGGGTCGACGCCCGCGATGATCGAGAAAGCGATGGCCTCGGGGATCAGCGCCAACGCCACCACGAGACCGGAAAGGATGTCAGCGCGGAAGTTGCCAGTCCACTGGCTGCGCCATTGCGACAGGGTCATAAGATCGTCCTGCAATTAGAAAGGCCCGCGACCGGGGAGGGGCGGGCCGGAGGATGTGAGATTTGGCGCAGCCAATACCCGGCTGACGTCGCGATGCCAAGCCCCGTAGGCCGGGTTTTAAGAAAAATTCAAAGAAGATTAGGCCGGATTGCCCGATTTCGCGGCAAATTTCGCGAGACTGGTGGCCAGATCGCCATAGCCGGTAAAACGCCGCTCATAGCGCAGTCCGAGCCGCTCCGCCGCCTCGCGCGCCTTCGCATCTAGCGCCGGATCGTCGGTCTGGGCCTGATAGATCAGCCGGTCGTAATTGCCGAACATCATCGGGATCAGCTCCGGATGACGGTCGAAGCCCATCGGCTTCCAGACGAAAGCGTCGAACTGCCGCGTCAGGAAATCGGTGAGGTAGAAGGCCGTGATCTCCTCTTCCGCCGTTTCGGCGAAGGCGGCATTGCCTTCGAAAAACGAATAACAATGCGGGCCTTCGACCATCTCGACGCCCAGGGACTTGCACTTTTCCGACAATTGCCCGCCCGTGCCGCAATCGGCATAGACCACGAAGATATCGTCGTATTGGTCGCGATAATGCAGCACCGCCTCTTCGACGGCGGCGGTGATCTTCTCGGGGTAGAGGTGCAGATTGGCGGGCAGGCAGGTCAGGTCGATATGATCCCAGCCATTGATCCGCTTGAGCGCGAGGATCTCCCGCGCGAGCGCCCCGCAGGCGATCAGCAGAAGCCGTCCCGACCCCTCGGGAGCTAAGCCATCTTTCGTTAAGGTCGTGTCGCCGGGAAGCGAGGCACCTGTCCGGGCGGTCATTCCACCCGGGCCATCATCCGGGCAACGCCTGCTGCGACGAGAACCATCAGCCCGAGCATCGCCATCGGGAACCCCGATGCGGCGAAGGCCCAGATCGTCAGGCCGGCCAGAACGATCACGAACAGGATCAGCAGCAGAAAATGTGGCAGCGGCATTTCGCGTTTCCCCCTTCCTTTCAAGTATGGGGCGGGGAAGGGCACATGAAAAGGCCCCGATGAAAAAATCGGGGCCCTCTCCATGTATGTCAGGCGTGATGCGGCCGCGATCGGCGATCAGGCGCTCATCTGGTTGTGCTTGCGAGCGATGAAATCCTTCGCCGTCTCGACCGCCACGGCGGCGTCGCGGCAATAGGCATCGGCACCGATCGCCCTTCCGAATTCCTCGTTGAGCGGCGCACCGCCAACCAGAACGATGTAATCGTCGCGGATGCCCTGTTCCTTCATCGTGTCGATCACGACCTTCATATAGGGCATCGTGGTGGTCAGCAGCGCGGACATGCCGAGGATATCGGCCTCTTCGCGGGCGATCGCCTCGAGATAGTTCTCGACCGGGTTGTTGATGCCCAGATCGACGATCTCGAACCCTGCCCCTTCCATCATCATTGCAACGAGGTTCTTGCCGATATCGTGGATATCGCCCTTCACCGTGCCGATCACCATCTTGCCCATGCGCGGCGCGCCGGTCTCGACCAGCAGCGGCTTGAGAATGGCCATGCCGCCTTTCATCGCGTTCGCCGCCAGCAGAACTTCCGGCACGAACAGGATACCGTCGCGGAAGTCGTTGCCCACGATGGTCATGCCCGCGACGAGGGCCTTGGTCAGAATGTCATACGGCGTCCAGCCGCGTTCGAGCAGGATGCGGGTGGCCTCTTCGATCTCTTCCTTGAGACCGTCATAGAGGTCATCCATCATCTGCGCGGTAAGCTCGTCATCGTCGAGTTCCGAGAGGATGATATCGTCGTCGTCTTCGGCCATGTCCAATAGTCTCCTGCTAGCCGGTGTTACCCTGTGGTGGGGCCGTGGCCCCGTCAAGTCTTGGCGAATTGCGACATGCGCGGTGTTTTGTCCGACCTCGCATGGTGTTGCCGGGCGGATGCCCGGACTCTACTTGGCAAATGTTCTCATTTCGTTCTAAATTCCGGGCATGAGTCTGCCATTCGACCTTCCCCCCGCGAACCCGTCCGAGCGTCTGCGCGCGCGCGGCGCCGCGGCGCGCCCCGTGGGCCGGTTCGAGCCCTTCTCCCGCGCGCCCGAACATGACGGCTGGGACATTCCCGAAGAGGAGCGCCTGACCCGTACCGAAGTCTCGGTAGAGCGACCGCGCTCCGTCATCACCCGAAACCAGTCGCCAGATGTGCCCTTCGAGCGCTCGCTCAACCCCTATCGCGGCTGCGAGCATGGCTGCATCTACTGCTTCGCGCGCCCCAGTCACGGCTATCTCGGCCTCTCGGCTGGCTTGGATTTCGAGACCCGGCTGATTGCGCGTCCCGAGGCGCCGCAGGTGCTCGAAGAAGAGCTGCGCAAGAAAAGCTATCGTCCGAACGTGCTCGCCATCGGCACGAATACCGATCCCTATCAGCCGCTCGAGCGCAAGATGGAGATCATGCGCGCCGTGCTGGAAGTGCTGCAGGCCTATCGCCATCCGGTCTCCATCGTCACCCGCGGCTCGACCATCCTGCGCGATCTCGACATCCTCGCGCCGATGGCCGAGGCGGGATTGGCGCAGGTCGGCGTGTCGGTCACGACGCTCGACGCCAAACTCGCCCGCGATCTGGAGCCCCGCGCCCCGAGCCCGCCGACCCGGATCCGCATGATCCGCGAACTGTCGCGCGCGGGCGTCCCGGTGCGCGTCATGGCCGCTCCGATGATCCCGGGACTCACCGATCACGAGCTCGAAGCGATCCTGACCGAGGCGCGCAGGGCAGGGGCCAGGGCCGCCTCGATGATGCCGGTGCGGCTGCCGCACGAGGTGGCGCCGCTTTTCGCCGACTGGATGGAGCGGCATCACCCCGGCAAGGTCGAGAAGGTGCTGGGCCGGATCCGCGACATGCGCGGCGGCAAGCTCAACGACCCGCGCTTCGGCGAGCGGATGAAGGGCGAGGGAGAGATGGCTGAATTGTTGCAGCAGCGGTTCAAGCTGAGCTGCAAGCGGCTGGGCTTCGCGCGTCATCTGCCCGATCTCGACGTGACGCAGTTCCGCGTGCCGCCCCGGCCGGGCGATCAGCTCGAACTGTTCTGATCTCGTCTGAGACGCGTGCATGCTCCATCCGCCGAAAAAAACCGGCCCTTCCTTCGTATTGGTTCAAATATCCCGGGGTGAGGCCGCAAGGCCGAGGGGCAGCGCCCCTCAATCCGCGCTTAGCTGCGCCGACGTCCCCGACGTTCGCGCTTGGGCGCATCGCCGCTCAGGCCGTCATCCTCCGACGAGAACCCACCCAGAACCGAGGAGATCTGATCGAGCGTCGGGCGTTCGCCGCGCGGACGCGTCTCCAGCGCCTCGCGCATCGCGACCAGATGCTCGGCCATCGTGCCGCAGCAGCCGCCGATGATCGTGGCGCCGCAATCGCGCGCCATCACCGCATATTCCGCCATCAGCTCGGGCGTGCCGTCGTAATGGATATGGCCGTCGACGTATTTCGGGATGCCCGCATTGCCCTTGGCGATGATCGGGCGCTCGGTCCCGGTTGCGGCAAAGCCAAGAACGGTGCGCAGAAGGTCCGATGCGCCGACCCCGCAATTCGCGCCGAAGGCCAGCGGCGGGTGGGCCAGCTTGTCGACCATCGAGACCATCGCCTGCGAGGTCAGGCCCATCATCGTGCGCCCTGCGGTGTCGAAGCTCATCGTGCCGCACCACGGCATCCCCGCCAGATGGCAGGCCTCGGCGGCGGCCTTGTATTCTTCCTGCGCCGAGATCGTCTCGACCCAGAGGATATCCGCGCCGCCCTCTTTCAGACCCTCGGCCTGTTCGTGGAACATCTCGACCGCGAGTTCGTGGGTCAGCGTACCCATCGGCGCGAAAATCTCACCCGTCGGGCCCATCGAGCCCGCAACGACCACCGGGCGCGACTGCTTGTCGGCGACCTCGCGGCCGATCTCGGCGGCGAGGCGGTTCAACTCGCGCACGCGGTTCTGGGCGTTGTGCAGTTTCAGTCGCGAGGCATTGCCGCCGAAGCTGTTTGTCAGGAACAGGTCCGAGCCCGCATCGACGGCGAGCGAATAGAGCTTCGCGATCTTCGCGGGCTCGTCGGCATTCCACAGTTCCGGCGCTTCGCCCGAGGCCAGCCCCATGTTGAACAGGTTGGTGCCGGTCGCGCCATCGGTCATCAGCCAATCGCGGGTTTCCAGAAGGCGGCTCAGCGCGTCGGTTTTCGGGGCGGTCATAAGGGCCTCGTCAAATGCAAAAGGGCCGCGTCTGGCGCGGCGGTTGGCTTTGTCCTGCCATGACAGGCGGGATTTGGCAAATTCGTTTCCTTCATGTTCTTGATGAAGGGGCTGCGATCTCGGCTCGATATGCAAAAGGCCGGACGCGCAGGGCATCCGGCCTTTCAATCCGTGTCATGGGCGATGGCTCACTCGGCCTCGTCGACCACCTGACGACGCGCCTCGGCCATGCATTCGGCCATCTTCGCGCGGATCGTTTGTTCATCGGCTTTGTCGCCTAGATCGCCCGAGAGCTTGCGATACACGTCTTCGTGGCCCGCTTCCTCGAAATCGGAGGTCACGACCTCGCGGACATAGGCATCGGCCTCGGGGCCGGTCTTGCCCAGAAGGCCCGCGGCCCATTGGCCCAGCATCTTGTTGCAGCGCGCATCGGCCTTGAACTGCAGTTCGGCATCATGCGCGAACTTGTTCTCATAAGCGTTTTCGCGATCGTCGAAGGTGGTCATGGCCCTCGTCCCTCCCGGTAAAGTCTCCGTTACCATCGATATGCACATGCACAGGGCGCGCCGCAAGAGGAAAGGGCCGCGATTTGGCCGGTTTGACGGGGCTGTGCATCCGCGTGAACGGCTGTGCGCTTTACCTTGCGAGACTCGCGGGCTTGTCCTATAGGGCGGGCGACACCCTTTCGCGGACGGCGCGCAGGGGCGGCGCGGTATTCCGTTCGGGATGTGGCGCAGGCTCCCACGACGTCCGCGCCAAGCGAGAACGGAGACGCGATGGCACCCCGGCGCAAGAAGATCTACGAAGGCAAGGCGAAGGTTCTGTATGAAGGCCCCGAGCCCGGAACGCTGGTCCAGTATTTCAAGGACGACGCGACCGCCTTCAACGCGCAGAAGCGCGATGTGATCGAGGGCAAGGGCGTGCTCAACAACCGCCTGTCCGAATACTTCATGACCGGCCTGACCAATATCGGCGTGCCGAACCACTTCATCAAACGTCTCAACATGCGCGAGCAACTGATCCGCCAGGTGGAGATCGTGCCGCTCGAGGTGATCGTGCGCAACTTTGCCGCCGGTTCGATCGCGAAGCGTCTGGGGCTGGAAGAGGGCACGCCGCTGCCGCGCCCGATCGTCGAATACAGCTACAAGAACGACGAGCTGGGCGATCCGCTCGTGCCCGAGGAATACATCATCGCATTTGGCTGGGCGAGCCAGCAGGATCTTGACGACATCGTGGCGCTGGCGCTGCGCGTGAACGACTTCCTGACCGGCGTGTTCTATGGCGTCGGCATCAAGCTGGTCGATTTCAAGATCGAGATTGGCCGGGTCTGGGACGGCGATTTCATGCGTCTGATCGTGGCCGACGAGATCAGCCCCGACAGCTGCCGCCTGTGGGACGTCAAGACGGGCCAGAAGCTCGACAAGGACGTGTTCCGCCGCGATCTGGGCAACCTGACCGATGCCTACACCGAAGTCGCCAAGCGCCTTGGCGTGCTACCGACGAATACCCAGCCGATCAAACCGACGCTGATCAACTGAAAGGACCGCTCGTGATGAAAGCCCGCGTTCATGTGATGCTGAAGGATGGGGTGCTCGACCCGCAGGGCGAGGCCGTGCGCCACGCATTGGGCCATATGGGCTTCGACGGCGTCGCAGGCGTGCGCCAGGGGAAGGTGATCGAGCTGGACCTGACCGCGACCGACGCCGCCTCCGCCGAGGCCGAGGTGAAGGAAATGTGCGAGAAGCTCCTCGCCAACACCGTGATCGAGAAATACACCATCGAGATCGCCTGATCCGGGCAGGGCAGGGGGCGCTGCCCCCCTTGGCCTGCCGGCCAATTCCCCCCGGGATATTTGTACCAAGCCGAAGGCCGCACAGGCCTTACCCGACAGGTTCGACCCTCAAGGCCAGGAGTTTGCACCCATGAAAGCCGCCGTCATCACCTTCCCCGGTTCGAATTGCGACCGCGACCTGAGCATGGCCTTCGCGGCAGCCGGGGCGGATGTCGTCAAGGTCTGGCACAAGGAAACCGCATTGCCCGAAGGCATCGACATCATCGGTGTGCCGGGCGGGTTCTCCTATGGTGACTACCTGCGCTGCGGCGCCATCGCCTCGCGCTCGCCCATCGGGCAGGCCGTGGCGGATTTCGCGGGCAAGGGCGGCTATGTCATGGGGATCTGCAACGGCTTCCAGGTGCTGACCGAGATGCGGCTTCTGCCGGGCGCGCTGATGCGCAATGCGGGGCTGAAATTCGTATCGAAACCGCTGGCGCTGCGCGTGGCGACGACCGACAGCGCCTATACCTCGGGCTATGAGCTTGGGCAGGAGATCATGATCCCGGTCGCACACCATGACGGCAACTATCAGATCGACCCCGAGGGCCTCGCGCGTATCGAGGGCGAGGACCGCGTGGCGTTCCGCTATGTCGAGAACCCCAACGGGTCTGTCGACGATATCGCGGGCGTGCTAAGCGAGAACCGCCGGGTGCTGGGCATGATGCCCCACCCCGAACGCGCGATCGAGGCTGCGCAGGGCGGCGCCGACGGGGCGGCGCTTTTCCGCGCGTTGAGCGGGATGCTGGCAACCGCCTGATCTCGCGCGCTTGTTGCGCTCTGGGCCTTGGCTTAGACTTCGCGCATGACGCACGTGCAGACACGTTCGACGATTTTACCGGATGAGCCGCCCGAAGGTGAGGGCGGGCTCGGCGTTATGGCGCGCTCGCCGCGGGCCCGCTGGCTGCTGCGCATCGCGGTGGTGCTGATCCTCGCGCTGGCCGGGACGGTGATGTGGATCACCAACCAGTGGCTCACCCAGCGTTTCACCGAGACGACGCGCGTGCGCACCGAGCTGCGCCTCGCGCTCTACACCGGCAACATCATGTCGGAATTGCAGCGGACTTCCGTGGTGCCGCTGTTGCTGGCGCGCGACCCGCAACTGACGCAAGCTCTTGATACGACTGATTATTCCACTGCCTCCGCGCAGCTGATCACGGCCAAGAAAGAGGTCGCTGTCGCCTCGATCCGACTTTTGGACATGCAGGGCCGCGTTGTGGCCTCGACCAATCGCACGCAGATCGGCACGCCATTTCCGAACGCGCCCTTCTTCGTCGATGCGACCCGTTCGCGCGGGACGATCTTCTCGGTCAACGAGCCCGAGGCAGGCGGCACCGAGTTCGACTACTCGCGGGCGGTGATCCAGAACAACAAGCCCGTCGGCGTGATCGTCGTCGAAGCGGACCTGTCGAAATTCGAGCGCGCTTGGGCGGGGATTTCCGATGCGCTGGCCGTGGTCGACAGCGAGGGCAAGATTATCCTGACGACCGAGCCGCGCTGGCGCGGCGTGACGATGTCGGAGGCGCTGGCCGCACGCTCGGCCCCCTCCGCGATCGAGCGTGCGCTGCAGGCGACCGCGGACTGGGCGAATGATGCGCCCGACGCCTATCTGAAGGGCCGTGCGGTGATGCGGACCGAGGCGCGCATTCCGTTCCGCGGCTGGAAAATGATCGCCTTTACCAGCTACGATTCCGTGCGCGAACGGGTGAACGCCGTGCTCGCGCTCGAAATCATGGGCTTCGCGATCCTGCTGGCGCTGGTCTTTTACGCGCTATCACGCCGGGCGCGGCGGCAAAGCCAGGAATTGCGGGCGGAATCGGCGGAGCTGCGCCAGTTGAACGCGCGTCTGAGCCGCGAGATCGCCGAGCGTGAGAAGGCGCAGCAGGATCTGGCAGTGGCCGAGCAGACGATCGCGCAAAGCTCGAAGCTCGCCGCTCTGGGCGAGATGTCGGCTGCCGTCAGCCACGAGTTGAACCAGCCGCTGGCCGCGATGAAGACCTATCTGGCTGGCGCGAAACTGCTGTTGCAGCGCGCCCGGGTGGAGGAGGCTTTGTCCTCCTTCCAGCGCATCGACGACCTGATCGGTCGCATGGGCGCGATCACGCGGCAGCTTAAATCCTATGCCCGCAAGGGCGGCGAGGCGTTCGAGCCGGTGGACCTGCGGGTGGCGCTGTCGGAGGCGCTCTCGATGATGGAGCCGCAGCTGAAAATTCGCAAATTGCACATTTCCCGCACCATGCCGCGGAGTCCTGTTATGGTTATGGCAGACCGCATCCGGCTGGAGCAGGTGATCATCAACCTGTTGCGCAATGCACTCGACGCTACCAAGTCCGTTGAGGAACCGCAGGTGGAGTTGTTGCTTACCTCGGGGGAAACGGCCGTTCTGAGCGTGCGTGACAATGGTCCCGGAATCTCGGATCTCGACAAGCTGTTCGAGCCGTTCTGGACCACGAAGAAACCGGGGGAGGGGACGGGGCTGGGCCTCGCGATCTCGTCCTCCATCATCAGTGATTTCGGGGGGCGTCTGACCGCCCATAATTCCGAAAGCGGGGGCGCGGTGTTCGAAGTGCAGCTGCCCCTTCTGGCGGACAAGAACAGGGCCATAAAGGCCGCGGAGTAAGACATGGCAAGACTAATGAAGGTAGCGATCGTCGATGACGAGGAAGACATGCGGCAGTCGGTCAGCCAATGGCTGGCGCTGTCGGGCTTCGACGCCGAGACCTATGCCAGCGCCGAAGATGCGCTGAAAGTGATCGGCCCCGACTGGCCGGGCGTGGTGATCACCGACATCCGGATGCCCGGCATGGACGGGATGGCTTTCCTCAAGCGGCTGATGGGCATCGATAGCGGTCTGCCGGTCATCATGATCACCGGCCACGGCGATGTGCCGATGGCGGTCGAGGCGATGCGTCTTGGCGCGATGGACTTCATGGAGAAGCCGTTCTCGCCCGACCGGATGACCGAACTGGCCAAACGCGCCACGCAGGCGCGGCGCACCACGCTGGATAATCGCGCGCTGCGCCGCGATCTGGCCGAGGGCGAGAAGGTGATGGGCAAGCTGATCGGCACCTCCGAACCGATGGAACGCCTGCGCGAGGATATTCTCGATCTGTCTCAGGCTGATGGCCACGTTCTGATCGATGGCGAGACCGGCACCGGCAAGACGCTCGTGGCCCATGCATTGCACGCGACGGGTCCCCGCGCGGGAAAGAAATTCGTCATGGTCAGCTGCGCCGCGCTGACCGAGGAAGCCCTCTCTGCCAAGCTGTTCGGCCCGGTCGAGGAGGGCGGTCTGCCGCTGATGGAAGAGGCCCGCGGCGGCACGCTCTGTCTCGAGGATGTCGAGGCGCTCAGCCAGTCGCTGCAGGCGCGGCTCTTGCAATTCATCAACGATCAGGGCGCGCCGGCGGAGACCCGGATCGTCGCGATCTGCAACACCCATGGCGAGGGAAAGACGGTCGAGGACGCGCTGCGCCCCGATCTGTATTATCGTCTGGCCGCTCTGAAGATTACCCTGCCGCCGCTGCGTGCGCGCGGCGAGGATATCCTGACGCTGTTCAACCGCATGTCCGAGCAATTCGCGGACGAATACGGCTGCGACGTGCCGGAAGTGACGGCGCAGGAAGCGGCACAACTGCTGCAGGCTCCGTGGCCGGGCAATGTGCGCCAGCTGATCAACGTGGCCGAACGCGCGGTGCTGCAATCGCGCCGGGGTTCTGGCTCCATCGCGTCGCTCTTGATGACCGACGACGAAGAGGCGGGCCCGGCTGCGATCACCACCGAGGGCAAGCCGCTCAAGGAATATGTCGAGAGCTTCGAGAAGATGCTGATCGACAACACGATGCGGCGCCACAAGGGGTCGATCTCGGCGGTGATGGAAGAACTGTGCCTGCCGCGCCGGACGCTGAACGAGAAGATGGCGAAATACGGCCTCGCGCGCGCCGATTACCTGTGAGGCCTGCGCCCGCGCAGGCTCCCCCGATGCGTGCGCGTGCAGGCAGCTTTCGAACAAGACGACGTGAGCGGCGCGGGCCCGGATGGCACCGCGCCGCGGCATTTTCAGGCTCAGGGCGAAAAATCCCCGGGACGGGCCTGACCAATCGTTGATCTTTGCCCGGAATCGGGGCGCGATTAACCCTTCCGTTACGAAAATTCGATTGTGTTCCCGGTGGCTGTGCCGCTATGGTCGAAACCAGTCGGTTTCACGCCAAACGTGTGAACCCTCCGAAATTCGCTGATGCCTTGGCCGATCCGGCGCAGATGATGCGCAAGGGGCCCCGGCTCAACCGATTGGCCGAAAGGCCGCAAGTTTGTCTCCCTCTGCCGCATATGCCGGGATGGAGGCCGTTAATTGGGCGCCAAGCGGCTAAGGCCGACCGCGCCTTGGAAAGAACCGCGATGATGCGTGACGGGATTTCGCAGATGAAGACGGGCAGGCTCGACGCCACCGCCGTCTGCGCGCATGTCCGCAGCCTCGCCTCAAGGACAGTTTCAGCCCAAGACAGCGCCGCGCCCCCGGGCCGGTCGCAAAGGGCTGACCTATTGGAATTACATGGCAAAGAAGATGCTTATCGATGCCACCCACGCGGAAGAGACCCGCGTCGTGGTGGTGGACGGCAACAAGGTCGAGGAATTCGACTTTGAGACCATCAACAAACGGCAGCTCGCCGGCAATATCTATCTCGCGAAAGTAACGCGCGTCGAACCGTCGCTGCAGGCGGCATTCGTCGACTACGGCGGAAACCGGCACGGGTTCCTCGCCTTCGCGGAAATCCACCCCGATTACTACCAGATCCCTGTCGCCGACCGCGAAGCGCTCCTCGAAGAAGAGCGACAGCTTGCCGAGGCCGCTGCCGAGGAAGAGGAAAAGCCGAAATCACGCCGCCGCCGCTCGCGCCGGTCCTCGAACAAGGCGGAAAAGGCCAAGCAGGACGACGCGGTCGTCAGCTCGGACGAGATCCCGGGCATGGGCGTCGTCGATCCCGAGGCGGAAGACGAGAACGCCGATGCCGCCAGCGAAGAGGCGGAAGCGGACGCGCAGACGGAAACCTCCGAAGCTCCGGCCGAGGAAGCGCCCGCTTCGGAAGCTGCTGAGAAAACCGCGGCTGTGGAAGCTGCGCAATCCGACGAGGATGACAGCGACGACACGGAGGAGGATGACGACGACGCGGCCGAGGCCGATAGCGGCATCGAATCCGTCGCCGACGAGGATGTCGAGGAAGAGATCCGTCCGGCCCGCAAGCCGCGTCCGCGCCGCTACAAGATCCAGGAAGTGATCAAGGTGCGCCAGATCATGCTGGTGCAGGTCGTCAAGGAAGAGCGCGGCAACAAGGGCGCCGCTCTGACCACCTATCTCTCGCTGGCAGGCCGCTACTGCGTGCTCATGCCCAACACCGCGCGCGGTGGTGGCATCTCGCGCAAGATCACCAACGCCGCCGACCGCAAGAAGCTCAAGGAAATCGCGGGCGAGCTGGACGTGCCGAAAGGTGCCGGCCTGATCGTGCGTACGGCGGGCGCGCAGCGCACCAAGACCGAGATCAAGCGCGATTACGAATACCTGATGCGCCTGTGGGAGCAGATCCGCGATCTGACGATGAAATCCGTCGCCCCGGCGCCGATCTACGAAGAAGGCGATCTGATCAAGCGCTCGATCCGTGATCTCTACAACAAGGATATCGACGAGGTTCTTGTCGAGGGCGAGCGCGGCTACCGCGCGGCGAAGGCGTTCATGAAGATGATCATGCCGAGCCACGCCAAGAACGTGAAGCACTACGCCGAGTCGCTGCCGCTCTTCGCGCGCCATCAGGTGGAAAGCTACCTCGCCTCGATGTTCAACCCGACGGTTCAGCTGAAGTCGGGCGGCTATATCGTGATCGGCGTGACCGAAGCGCTCGTCGCGATCGACGTGAACTCGGGCCGGGCCACCAAGGAAGGCTCGATCGAGGAAACCGCGCTCAAGACCAACCTTGAAGCCGCCGACGAAGTGGCCCGCCAGCTGCGCCTGCGCGACCTCGCCGGGCTGATCGTGATCGACTTCATCGACATGGACGAGCGCAAGAACAACTCGGCCGTCGAAAAGCGCATGAAAGAGCGCCTCAAGACCGACCGCGCGCGCATTCAGGTCGGACGCATCTCCGGCTTCGGCCTGCTCGAGATGAGCCGCCAGCGCCTGCGTCCGGGCATGATCGAATCCACGACGCAGCCCTGCGCCCATTGCCACGGCACCGGCCTGATCCGCTCCGATGACAGCCTCGCGCTGAGCGTTCTGCGCGCGATCGAGGAAGAGGGGACCCGCAAACGGACCCGCGAGGTTCTGGTGCGTGCGCCCGTCGCGGTCGCCAACTACCTGATGAACGCCAAGCGCGAACATGTGGCAGTGATCGAGGCCCGCTACGGTATGTCCGTGCGCATCGAGGCCGCGCCCGAGCTAGTCTCGCCCGATTTCACCATCGAGAAGTTCAAGACCGCGACCCGCAATGTTGCGGAAGTGGACAGCCCCGTGGTGTCGGCGTCGGCAAGCCTGATGGCCGAAATCGACGAGGCGGAGGACGAGACCGAGGCCGAAGCCGAGGCGCAGACCCCGGAGGTCGAGACCGAGGCCGAGGAGCAGCCTAAGAAGAAGCGCCGCCGCCGTCGCCGTCGCAAGAAGTCGAATGGCGAGAACGGGGAGAATAACGACTCTTCGGAGAACGGCGATCAGTCGTCGGGCGACCACAAGTCGGACGATCAGAAGTCTGAACCGACCGGAGGTCAGGACGCGCCCGCCAAGGCCGAACCCGCGCAAGCGGCAGAGGCTCCGGCGGACGAGGCCAAGACCGAGGCGCAGACCGACGTCAAGACCGAGGCTCAGCCGGAGGAAGAAGCGCCGAAGCCGAAGCGCCGCTCGCGCGCCCGCAAGAAGGTCGAAGAACCGAAAGCGGACGCCGAGACTGCGGAAGCTGCGGTTGAGGGCACCGAGACCAAGGCCGAGGAAGAAGCACCCAAGCCGAAGCGCCGCACGCGGTCGCGCAAGAAGGTGGATCCCGAGGCGGATGCGCAAGCCGCCGTCGAAGGCAGCGCCGCCGGCGCCAAGGTCGAGGCCGCAGCGGCGGAGGAAGAGGCGCCCAAACCCAAGCGCCGCTCCCGTGCGCGCAAGAAGGTCGAGGAGCCCGTAGCGGAGACGCCCGAGAGCCCTGAGCCGCCCGAAACCCCGCAGCCCGACGCGCCGACCGAGCCGCAGGAGACGCCGCAGCCCGACGCGCCCGTCGAGACGCCCGAGCCTACGCCGCAGGAAACCCCTGCCGACGTGCCGCAGGAAACGCCGCCCGCGCCCGAGCCGGAAACCCCGTTCGAGCAGCCTCCGGAAACGCCGCAGCCTGATGCTCCGGTCGAACTGCCCGGTGGTCCGGCCTTCGCGGAAACCGAAGCCGAGGGCGAAACCATGACCGAGGAGGCGCCCAAGCCCAAGAAACGGGGCTGGTGGAGCCGCTGAGGCAGCCTCAGATTTGAGAAAGGCCGGGCAGAGCGCCCGGCCTTTTTCGTTTTCATATCTGCTTATCCGCGCTCAGGCGGCCAGTTCCTGTGCATGGCGGGTCAGTTGCAGCGCCGCCCGCGCCGCCTCGCGGCCCTTCTCGACGAAATGGCTGCCAAAGATCGCCCGGTGGTGATCGGTCTCCTGGAACTGATGCGGTGTCAGCGAGACCGACAGCACGGGCACGCCCGTCTCCAGCCCCACCTGCATCAGGCCCTTCACCACGGCCTGCGCCACGAAATCATGCCGGTAGATTCCGCCATCGACGACCAGAGCCGCGCCCGCGATCGACGCGTAGCGGCCCGTTCGGGCCAGTTCCTGCGCCCTCAGCGGCAGCTCGAACGCGCCGGGCACGTCGAAGACATCGACCTGCGCCGCCGGAATCTCTTCGAGAAACCCCTCGAGCGCGCGGTCGATGATATCAGCGTGCCAATTGGCCTTGATAAAAGCGTAACGGGTGTGTGTCATCGTGATCTCCTTGCTAGCGACACGTCACCCAAGGCGATCACATACAGGCCGCGCCCGCGCGAGAAGGCGCGGGATCGGCTGCATATTCTCTTCCATCCGGACTGTAACCGTCGGCTCAGGCCTCGCACCTGATCTGCTGACCCTTGCACGACGGCGAGGCGCTCGCGGGCTCGCGGATTTCGCCGCATACCGCCGGTGGGGAATTTCGCCCCGCCCTGAGAATGGCCGGAGATTGGCACGCGCTTGTGTCCTCGGCAAGTGGTCCAGTTCCTCGGCCAGCCATACCAGCATCGGGAGACTGATCATCAGCGGCGGGCCGACGCCGGGCAGGTGCGCAACGCGAGGGCCATCAGCCCTTGCGTACGAGATAGACCTTCACGCCTTCCCAATCCTCTGCCTCGACCAGTTCGTGTCCGCATTGCGCGCAGAAATGGGGCACGTCGATCCAGCTCGCCCCGTCGGTCGCGACCAGCTGGACCAGCGTGCCGGGCGCGGCCGCCTCCAACGCTTTGCGCAGGCGCAAGACGGGCAGGGGGCACAACAACCCCTTTGCATCGATTTCGACATCGGGTTTCATGCCGGAGGTTCTCGCGCGCCCGCGCTGATTTGTCCACGCTGTTGTTATCTCACGACCCGGTGACCGCGCGCGAGGAATGGGGTAGAGGAAGAACATGTTTGGAATCGATCTCGTCTCTGCCGCTTTCCTGCCCGCCGCTTTCGTGGCGCTCTTTGCGGGTCTGCTGTCATTCCTCAGCCCGTGCGTGCTGCCGATCGTGCCGCCCTATCTCGCCTATATGGGCGGGGTCAGCATGGGCGACCTGCGCGAGGGCAAACGCTCGGCGGCGGTGCCTGCGCTGTTCTTCGTTCTTGGTCTGTCGACGGTGTTCCTGTTCTTGGGGTTCGCCGCCTCGACCTTCGGGCGGTTCTTCCTGACCAATCAGGTGCTGTTCGGACGGATCGCGGGCGGGGTGATCGTGATCCTCGGCCTGCATTTCCTCGGCGTCTTCCGCATCCCGATCCTCGACCGCGAGGCGCGGCTGGATGCGGGCGACCGGGGCGGCTCGAGTTTGGGTGCCTATGTGCTGGGGCTCGCCTTCGCCTTCGGCTGGACGCCCTGCATCGGCCCGCAGCTGGGTGCGATCCTGTCGCTGGCCGCCCAAGGCGGCGATCAGGCGCGCGGCACCGCGCTGCTGGCGGTCTATGCGCTGGGTCTGGGCATTCCGTTCCTGCTGGCCGCGCTGTTCATCCAGCGTGCGATCGGGGTAATGAACCGGCTCAAGGCCTATATGGGCATCATCGAGAAGACGATGGGCGCGCTGCTGGTCGTCGTCGGGATTCTGCTGCTGACCAATGCGTTCTCGGCGATCAGTTTCTGGCTGCTGGAGACCTTCCCGAGCCTTGCAGTGCTGGGCTGACGCCTCACGCCACCATCTGCACCGCGCGGACCAGATCCGCCTCGAAAGCCCGCAGCATAGCGGGCTTTTCCATGTCGGGCAGGCGCAGCAGGTAGGACGGGTGCATGGTGATCAGCATCGGCGTGCCATCGTCGAGTACCTCCACCGTGCCGCGCCGCTTGAGAAGGCCGCGCCGATCCCCGGTGAGGCTCTCCAGCGCCGTCGCGCCCATCGCAAGGATCGCCTTCGGCTTTACCAGAGCGCGTTCCCGGTCGAGCCACCAGCGGCAGTGATGAATTTCCTGCCGGTCGGGCGACTGGTGGATGCGCCGTTTGCCGCGCGGGGTGAATTTGAAATGCTTCACCGCATTGGTGATGAAGGCGCGATCGCGGCACAGACCAGCCCGCGCAGCCACCTCGTCGAAAAGCTGGCCTGCAGGGCCGACGAAGGGGCGGCCCTCGAGATCCTCGAAATCGCCCGGCTGCTCGCCCACGATCATCAGCGGCGCATCCAGCGGCCCTTCGCCCGGCACTGGCTGCGTGGCGTTCTCCCAAAGTGGGCAGCGGCGGCAAGCGTTCAGCCCGGCGAGCAGCTCCGCGCGGTCGCCGACAGGCGGCGGGGTGGCGCGGTCGCTTGCCAGCCGCTCGGTGATCTTGCCTGCACGGGCCGGGGCCAGCGTGGGGGCACTCAAAGCCATCTCCTCTGCGCGGGCCTGCGCGGTGGCGATCATCTCGGGGATGAGGCTGGCTTCGGGGAGGTTATGCCAATATTTGCGCGGCATTTCGGATTGCATCGCGTCGACCTTCAGCCGCGCCGGGTTGAAGATGTTGCGGAAATAGGTGCGCCAGAGGTCTTCGGCGGCATCCTCGGGCAGGTCGGGGCGCGGCTGCCCCTCGCTGAAGCGCAGTTTGCCCGCTTCGAAATGCGCCGTCAGATCGGGCGTGAAGATCGACCAGTCCATGTCGCCGAAACGTTTCACGAAGAACGGCGCGGTCAGCTCGCAGATGTAATGCGTGGGTTCGAACCACGCGGCAAAGCGGCGACGTGGGGCGTCGGGCGCCCCGATTTCGCGGAAGCGCACGAAGGCCGTCATCTTGTGGCGGTCGCGCGAGACCTCCTTGGCCATGCGGTTCAGTCGGTCGATGCGCGGATCGGCGCGGTCTTCCAGCAGGCGCTTGTCGGATCGCAGCGCCCAGAGCACTGCGTAAGCCCGCGCGAAGCGTTCCGGGTCGCGATGACAGACCACGAGCCGGGCGAGGTCGACAAAGCCCTTTGGCACGCTCACAGCGCTGCCCGTGGGGGTAGGGGCGTCCTGCGCGAAGAGATCGGCCTCACCCGCCCCGCGATGCCAGAGAAGCTCCTCGGGCGGGATGCCAGCGCCCAAGCCTGCGCGGGCCTCGTCTCGCCAGGCCTCGAACGTGCCGATCTCGGGCAGGGTGATCGTCCGCATCACAACAGCCGCAACTGCTGCGGTGGCGGGGCGAAGCGGGCGCGCAAATCGGCTGCATCGGTCAGTGCGCGCGGGTGCCAATCCAAGAGCGTGATGAAGGGTTTCGCTTGCTTCAGATTCGCCCCCATGCGCCGCAGGTCCTCGTAGCGCAGCGTCCGGTGGCGGCGGGTCGCCAGCACCCGGTTCACCGTCTTCACCCCCAGCCCCGGCACGCGCAGCAGCATCTCGCGCTCGGCCCGGTTCACGTCGAGCGGAAAGAGATGCCGGTTCGCCAGCGCCCAGGCGAACTTCGGGTCGATCGTCAGATCGAGATTGCCGTCGGTGGTGCCTTGCGAAATCTCGTCCACGTCGAAGCCGTAGAAGCGCAGCAGCCAATCCGCCTGATAGAGCCGATGCTCGCGCATCAGTGGTGGCTTGATCAGGGGCAGGGCGGCGGAGCTGTCCGGGATCGGCGAGAAAGCGGAGTAATAGACACGCTTGAGCGCGTAGCTTGAATAGAGCCGCGTCGAGGTCTTCAGGATCGTCGTGTCATTCGCCCCGTCCGCGCCGACGATCATCTGCGTCGATTGCCCGGCGGGCGCGAATTTCGGAGGGCGCTTGCCGGTGAAGCTGCGTTCTTTCCGCGCCTCGCGCAGCACCCGCACGTCGCCCATCGCGCGGCGGATCTGGGCGGGATCCTTTTCCGGCGCATAGTCCTGCACCGCGCGGTCGGTCGGCAGCTCGACATTGATCGAGAGGCGATCGGCGTAAAGGCCGGCCTCCTCGATCAGCTCGGGGGCTGCGTCGGGGATGGTCTTCAGATGGATATAGCCGCGGAAATTATGCTCGACCCGCAAGAGCTTCGCGATCCGCACCATGTCGGCCATCGTGTCATCGGGCGAGCGGATAATGCCCGAGGAGAGGAACAGCCCCTCGATATAGTTGCGGCGGTAGAATTCCAGCGTGAGGGTCACGACCTCCTCGGGAGAGAACCGCGCGCGGGTGACGTTGGAACTCACCCGGTTCACGCAATAGGCGCAGTCATAGATGCAGAAATTCGTCATCAGGATCTTTAGCAGGCTGATGCAGCGCCCGTCCGGCGTGTAGGCGTGACAGATGCCGGAGCCGGTGACCGAGCCGATCCCTTTGCCATCCTTCGAGTCGCGCCGCTGCCCGCCGCTCGACGCGCAGGAGGCATCGTATTTCGCCGCATCCGAGAGGATCGCCAGTTTCTGATCGAGGGTCATCCTTGCCATGTGTTCACTATATGTTCACGCCATCTCCCTTTCAATAATTCCATGACAAAGGGGCGCGAAATCTCGCGCCCCTCGGAAAACGGCGCCCGGACCTCAGGAAGTGAGGCGGCGATACATGTGCCAGCTGGCATGACCCAGAACCGGCAGCACGATGAAGAGGCCAAGGAACATCGGCAGCATCCCAACGAACAGGCTCGCCGCGATCACCAGTGCCCAGATCGCCATCGAGACCGGGTTGGCCGCGACTGCCCGCATCGAGGTGAGGATGGCGGTGATGATGTCGATCTCGCGATCCATGATCAGCGGCAGGCCGACCACGGTGAAGGAGAACAGCATCGCTGCGAAACCCGCCCCGATCAGGGTGCCGATGCTCAGCATCATCAGCCCGTTCCCGGTCAGAAGGATCTCAGGCGAGCTGGAGATGTTGGTGAAGGCCGACAGCCCCATGAACAGCGCGAAGGTGGTATGGGCGACGAAGACCCAGAACATGAACATCATCAGGATCAGCATCGCCATGGACGGCGTCTGGCGATCCTTCTCCGAGACGCAGCTGGCGATCACCTCGCGCCAGATCAGCGGCTCCTGCGCCTCCAGCTTGCGCGAGACGGTATAAAGCCCGATCGCCGCGAAGGGGGCGAGCAGCGGAAAGCCGAGCGCGAACGGGATCAGCCACCATTCCTCGCCCTGCGCTGCGAACACCATCCAGAGCACGATGCCGCCGAGCACGTAAAAGCCCGAGAACATCAGACCGAAGGCCGGGGCGCGTTTGAAATCGTTCCATCCCGCCTTCAGGATGTCTGGTATGTCCGAGGCCTGAAGGTCACGGATAGGCGGCACCTCGGAGGGCGGCGACACGATCGTTTGCATTGCTTTTCTCCCTGACTGAGGGCCTCTCCCAAAGGCCCGCAACTTCACGTTGCGTCACGCGGGCGTGATCTGTCCAGAGAATTGCTCGCTGCGTCGCCGCGAGGCTCAGCCGCCCATCCGTTTCGTCAGCCGCAGGGAGAGCGCATAGGGCAGGCGTTTCAACAGCTTGAGCTGCCATGTCAGGCGGCGGGGGAAGTGGGTTTCGAAGCGATCCTTGGCCAGCCCGTCTGCGATGCGGCGGGCGGCCTCGTCGGCTTCGATCATGAAGGGCATGGCGAAGTCGTTCTTCTCGGTCAGGCGAGTCTTCACGAAGCCGGGAGAGATCAGCCGCACGTCGATCTTGGGCGCATATTCGACCCGCAGGCTTTCCACTAGGTTGATCACGCCGGCTTTCGAGGCGGAGTAGAGCTGCCCTTTCGGTAGGCCGAAGATGCCCGCGACGGAGCCGAAGATCACCAACTGCCCACCTTCGCGTAGCAAGCCGGGAGCGGCCTGCGCGAACCATAGCGTGCCGAGCAGGTTCACCTCCACCAGCTTGCGCGCAGCCTCCCGTTCGATCTGCTCCACGCGGCCCGGATCGTAAAGCGCGGCGGTGATGATCATCGCATCCAGCGGCCCGTGGCTCAGGATTTCGCCGCGCGCATCGTCGAGGCTTTCGGGATCGGCGACGTCGCAGGGCACCACCTCGCCCTGACCCAGTTCTGCCTTCAATGCGTCCAGCGGCTCGACCGAGCGCGCAGACAGCACCAGCCGCGCCCCGCGGGCGGCCAGTTCGCGCGCCAGCGCCTGCCCGATGCCCGAGCTCGCGCCCATGATCCAGATGCGTTTGTCCTTGAATTCCACGGCGGTCATCCTTTCGCTAGTGGTGAGGATACGCGCCAAACCGGATCAGGGTTTCATTCCGAGGGCCTCGAGGCACTCCGCCAGCAGTTCATCCAGCGGCCGTGTGCCCGAGAGGTCCAGTATCGGTTCAGACCGGCCCGCCAGCCATTCGTGATGGCGGCTGAGCGAGCGACCCGAGAAATACGGATCGTCATAGCCCGCAGCCCAGGTCAGGAAGGAGCCGTGATTGCCCTCCATGTCGCCGCCCTTGCGGATACGCGCGCCGAAGCGCATCGCCTCGCGCTTGCGCAGACGCGCGAGGCGGATCGGCGTCGGAGCGGTGAGAAAGACGATAAGGTCGGCGCCCGCGATCGCGGGCTCCCCCCAACCGTCGAGCGAGCCGGAGATCACCCAGCCTTCGGGCTTTTTCGCCGCCTCCATCAAGGCGAGCCGCTCTGCGGGGCGGCGTTTGACGGTGTAGGGCGGGTCGCTCTCGGCCCAATAGAATTCGTCGGTATCGAGATGGGTGACGCCCAAGCGGTCAGCCAGGCGTTCCCCCAAAGATGATGTGCCCGATCCTGCGGCGCCGGTGATGTGAACCCGCGCCGTCATTCGCGATCAGCTATCCGCCTGCGCGTCGGCGCGGGATTTGCCTTCGAGGCCGAGCGCCAGCGTCGCTGCCATGAACCCGTCGAGATCGCCGTCGAGCACGCCCTGCGTGTCCGAAGTCTCGTATTGGGTGCGCAGGTCTTTCACCATCTGGTAGGGCTGCAGCACGTAGGAGCGGATCTGGTTGCCCCAGCCGGCCGAGCCCTTGTTCTCGTGGGCTTCGTTGATCGCCGCGGTGCGCTTTTCCAGCTCCATCTGATAGAGCCGCGATTTCAGCGCCTTCATCGCGATGTCGCGGTTCTGGTGCTGCGATTTCTCGGACGAGGTGACAACGATGCCGGTCGGGTGGTGGGTGATCCGCACCGCCGAGTCGGTCGTGTTGACGTGCTGACCGCCAGCCCCCGAGGAGCGGAACGTGTCGATGCGGATATCGGCGGGGTTCACCTCGATCTCGATATTGTCGTCAACGACCGGGTAGACCCAGACCGAGGCGAAAGAGGTCTCGCGCGTGCCCTTGCCGAAGGGTGAAATCCGCACGAGGCGGTGCACGCCCGATTCCGATTTCAGCCAGCCATAGGCATTGGGACCGGAAATCTTATAGGCGCAGGACTTGATCCCGGCCTCGGCACCCGGTTCTTCGGATTGCAGTTCGACCTCGTAGCCGCGCTTTTCGGCCCAGCGGACATACATCCGTTGCAGCATCGAGGCCCAGTCGCAGGCCTCGGTGCCTCCCGCGCCCGCATTGATCTCGAGGAAGGTGTCGTTGCCGTCGGCCTCGCCGTCGAGAAGGGCTTCCAGCTCTTTCGACGCGGCGGTTTCCTTCAGCGCGGCGAGCGACGCTTCTGCTTCGGAGACGACTTCCTCGTCGTCTTCCATCTCGCCAAGTTCGATCAGTTCGACATTGTCCTCCAGATCCTGCTTGATCCGGTTATAGGTTTCGAACTTGTCCATCAGTTGCTGCCGGTCGCGCATCAGTTTCTGCGCGCGCGCCTGATCGTCCCACAGGGTGGGGTCTTCGATCATCGCGTTGAATTCCTCGATCCGGTGCGGCGCGGTCTCGAGGTCCATCCGCTGGCCGAGCAAGGTCAGGGACTTGCGGATCTGTTCGACGGTATTCTGCGTCTCGGCGCGCATCTGTCATCCTCTTGAAAGCTTGGTCCGCGTGATACGAGATCGGCGCGGCGCCCGCAAGGCGGGGCGGGGGAAATTGCGTGGGCCGCGCGGCGTTGGAAAGCCGCGCGGCCCTTGTGTTCGAGGCCCCCGGATGCCGAGCGGGATGCGGCTCAGCTTGCCTCCAGCGCGGCGATGATCGCGCCGAAATCGCTGGCTTTGAGCGAGGCCCCGCCCACCAACGCGCCGTCGACGTTGGAGGTCGCGAAGATCTCCTCGGCATTGCCGGGTTTGACCGAGCCGCCATAGAGCAGCCGCATGCCGTTGCCTGCGTCGGCGAAGCGCGCGATCAGCGTGTTGCGCATGAAGTCATGGACCTCCGCGATCTGATCCAGCGTCGGCGTGCGACCCGTGCCGATCGCCCAGACGGGCTCGTAGGCGATTACGCAATTGGCGGCCGTCGCACCGTCGGGGACGGAGCCGGCAAGCTGTTCGCCGATCACGTCGAGCGTCTGTTCGCCGTCGCGCTGCGCTTCCGTTTCGCCCACGCAGATCACCGCGATCAGGCCTGCGGCGATCGCAGCCTCGGCCTTGGCGCGCACGATCAGATCGCTTTCATGATGATCGGCACGGCGTTCGGAATGGCCGACGATGACGTGAGAGCCACCCGCATCCGCGATCATCTGCGCCGAGATGTCGCCGGTATGCGCGCCGCTCTCGTTCATGTGGCAATCCTGCCCGCCGACCGCGAGCTTGCCACCCGCCGCCTCGGCCATCGCGCCGATCAGCGTCGCGGGCGGGCACAGGAGCACGTCACAGGCGGGCGAGGGATGCGCCTCGACAAGGGATTTCACCTCGCCCAGGTTGCTCTTGAGCCCGTTCATCTTCCAATTGCCGGCGGCCAGCTTCTTGCGCATGCCTGTCTCCCTTATGTCATTCGGGCCGACATTAGGGCAGGGGGATCGCACTCGCAAAGGGCAAATTGGCGCGGGAGCGGGGCTCAGCCGTTGGTCTGGGGGGCTTCCATATCGGCGAATTTGATCGACTCGCCGCAGCCGCATTCATCGACGACGTTCGGATTGCGGAACTTGAAGCCGCTTTCGAGAAGACCGGTCTCGTAGTCGATCTCTGTGCCCAGCATGAACATCTGCGCCATCGGTGCGATCAGAACCCGGGCGGGGCCCTTTTCCACGACGATATCCATCGGACCGGCCTCGGCCGCGACCTCCATCGTGTATTCCATGCCCGCGCAGCCCCCTTTCTTCACGCCGATGCGGAAGCCAGCCGCGTCTTCGCGCGACATCAGCTTGGCGATCTGCGCGACGGCGGCGTCGGTCAGGGTTACGGGGTCTTGTCCGGGAACGTTGAACATGGGGGCTCTCCTTCACCGAGTAATTTAGTCGGGCACGGGCAGGATTCCAAGGGGCGGCAAATGTCCCAAAAGCGCGAGCGTGGCGTAAGAGGCGGCGAGCGCCCAGCCGAAGGAGGCCAGCGTGCCGATGATCACATATTCGGATTTAAGCTGCGTGTCGCTCTTCGAAAGAGCATCGAAGCGCCAAACCTTCGCGACTATTAGAAATCCAATCGCGCTAGGTTGGTTTGCCAGTATCAAAATGAATATTAAGCTTCGCTCAAGGAGGCCGATCAGCTCTCCACCCGCTGGGGCGCTTGCGCTTTCTTGGCCAAAACCTGAGTTCGTCAATAGCCTTTCGATAGCAAAGCCACCGGCTCGCACGGTAATAAATGAGCCAGCGATCAAGGCGTATACTCCTGGAATCCACTTATGGTCTGACCATAGCGCTTGAGCCCAGAGGTCAGAAAACCAAGCTGCAATAAAGGCATATGCGATCAGATGCGCAGCTTGGTCGAAAACGAATGATTTCAAGGTCGGCGGAGCAAAGCTCTTCGCGAAGTCGATCAAGAGATGACTCGCGAAGACGAGCGCGAGTGCGATCAGAAAGCCGGTCGAAAATTGTAAGAGCGCAACTGCGCTGAGACCGAGAAGGATCGCAAGATGCGATGCGAATGCTGTTATTTCTCGCTTAGCCTTGCGGTGAGCCATCCGGTCGCTTTGGAATGCGAAATCGGTCAATGTATGTGTAAAAAGCAAAGCGGTGAAAGTTTCGATCATCTGGTGTTCTCGATTAATCTCAGCGCTTCCACGATGGCGGGATAGGCCGCACTTGCCAAGGCTTGTGCGAGCGATTGTCGGGTAATCCCGATTTCACTGGCGGCGGCGGTCTGGGTTGGAGGATCGGGGCGCAGCATCGGCATGACCGCGCGTGCCTGTGCCGGGGTCCAGCTCTCCGAGAGATGATCGAAAAGTCGCAGTGCCGCGCCAAGCGGTCCGCCTGACGCATGGACGATGCGCGGACCCTCGAGACTGTCGAGAAGTTGGCCCGAGGCGGTGAAGACCGCCCCCGATGCCCCGTTCAGGTTGCCATCGGCAGGCAGCGTGCCGTCGCCCTCGGCCATCGCGATCCGGGTCGAGAACGCCTCGCCCAGAGCGCGCAACTTGGCCCGGATCAGCAGCGCAAGCCGGGCCTGAAGACGCGGCTCGGTGATCGCGATCTGCCAGCCATCCCCGCGATTGCGGGCGAAAGCCGTTTCGCCCAGTGCGGGCCGCAGTACTGCCGCCGCCCCCTCGATCGCATCGAGCGCCGCGCTCAGCTCCGACGCCGTTAGTCGGCTTGAGCCGACGATATCGCCGGTGAAAACAATAAGATCCTTCATGGAAGGGCTATTAAGCCCTTCCATGGTCGTTTTCTAGCGCTCGCGTCACTCGTCGAGGAACGGATAATCCGTGTAGCCCTGAGCACCACCGCCGTAGAACGTCTCCGAGTTCGGCTCGTTCAGCGGAGCGTCCTTCGCGAAACGCTTGGGCAGGTCCGGATTCGCGATGAAGAGCTTGCCGAAGGCCACCGCCGCCGCACCCTCTTTCAGCGCCGCTTCGGCCATCGCCTTGTCGTAGCCGTTATTCGCGATATACGGCGCTTTCGACTTCGCGCGCAGCATCTCGATCCCGTCCTCGGGCCACTCGCGCGGACCGCCGGTCTGACCTTCCACGAAGTGGACATAGGCCATAGGCTTGGTGTTGAGGAAATCGACCACCGCGCCGAACAGCTCGGCCGTGTTGCTGTCGATGCCCACGTTATTCGCGTTCGACCACGGCGAGAGACGGATGCCCACACGCTCGGCGCCCAGCACCTCGGTGACCGCATCGACCACTTCGCGCAGGAAGCGGGTGCGGTTCTCGATCGAGCCGCCGTACTCGTCTTCTCGTTTGTTCGAGGTGTCGCGCAGGAACTGATCGATCAGATAGCCATTCGCGGCGTGAATCTCGACGCCATCGAAGCCCGCGGCCTGCGCATTGCGCGCGGCCTTGCGGTAATCTTCGACCGTCGCTGCGATTTCCTCGACCGTCAGCGCATGCGGCGTGGTAGTCGCCACGAAGCCTTCGCCGTCGAAGGTCTTGGCCTCGGCCGAGATCGCAGACGGCCCGACCGGGTCACGCCCGTTCAGCAGCTGCGGCACCGAGATCCGGCCGACATGCCAGATTTGCGCGACGATCTTGCCGCCAGCCTCATGCACCGCGTCGGTGACTTTCTTCCAGCCCGCGACCTGCTCCTCGCTGTAGATGCCTGGCGTCCAGGCGTAGCCCTGACCCATCGGCGAAATCTGCGTGCCTTCGGTGACGATCAGCCCGGCGCCTGCACGCTGGCGATAATACTCGACCGTCATATCGGTCGGGTGCAGATCGGGGGCACGGTTGCGGGTCAGTGGCGCCATCACGAAGCGGTTGGCGATCTCGATCGCGCCGAGCTTCGTGGGGGAGAATAGCGTATCAGCCATGTCAGTCCTCTCATCGGGTTTGACGTTCGGCCAGACGACATGGGGCTGCGCGGACGGGCGGCAAGTCCATCGCAGTGCGAAGGTTGTGTGCGCAAATGCAAGGAAACAAAAAGGGAGCCGCGCGGCTCCCTTCCTCTTGGTCGGAAATATCCTGGAAGCACCCGCAGGGTGAGGGGCAGAGCCCCTCCAAGCCTCACATGAAGCCTAGTTCCAGCCGCGCCTCGTCGGACATCATGTCCATGCCCCATTGCGGATCGAAGGTCATCTCGACATCGACATCGCGCAGACCACCGACGCAGGCCACGGCATCGTGAACCCAACCCGGCATCTCGCCCGCGACGGGGCAGCCCGGAGCGGTGAGCGTCATGATCACCTTCGCGTCATTCTCAGGGCTGATCTCGATCGTGTAGACGAGGCCGAGATCATAGATGTTCACCGGGATTTCCGGGTCATAGACGGTGCGGCACGCTTCCACGACATTATCGTAGAGCGGATGGTCGGTCGTCGAGGGCTTGATCAGCGGCGTGCCTTCAAGCGGCTCTTCGGGCGTGGCGGTCATGGCGGCTTCTTCCATCGGCAGGGGCGCCGGCAGGGCGCCTATCGAATTACTCGACTGTTTATCTAGGTGATAGGACCCGAGCCGTAAAGGGAGCTGTGGGCAGTCTGCTGATATGTGATGACGCAGCGCTGCGAAGCGGCAATGACGGAACGTTGTTTGTAAGGGACGCGTCCGAGCCCCGGGTGGGCGCGTGGCTTTGTGTGGGGCAGGGCGCTCAATCTCGCAAGCCCGGTGGGCGCTTGAGCCTGCGATGACGATGACATCGACAACGCGCCTTCCCGGGAAAGTTGGGCGCGGCCCGGGGCTGGTCGCCCCGGACCAACGGGAGGAAGCGGCGCTCTCTTCACAACGCTCGCCGCTTGACGCCCCGCACGCTTCGCGCCAAACCAATCCCATGTTGCCCGAAGAGAAACTCGACCAGATCCTCGCGCGCTTCGAGTACCTCGAGGCGCTGCTCAACGCTGGCGCGGAACCCGCCAAGATCGCCGAGATCAGCCGTGAATATTCCGAATTGAAGCCGGTCGTCACCCAGATCGAGGCATGGCGTCAGGCCCGCGCCGATCTGGCCGAGGCGGAAGGCTGGATGACCGATCCGGAAATGCGCGATCTGGCCGAAGAGGAATTGCCGCGTCTCAAAGCCCGTATCCCCGAGATGGAACAGGCCTTGCGCGTGGCGCTTCTGCCCAAGGATGCCGCCGACGCGCGCCCCGCGATCCTGGAGATCCGCCCCGGCACGGGTGGCGAGGAAGCGGCGCTGTTCGCGGGTAACCTGTTGCGTATGTATCAGAAATACGCCGAGAAACATGGCTGGCGTTTCGAGATGATGGAGTTGACCGAGACCGAGCTGGGCGGCGTCAAGGAAGCCGTCGCGCGCATCGAAGGTGAGGGCGTCTTCGCCCGGCTGAAATACGAATCCGGCGTTCACCGCGTGCAGCGCGTGCCGGAAACCGAGGCCGGCGGACGCATCCACACGTCTGCCGCGACCGTCGCCGTTCTGCCCGAGGTCGAGGCGGTCGATATCGACATTCCCGCCAATGACATTCGGATCGACACGATGCGGGCCTCCGGGGCAGGCGGCCAGCACGTCAACACGACGGATTCCGCGGTGCGCATCACCCATATCCCGACCGGGATCGTCGTGACCTCGTCTGAGAAATCCCAGCACCAGAACCGCGCCAATGCGATGGCCGTTCTGCGCGCGCGGCTGTTCGAGGCCGAACGCGACCGCGCGGCTTCGGAACGTGCCGAGACGCGGAAATCCCAGGTGGGTTCCGGCGACCGCTCGGAGCGCATCCGCACCTATAATTTCCCGCAAGGGCGGCTGACCGATCACCGCATCAACCTCACGCTCTATTCCCTTGATAAGGTTATGGAAGGCGAGATCGACGAAGTGGTCGACGCGCTGATCGCCGACGATCAGGCGGCCAAGCTCGCGGAGATGGAGGCGTGAGGGCGCAGGATGCGCTGGTCGCTGCGTCCCGCCGTCTGCGCGAGGCCGGGATCGAGGGCGCGCAGACCGATGCGCGCAGGCTGCTGGCCCATGCGCTGCAGATCGCACCCGACCGGCTGACGCTCGCCTTGCAAGACCCGCTGCCGGACGACGCGGTCGACCGGTTTGAGGCTGCGCTGACTGCCCGCGAGGCACGCCAGCCCGTCGCCCAGATTACCGGCAAGCGGCTGTTCTGGGGGCATGAATTCCGCGTCACCCGCGACACGCTCGATCCGCGCCCGGAGACGGAATTGCTGGTCGAGGTCGCGCTGGAGCGGCCCTTCGTTCACGCGCTCGACCTCGGAACGGGCACCGGCTGCATCCTGGTCTCGCTGCTGAAATCCATGCCCTTCGCGGCAGGGACGGGGACAGACCTGTCTCAAGCCGCGCTTGAGGTCGCGAAAGCCAATGCCGAGGCGCTCGGTGTCGCCAAACGCGCCAAGTTCCTGATTTCAGACTGGTTTGCCAATGTGCCGGGGCGTTATGACCTCATCGTCTCGAATCCCCCTTATATTGCGGAAGACGAGATGGCGGGGCTCTCTCAGGACGTGCGTGACTGGGAGCCGCTCTCGGCGCTGACGCCGGGCGGGGACGGGCTCGACGCCTATCGCGCCATTGCCCGCGGCGCGGGTGCGCGGCTGATGGCGGGCGGACGCCTCGCCGTCGAGATCGGTCCGACGCAGGCGCAGGCGGTTAGCGATCTCTTCGCAGCGCAGGGCCTTGAGAACATCGAGACCCGCCGTGATCTCGACGGCCGCGACCGCGTCATTTTGGCGCATAAACCCGGTGATCCGGCGGATTGCGGCACGTCCTGAGCACGAAATCGCGCAAAAACTTGGGGAAAACCCCGCGAATCCATCGAAATCGCGGATTTGATCGATTTTCTGACTTGAAAGGTCGCCCCTCGCATGTTTAGTCAAGCCTGTGCAGGCCGGATATTGATCCCCCGCACGGCTCAGCTTCACAGCGCGGGTGTTTGGAACGAAACCGGGCAGGTATGCCCAGCGTGACAGTTCAGCCCGCAGGCCCTGCATTAGCGGCCATTTCCGAAAAGCCCGTGACAACGGGCCAAGAAAACGAAAGCCATGAGATCTTCGAAATCCCGTTCGCGTAACAAGTCGAACCGTCAACGGTCGATGGGCAATATCGTCAACCGCGTCTTCGACAGCTCCGGCCCCGAAGGCAAGGTGCGCGGTACGCCGCAACAGATCATCGACAAATATCTGCAGCTCGCGCGCGACGCGCAGCTCGGCAACGACCGCGTGGCCGAACAGAACTTCCTGCAGCACGCAGAGCATTACACGCGAATGCTGGGCGAGGCGCAGAAAGAACAGGCCCGCGAGCAGGAAGCCCGCAACCAGCAGCGCCAGCAGAACAACCAGAATAACGGCAACCAGAACAATGGTGGCCAGAATAATGGTGGTCAGAGCCACGGCGGCCACGGGCAAAGCGGCGGCCAGAACAGCGGTCAGAACGACGGTCAGCAGAATGACGGTCAAAACGAGACCGGCTCGAAAGGCGAGGCTCAGGACAATGCGTCCGAGCGCCGCGACGAGCGCTCCGAGGGCAAGTCGTCCGGGCGTAAGCGGAGCGAAAGCTCCGAGATGATGCCGCCGATGCCGCAGCTGGACTCCGATGACGATTCCACCCTCGTCGATACGCCCGAAAGCCGTAGCCGCGGCGACGACGCGCCGAAGGCGGAAGAGCCCTCCGAAAAGCCGGAGAAGGCCGAGAAAGCTGAAAAGGCCGAGAAGCCCAAGCGTCCGCGCGCCCCGCGCAAGCCGCGCGCTCCGAAAGCCGAAAAGGCCGAAAAAGCCGAGGCGAGTGCCGAGCTGCCGAAGGCTTCAGGCGAGTAAAGCCTCCCAAGAGATAGCGCGAGGCCCGCCAAGTTGGCGGGCCTTTTTGCATCTTGGGAGCGGGGCGGACGCTTCGCCCGTCTGGTTAGCGTGCGGATACACCCGGCCGCAGCTGCCATCCATCAGATGTGCCACGTGCAAGCCGACACGCGCGAACCGCGCAGCTCTCTCTATCGCGGCAGTTCAGCGGTGTGACCGGTCAGCATCGACGTGGGCAACTGGCCAATCCCGGAAATGAGGGAAGCGAAGACGATCTCGGCACCGCGAGGCAAGTCGTCCTCGCGCGCGGCGCAGTTCATTCCTGTCCCGCGACGATGCGCGCGAGGCGGCAGAACTGCTCCAGCGTGACCCGTTCGGCGCGTTCGGTGGGCGCGATCCCAGCCTGCTCCAGCTTCGCCTCTATATCAGGGGCGACACCCTTGAGCGAAGCCCGCAGCATCTTGCGGCGCTGGTTGAAGCCCGCAGCCACGACCCGGCTGAGCGTTGCCGCATCGGCCGGATAGCGCGGCTCGGGCAGGGCGCGCAGATGCACCACCGCCGAATGCACCTTGGGTGCGGGCGTGAATGCCTCGGGCGGCAGGCTCATTACGATCTTCGCCTCGGCGCGCCATTGCGCGAGGATCGCGAGGCGGCCGTAATGCTTAGAGCCCGGCTTCGCCACGATCCGCTCAGCCACCTCGCGCTGGAACATCAGCGTCAGGCTTTCCCAGAAGGGCGGCCAGTCTTTCGGCGTCAGCCAGCGCACCAGCAACTCGGTGCCCACGTTATAGGGCAGGTTCGCGGCGATCTTGATCGGGGGCGTGAGATGCGCGAGCGGATCGACCTGCAGCGCATCGCCATTGATCACTTCGAGACGGCCCGGATAGGCCTCGGCGATCTCGGCCAAGGCGGGCAGACAGCGTGTGTCCTTCTCGATCGCGAGCACCTTGCGCGCGCCCTCGGCCAGCAGCCCGCGCGTGAGACCGCCGGGGCCGGGACCGACCTCCAGCACGTCGGCACCCGTCAGATCGCCCGCCGAGCGCGCGATCTTCGCGGTCAGGTTCAGGTCCAGCAGGAAGTTCTGCCCGAGGCTCTTCTTTGCCACCAGGTCATGCGTCTGCAGAACCTCGCGCAGCGGGGGCAGCCCGTCGATCGTGGCCATCACGCAGCCTCAGTCATGCCGGGCCGCTCCCATCCGGGCCGCCATCTCCAGCGCCGCGATCAACGAGGCAGGGTTGGCGCGGCCCTGACCCGCGATGTCATAGGCGGTGCCATGATCGGGTGAGGTGCGCACGAAGGGCAGGCCGAGCGTGATATTCACCCCGCCGTCGAAATCGAGCGTCTTGATCGGGATCAGCGCCTGATCGTGATAGGCGCAGATCGCCGCGTCGTAATTCTGCCGGGCGCGCGCGTGGAACATCGTGTCGGCAGGCATCGGGCCCGCAACCGCGTAGCCCTCTTCGCGCAGACCGTCGAGCGTGTCGGCGATCCAGTCGCCTTCCTCGATGCCCATCGCCCCGCCTTCGCCTGCATGCGGGTTCAGCCCCGCGACCGCGATCCGTGGGGCCGAGAAGCCGAAATCGCGCCGCAACCCTTCATAGGTGATCCGCACCGTCTCGCGCAGAAGCTGCGGGGTCAGAAGTTTCGGTACTTCGGAGAGCGCGACATGGATCGTGGCGGGCACCACGCGCAGCGGCGGGTCGACACGCGACGAGGCGAGCATCATCACTACCCGCTCGACGCCCGCGAGATGGGCCAGATATTCGGTATGGCCGGGGAAGGTGAACCTTGCCCCGTCTTTCAGCGCTTTCTTGTTGATCGGCGCGGTGCTGAGCGCAGCCCCTTCGCCGCGCATCACCAGATCGACGCCGCGCGCGATCACGTCGATCACGGCTTTCGCATTTGCGGGATCGGGCTCGCCCGGAAGGGCGGCGGCGGGAAATTCATGGGGCAGCACCGGCAGCCCGGCGCTGGCGTGGCGCAGCGCGTCGGCGGGTCGGTCGATCTCTCGGATCTTCGTGCCGCGCGGCAGATGCGCGGGGTCACCGATCCAGACGAAGGGCAGTTTCGCGCCGCAATGTTCCCAGGCGCGGGCGGCGATCTCTGGGCCAATCCCCGAGGGGTCGCCGCAGCTGAGGATCACGGGGCGGTCGGGCGCACGGGCTGCGGTGCGATCGGTCGGCTGGGCGCTCATTTGCGCACGATGACCGCTTCGGCTTCCAGATCGGCCATGTAGCCATTGGCGTAGGATTCCAGCGCCTTGTTCTCGAGAGCCGCGCGGACCTGATCGCGGTCGGGAGCCGATTGGTCACCCTGGGGCGCAACCTTGCGATCGCAGAGCATCACGAGCACGTCGTTGGCGCCTTGCGGGATCACTTCGGTCTCGCCCACATCGAGATGCGCCAGCGCGAGCCCGATATTGGTCGGCACCTGCGCCTGCGCCACGTCCTCATGCTTGGTGAGCGCGCTCGGCGGGAAGCCCTTGCCGATCGTGTAGAGCTGGTTGCATTCGCGCGCCGCGGCCACCTGGCTCTGGATCTTGGCCGATTGCTGCGAGCCGGTCGGGCCGATCGCGAAGGTCATGTAGCTGAGCGTCTGCGGGCCCGACGGCGCATCGCCGTCGCCAATCGCGCGCAGCATGAAGACCGCGACCGCGCCCTGAAGCTCGATCGGCTGGGTCGCGGTGCCGGGCTTGAGCTTGAGCACCACGCCGCGCAGTTGCGGCGGCAGCTTGTCGATCGGCATCCAGTCCAGACGCCCACCGCGTGCACGCGACGGCGCGGCCGAATATTGACGCGCGAGCGCGGCGAAAGCGCCCTCGCCCTGCGCGGCCGACAGCTGACGCGCTTGCCCCATCGCGGCCCGGGCGCGGCCCTGCGGTGCGGGGATGATCGCCTCCGATATCAGCACCTTCACGCCCTTGCCGGTCTGGCTCTCGGGCATCATCGCGCGGTCGACGTCGGATTTCGTGATGTTCACCTGCTGCCCGAAGCGTGCGCGGATCACCTGGCGCCAGACAAGGCCGGCTTCGGTGAAGTTGCGGAACGTGTTCGGATCGACGCCTTCCTTCTGCAGTGCCTGCACGAATTCGTCGCCGGTCATGTTCGCGCGGCCAGCGAATTCATCCATGCCCTTCTGGATCGCGGCTTCGTCGAGCTTGATGCCGATGCGCTTGCCGGCCCAGATCCGCAGACGGTCCTCGATCAGCGCCTTCTCGGCGTCCTCGCGCGTGTTCGCGCCGGCGTTCAGCAGCTGCATGAAGCGCTGCCGCTGGTTGATTTCGTAGTCGGTCACGCCCATGCCGTTGACGGTGACGACGGGCGCGAAGCTACCGCCCGATTGCGCCTGCGCCGTTCCTGCGGCGAAGGGCAGGGCGAGCATTAGCGCCAGAAGGGTGAGCAGTCGGGTCATCATCGTCATGAGCGTGCCTGTCCGTTTCGTCTCGTTCAGTCCTGGCCCTTGGGGCCTCGTTGATCCTCTGGGCCCGCTGGGCCGCTTTGCGATCCCCGGCCTCAACTTCCGCACATTCGCCGCGCGGGCGCACCGTCGCTCGCGCCGAAGCCGACGAGTTGGACGGATAGGCCGAAATCGGTCTCAGGGGCTACACTAGTGGATGACGTGAAGCGGCGCGAGAGGGAAAGATCAACCGCGATGCATTCGGTCTGGTAGCGCAGGCCGAGCTTGGCGCGCGCAGCGCGCTCGGCGGTGAAGTCGTAACGTGTGCTCATCGTGCCCGACCAGCCGGCGCCCCAGCGCCACGCCGTGTCCAGCATCAGCTCGGACATGTTGTCGTCGCGTCCTTCGGCGGGGTTCTTCTCGAGCCAGAGATAGCCCGCCGAGATGTCGAAGTCAGTTCCGACCCGCGATAGCCGCACCTCGTCGCGCGACACGGAGAAGTTATCGTCGAACAGCGCGCGGTTCGACAGCGTCAGCCCGTTCGCGGTCGTCAGATGGGTCGCGAGAAGCCAGTCGGATTTCGTGCCCGACAGCCCGGTGCCCTGCGAGAACTGGTTCAGGTCGCGCTGGCGGAACACACGGCCCGCCGCGACGCCAAGCGACCAGCCGGAGCTGTCATAACGCGTCCAGCCGAGCCCGACATTGGCGCGCAAACCCGTCTCGCGGGCATCCTCGCCCGGAAATCGGGTCAGCGAGAACAGGTTGCCGCCGTCGAATTCAGGCAGCTGGCTGTCCTCGTTGGGAGCGTCCTTCAGGTGATCCGGCGCCCAGACGACCTGCGCAACCGGCTCGATCACATAGGCCGCGCGACCGCTCGTCTTGACCCAGGGCCAGCGGATCTCCGCGGCGACGGTAGGCTGGCCACGCAGGATCGTTTCGCTGAAGGCGGGGTCCTGGTTGGTCTCGATGATGTCGCCCGCGAATTGGGTCTCGATCGACCCGAGCATGCCCGGCCCGAACAGCCAGTTGCGCCGCCAATCGGCGGTGAGCGAGCCACGCACCATGTCGCGCCCGTCGGGGCGACCGTCGCCGTTCAGATCGACCGTCGCATTCGAAGCGCGCCGCGTGGCGAGGGTGGAAAACCGCACGCTGGCCTGTCCGCCGATCCCGGCGGGGCGGAAGGTGCGCAGCCATTCTCCGGTGCCGCTCAGCATTGGCTCGGTGGCGTTGCTCTCACCCGCGCGCAGCGAGTGGACATTGCCGACGCGGGCCCAGATCAATTCGTCGCTGCGTACCCGTTCGAGCGTGACGCCCGACCACAGGCGGTCATCGTCGCTGAGCCCGTAATTGAGCAGGTAGCTGTCGTCGCTGACCAGCCGAAGCTGCGCGGTCAGGCGAAACTCGCGCGGAAGCTGCGCCTCGAGATCGCCGAAGAGATAGCCGCGCGTGCCGCTGCGAATGTCGTCTTTGCTCAGCGCGCCGGACCATTCCATCTTGCCCCAGTTGAAGGCCTGCCGATAGCGCAGGTTCAGCGTCTCGGTGCGCGAAGTGGCGAAATAGGGCGTCACCGTCAGATCTCGGCTGGGTCCGAGCGCGATGAAATAGGGTACCAGAAGCCCCGGGCCGAGACCGCTCGTGGTGCGGAAACGCGGAGCGAGGAAGCCCGTCATCCGCTTCACGCCTGGCGCGGGCAGCCGCAGCCGAGGCAGGTAGGCGATCGGCACGCCGGCCGCGCGGAACTGGGCGTCCTCGAATACGATCTGGCGTGTCGTCGCGTTGTGCACGACGCGGCTCGCACGGATTTCCCAAAGCGGCGTCGGATTGGTCCGGCATACCTCGCAAGACGACGCCACGACCTTGTCCATGACGGTGATCGCGCCCTCGCGCCGCTCGATCCGGGCGGCGGCGAGCTGCAATTCGCGCGCCATCACCATGCGCGCGCTCAGCAGGATGCCGTTTTGCAGGTCGGAGGACAGTTCTGCCTGCGAGGCGAGGATCACCGCCTGCGACTGGCCGGGCTGAACCAGCCGGATCGGACCTTCGAGGTAAAGCTTGTCCGCCTTCTGGTCATAGACCACGCGTTTTGCAGACAGCCGGTTCGACTTGTAGAAGACCTCGACATTGCCTTCCGCGACCAACTCGTTCTGGTTGCGGATCGCGACCCGATCGGCCAGCAGCGTCGCCAATTCGTCCGAGGCGGGGATCGCCGCACCCTGCGTTGTGGGGGCCGTATCGGTCGCTGTTTGGTCTTGCGCGCGCCCGGGCTGCGGCCCTGCCACGCCAAGCGCGACGATCAGCGCCAGAGCGCTCGCCCGTCCTGCCAAAGCGCCGAATTGCCGCCGCATCACCCATCCTCCCGGTGCAGAAGCCGCGCCAGCGGCAGCATCAACCCGATCACCGGCGGCGCCCAGGCCGCGAGTAGAACGGGAATCTGTCCGTTATCGCCCAGAACTTGCGCGATATTGCGCAGGAAGAACAAGCCCAGACCGGCAGCCAAGGCGAAAAGAACCTTCGCGCCGATGCCGCCGAAGCGCACATGGTCCATCGTGAAGCTCGCCGCAATCAGGACCATCGCAACGAAGAGCACCGGCAGCGCGAGCTCCATCTGCAGCCACACGATATGGCGGCGCGCGGAGAAGCCTGCGGCCTCCAGCGAGGCGATGAAGCCCGGCAATTGCCAGATCGGCACTGCGGAGGGCTTGCCGAAACTGTCGCGGATGCTCGCCACCGTCAGGTCGGAGGGCAGCGAGAGGCTGTCTTCGATCGTAGCGTCGCGCTCGGGGTTGGTGGAGTCGCCCAACGGCCAGTCTTTCACGTCCTGCAACTGCCACGCGCCCGGCACCAGCGTCGCGGTTTTCGCGTCGATCCGGCGCACCGGGCCGCGTTGAGGGTCGAAAATCAGGAAGGTCACTCCATGCAGCGTCGTTGCATCGCCATTCGCGCGATCGGCATGAATCACCGCCTGCGCGAGCGTTTTGCCGTCCGAGGAAAGCCCCGCGCTTTGTCGCATCCAGACGCCTTCGCGCCCGATCGACACGGTCGAGCCCCCATTGGAGGTGTAGTGATCCAGCAGGGTCTCATAGCGCTTCGACGTGGCCGAGACGAGCGGGTTGCCCACCAGCAGCGTCAGCAGCCCGAGCACCAGCGCCGCCGCGATCGGTGCGGCCAGCATACGCAGTGCAGACCGGCCCGCGGCCCGGATCACGACCAGTTCCGAACTGCGCGCGAGAGAGATGAACAGCGCCACCGAGGACAGCATCACGATCAGCGGCAGGATCGTGTAAAGCGTCTCCGGGATGTTTAGCGCGGAGAGCAACGAGACCTGCAAAAGGCTCAGCCCCTGATCGGAGAAGCGGCGGATTTCCTCGACCACGTCGATCAGGAACAGGATGCTCCAGAAGCTTGCCGCGACGATCAGGAAGCTGCGGAGAAACCGTTTCGCAAGATAGAGAGCAAGCGTCACGCGGCAGCCTCCCGCTTGGGCCGGATACGGCGCGGACGACCGGACCACCACAGCATGAACAGCACCATCACGATCCCGCCCAGCGTCGGCGCAATCAGGCTCGGCCAGAGCGAGGGGTCGCGCCCGGAACTGGTTTCGGCGGCGTTCTGAAGTACCTGCATCACGATCAGCCCGCCGATCGCGAGCGTCATCTGCCGCCACATGCCGAAGCGCGAGAAGGTGCCCATCATCAGCGCCGAGAATCCGATCAGCGCCGCGATCGGGGCCAATAGCGGTTGCGTGATCCGCCGAGCAAGCTCCAGTCGTAGCGCGTCGCGGGCGGCCTTGGCGCTGTCGGCGCCCGGAGTCGCGTCGAGTCCGCTCCCCGCCATCATCGCGGCGAGGCGCGGGGTCATCATCTCGTCGATCTTCAGCGCCCGCGCTTTCCCGGACTTGAGGAAGGAGCCGATGTCGTAGGTGAAATTGGCAAAGCGGGTGACAGACAGGTGATCGGAGGGTTTGCGCAGGGTCTGGGCCATACCCGAGAACATGATCAGTTTCGGCCCCGTCTCGGTCTTCACGATCACCCCCTTGTCGGCGGTATAAATCGTGCTCGTCTGTGCCGAGCGGCTGTCGGAGACGAAGATATCCTGCAACTCCCCCAGATCAGAAATGCGCCGTATATAGATCGAGATGCCCGGCGCGGGATGCTGGAACGTGCCTTCGGTGAGGAATTTCGCGGTCAGGTTCTGCGCGACCTCCTGCTGGCGCTCGGCCAGACGGGCCTTGGCGGCGGGGACGAGGAAGTTCACCAGCAACGCCATCATCACCGAGGCGATCAGCCCGAAGACCAGTACCGGACGCGCCAGCCGCCAGTTCGAGGTTCCGGTGGCGCGCATCACCACCAATTCGCTGTCCTGATCGAGCCGGTTGAACGCGTAGATCGTGGCGGCGAAGGCCGCGACCGGCAGCACGATGCGGATGACGTAAGGCAAGGTCAGCGCGGTGAATTCCAGCACCACCGTTGCGGTCTGGCCATCCGAAATCAGGCTGTCGAACATGATCACAGCCCGGTTGACCCAATAGACGGAGACCAGCACGAGCGCGAAAAACCCGAACAGCGCCATCAATTTGGACAAAACATATCTGTCCAGTCGCGTCACGACCCTTCAATACCCCCGAATATTTCCCTTTCTCTAGCCTGTCGGGCGAAGTGAGGGAAGGGCGCAGCGGGGGTGCTTTTCATTTTCCGGAGGCAGGGCTAGGCTCTCGCGCGAAATGATGCCAATCGCGACCGCGCGCCGCCGATCCGCGCGACGGTCCCATCTGCGGAGAGCCCCACATGACCCAACCCGTCGCCATCGCCTTCAAGGAAACCGATCCGGAGGGCTTTGTCACCCAAAGCGGGCGGATCGCTCTGATCGTGGGCGGGGACGGCAAGCTGGGCCAGGCCGGGCGCAAGCTGGACCGCGCGATGAAGGGCGCGATCAAGCGCGCGGTGGATTCGGAAGCCTTCGCGGGTTTGGGTGCGGGCGAGGCGATGAATCTGAGCTGGCCCGCCGCGATCGCCGCCGAAGCGGTGCAGCTGGTGCGGCTCGACCGGAAATCCAGTGCCGACGAGGCCCGCAAGGCGGGGGCTGCGATCGGGGCCAAGCTCGGCGAAGCCGGGGTTCTCGTGGTGGCGCAAGGCCATCCGCGCGCGGCTGATCTGTCGCTGGGGCTAGCGCTGCGCGCCTATCGCTTCGACTATCACACCGGCGAGGGCAAGAAGGATTTCGGCCCGGTGACGATCATGGTCGACAAGCCCGAAGAAGTCGCCGCTGCCGCCGCCCCGCATGCAGCACTCGCCGAGGGGGTGTTCTTCACCCGCGATCTGGTAAACGAGCCCGCAAACATCCTCACCACCGACGATTTCGCCGCCCGCCTCGCCGCGATGCAGGAGCTGGGCCTCGATGTCGAAATCCTCGAGGAAGAGGACATGAAGAAGCTCGGCATGGGCGCGCTTCTGGGTGTCGGCATGGGCTCGGAAATGCCCTCCAAACTCGTCGTCATGCAGTGGAAGGGCGGCGAGGAAGGTGAGGCACCCTTCGCGCTCGTCGGCAAGGGCGTCGTCTTCGATGCGGGCGGCATCTCGCTCAAGCCAGGCGCGGGCATGGAAGAGATGACGATGGATATGGGCGGCGCAGGCGTCGTCTCGGGCGTGATGCGCACGCTGGCGCTGCGCAAGGCCAAGGCGAATGTCGTGGGCCTCGTGGGCCTCGTCGAGAACATGCCCGACGGGCGCGCGCAACGCCCCGGCGATATCGTGACCTCGATGAAGGGCGACACGATCGAAGTCATCAACACCGATGCCGAAGGCCGCCTCGTTCTGGCCGATGTGCTCTGGTATGCGCAGGACCGGTTCAAGCCCAAGGCGATGGTCAATCTCGCCACGCTGACCGGCGCGGTGATCGTCGCGCTCGGTCACGAGAATGCGGGCCTTTTCGCCAATGATGACAAGTTTGTAGCCGACATTCTTAAAGCGGCGAAGACCGAGGGCGAGGGCGCGTGGCACATGCCGCTGCAGCCCGCCTATGACAAGGCGCTGAAATCGCGGCTGGCGGATATGCGCAATGTCGGAAACCGCTGGGGCGGCGCGATCACCGCGGCCGCTTTCCTGAAGCGCTTCGTCAAGGACGAGGTGCCGTGGTGCCATATCGACATCGCGGGCGTCGCGCTTCCGCCGAACGAGACCACGCTGGCCCCGAAAGGGCCGACCGGCTGGGGCGTGCGCATGCTCGACCGGCTTATCCGCGACAAGTTCGAAGCCTGAGATGGGGCAGGTCAATTTCTACCATCTGACCCGCTCCAGTCTCGAGGAGGTGGTGCTGAACCTCGCCTCCCGGGCGGTGGAGCAGGGTTGGAAGGTGGAGTTGCGCGGTACCGATTCCGCGCGCCTCGACTGGCTCGACCAGAGACTCTGGCTGATGGGAAGCGAGGCGAGCTTTCTGCCGCACGGGCTCGCAGGCGGGCCACATGACGCTTTGCAGCCGATCTTGCTGGGCACCGCGCCCGCAGGCGACGGGCGCGAGGCGATGATGGCCGTGGACGGTGCCGAGGTCGCGGCGGAGGAGACCGACGCCCATAAACGCGTCTGGATCCTGTTCGACGGCAACGACCCGCAGGCGGTGCAACATGCGCGCGGCCAGTGGAAGACACTCACCGGCGCGGGCGCGAAAGCGATCTACTGGTCGGAAGAGGGCGGCCGCTGGGAGAAGAAGGCGGAGAGTTGAGCCCGGTGGAGATCAGCGCAGGATATGCCGGAGATGCGGAGCGCTTCGCCGGTCTCTTCGCGGATAACTTCGCAGCCTCCGAAGGCCCGACGAAGGTACGCTGATCGGGTCGCTCGTGCGCGACATCCTCGCCCGGACCGACCCCGGCGATCTGTACTGTTTCGTCGCGCGCGACGGAGAGACCCTCATCGGCGCAGTCTGCTTCACCCGCCTGCGCTATGTCGAAGATCCACGCCGCGTCTTTCTGCTTTCGCCGATGGCAGTCGCCCCGACGCAGCAACGCAAGGGCGTCGGGCAGAGGCTGATCCGTCATGCCCTCGCGGAGCTTTCAGCGGCGGGTGTCGAGGCCGTGCTGACCTATGGTGATCCGGCCTATTACGGACGGGTGGGATTTGCTCCGATTGCCGAGGCCGCCATTGCTGCGCCCTATCCGCTGACGATCCCGCAGGGCTGGCTCGGCCAATCCCTGAGGCCGACGCCGCTCGGCACCTTCGCGGGGAGGCCGCATTGCGTGGCAGCCGTCCAGAGACCTGAGATCTGGTGAGCGCTACCGCAGCCGGTCGGGCTCCAGCACCATCACGGTCGGCTCGCGCGGCAAGGTTCTGAGCGAGACGATCACCTCGCTCACGCCCGGCCGCTCGACCGCGAAGACACCCTTCATCCCGTCGAGAAAGCTCTGCAGGGTCGGCTCGCCGAACCAATGGACCGGGATCACGATGCGTGAGCGCAACCGGTTCAGGATGCGGATCATCGTCGGCTGATCGACCGTGTAGGATCCGTCCACCGCTGCCATCACGACGTCGAGCCGCCCGAGCGCCGCATATTGCGCGGGATCGGGCTCGTGATGCAGGTGGCCCAGATGGCCGATACACAGCCCCGCCACCTCGAAAACGAAGATCGAGTTGCCGTTCTCCTCGACCCCGCCCCAGCTGCGGATATCAGTGGGCACATTGCGGATCAGCATCTCGCCCAGATCGAGATGATGCTCGGCAGCGATGCCGAACTGATCCGACCAGCCCTTAAGCGCCACCGTCCCGTCCGGGATCATATCGGTCATATGGCTCGAATGAGCATGGTTCATCGTGACGTAATCGGGGGCAAACCGGGCCCCGCCGGTCCAGCCGTTGAAATCGGTAATGACCGACAGCCCGCCCTCGGTCTGCAACAGCACCATCGAATGGTCGATGTAATGCAGCCGCACCGATTGGTCCGGCACCGGGTCGGACCAACTGGCCTTGTGCAGATATTCGATCCCGGGCGCTGCATCGGCGATCGCGATGCAGTGGCTGATCCGCTGGTTCTGCGCGGCCGCGACGACCGGCGCAAGCGTGGTGAAGAGGGCGAGAAGTAGGGCGCGGAACATGGCGAGCCTCCTTTTGCCTTAGCGTAAAGCGAAAAGCTGATTCCGGTCTATGCCCCCACGTAAGATGCCGTGCGACCCCCGACGATTTCAAAGGGCTGACCGCGAAAAGATCGTCGCTTTGCCCAAGTTTTGCCGCGTTTCTTCATAGGATCAAATTCAACGGAAGATCGATGATTGTTTCACTTGGAGTCGCCATGTCCCTCGCCACACTTGACCAAACCGCTTATCAGAGCGCGCGCGACAGTTCCTTCCAGGATCTTCTGGTTTACGCGGCCAAGAAGTCGGGCCGTTCGGTGTTGCAGGTGCTGCGCGACTATCGCCAACTTGCGAAGTCGGAGACGCGGATCAACCTCGTCGAATATGTGCGCTTCGGGCTTTACGACATTGCACGCCACGATCAGGCAGAGCGCGCGCGGTTCCTGTCCAACGACCTGCACTGGCCGATCGTCAATGTCGTGAACAACCGCGGCTGGTACAGCGCCGCAGAGGACAAGGCGCTGGCCTCAACGCTTCTTGGCGCCGCGGGGGTGCCGATCCCCGAGACTGTCGCTGTGCTCGACCCCTCGCAGCGCCTCTACCACGGGATGGGGGAGCGGATCAGCGATGCGAACCAGCTGAGGGCTTTCCTTCTCGCGCGCCCAGGGCAGCAATTCTTCGGCAAGATCGTGGATGGCATGGTCAGCTTCGGTGCGTTCCGGATCGAACACGCGGATGCCGAGATGATCCATTGCGCCGGCCAGGAGCCGATGAGCTACGACGATTTCGCCGAGCAGACGCTCGCCAAGAATGCCTATGTGCTTCAGCCGGTGCTCCAGAACCACGCCGCCTTGCAGCCTTATGCCTCTGCTCTGGCCACGGTGCGGATGGTGAACCTGCTCACGAATGACGGGCTGCGTGTGCCAATGGCGGCGATCAAGCTGCCGCAAGGCGATAATATCGCCGATGCGTTCTGGCGCCCCGGAAATCTCGCCTGCGGAATCGACGTCCCGACCGGTCGCATTCGCACCGTCGCGCGACGCGGGATCGAGGTCGAATTCCTCGAAGATCATCCCGACCGGCCTGGCCTGATGGGGATGGAACTGCCTTTCTGGAAAGAACTCCTCGAAATCAACGAGCGGGCCGCGCGCAGCTTCGCCCCCGTCCGGTATCAATCCACCGATATCGCCATCACTGCGGATGGCCCCGTTGTGGTAGAGATCAACGCAGGCGGCGGGTTCGATCTTCCGCAATATTCCAATGGTCGCGGCATGCTCACTCCGGAGGTGCGCGCCTTTTTCGAAAGCTGCGGGGTGAAGTTCCGCCCGAAAAAGAGCCTGCTGCCCTTCTGATCGCTCTTCGCTCTGCTGCCGCGCGCGGCCTTCCCTTTGCGCCGCTTTGGGTCTATCAGCCGGGGCCGAAGGAGAGCCCCAGATGACCAAGTTCAGCTTCACCCTCAAGGCCACCGACGGCGCGGCGCGCACCGGGACGATTTCGACTCCGCGCGGCGAGATCCGTACGCCGGCTTTCATGCCCGTGGGTACCGCCGCCACCGTGAAGGCGATGATGCCCGAAAGCGTGGCCGCGACCGGCGCGGATATTCTGCTGGGCAATACCTACCATCTGATGCTGCGCCCCGGTGCAGAGCGCGTGGCGCGTCTGGGCGGGCTGCATAAGTTCATGAACTGGGACAAGCCGATCCTGACCGACTCCGGCGGGTTCCAAGTGATGAGCCTCGCGAGCTTGCGCAAGCTGACCGAGGAAGGCGTGACCTTTGCCTCCCATGTCGATGGCTCGAAACATATGCTCTCGCCCGAACGCTCGATGGAGATTCAGAAGCTCTTGGGCTCGGACATCGTGATGTGCTTCGACGAGTGTCCCGCGCTGCCTGCGACCGAGGAAGAAGTGGCCAAATCCATGCGCCTCTCGATGCGGTGGGCGCAGCGCTCACGTGACGCCTTCGGTGACCGTCCGGGTCATGCGCTGTTCGGCATCCAGCAGGGCGGCGTGACGCGTGAGCTTCGCGAGGAAAGTGCCGAGAAACTCAAGGAGATCGGCTTCGAGGGCTACGCGGTCGGCGGCCTCGCCGTGGGCGAGGGGCAGGAGGCGATGTTCGGCGTGCTCGACTATGCGCCCGGCATGCTGCCGCAAGACAAACCCCGCTACCTTATGGGCGTCGGCAAACCCGATGATATCGTGGGCGCGGTCGAACGCGGCATCGACATGATGGATTGCGTGCTGCCGTCGCGCTCGGGGCGCACGGGTCAGGCCTGGACCCGCCGCGGTCAGGTGAACATCAAGAACGCCCGCCATGCCGACGACCCGCGCCCCTTGGACGAGGCTTGCACATGCCCCGCCTGCTCGAACTATTCGCGCGCCTATCTGCACCACGTCTTCCGCTCCGGCGAGATGATCTCGGGGATGCTGCTCACTTGGCACAACCTGCATTACTATCAGGAACTGATGGCGGGCCTGCGCGCGGCGATCGACGAGGGGGCGCTGGCGCGCTTCGTCTCGGAATTCCACGAGACCCGCGCGATGGGCGATATCGAGCCGCTCTGAACCCCGCTCAGTGCGAGATCACGATCACCGCGGCGTAATGCGTCGCGGCTGCGGCCAGCACATGGCCGTGCCAGATCGCGCGCGAGAAGGGGATGCGTTCGGTCTGGTAGAAGATCACGCCGACCGTATAGGTCAGCCCGCCCACGACCAGCAGGATCAGCGCGGGCAAGGGCAGGGCCACGATCAACGGCCACATCGCGATCATCCCGAGCCAGCCCATCGCCAGATAGAGCCAGAACCCCGTGCGCTCCGCGCGGTGGAAGAAGCCGAGCTTCATCACGATGCCGAAGGTCGCGAGCGCCCAGACCGTCGCGGTCAGCGCCCAGCCTGCGACACCGCCGAGGCCGATCAGCGCCATCGGCGTGTATGTGCCTGCAATCAGTAGATAAATCGCCGCGTGGTCGAAGCGCCGCAACACCGCACGCGTCGGTGCATGCAGCGTCAGGTTATAGGCGGCCGAGAGCGAGAAAGAGGCGATCAGCCCCACCGAATAGACCGCAAGCGGCCAGACGCGCCCCGCAGGTGCTGCGAGCGAGGCCCAGACGATCAGCGCGCTTACGCCTGCCACGGCGAAAACGACGCCCAGAACATGGACGACGCCATCGGCGACATGTTCGCGAAAGCTGTGGCTCAATTGGTGGCGCGTCATCGTGGTGATCCCCTCGGTCATCCTTTCAAGATAGCAACGATGAGGCGATCTCCCAAGCCGTGACGGAAAAAACGCTGGGTCACGAAGGGGCTCTGTGCCCGCGCGCTGGCGCCCCCCCCCAAGAGGATATATGCGCAAACCCGAAGGCATTAACGAGAATTCAACTAATTCGCGGCGATAAACGAAGCACGGTACAGGCGGGGACGCCGATGACCGTCAAGACCGACGGCACCCGGCGCGACCGGTTCGGCCGCGCATCGGGTGCTCCCATCGGGCTTGTTCAAATATCCCGGGGGTGAGGGCGAAGCCCGAGGGGGTAGAGCCCCCTCATTCTCTGACGTTTGCCGCGGTCCGGCGCCGGCGAGGGCAGCGCCCCCAGATATGCTCAGATGCCGTCGCCGACGAAGGCCTTCTCGACCACATATTCGCGGGGCTCGGAATTCGCGCCTTCGCGCAGGCCGAACCCTTCGAGCACCGCCATCACGTCCTTGTTGAAGGCGAGCGAGCCGCAGACCATCGCGCGGTCGGTCTCGGGGTTCATCGGCTCGAGGCCGAGATCCTTGAACACCTTGCCGTTCTCGAGATTGTCGGTGATCCGGCCCATATGGGGGGATTCCTCGCGAGTCGTGGTCGGGTAATATTTCAGCTTGCCCTCGACCATCTCGCCGATCAGCGGATCGTTGATCAGGTTCTCGACCAGCTGCCGGCCATATTCCAGTTCGGCGACGGTCCGGCAGGTATGCATCATGATGACCTCGTCGAACTTGTCGTAGGTCTCGGGGTCGCGCATCAGCGAGGCGAAGGGCGCGATGCCGGTGCCGGTGGCGAGGAACCACACGCGCTTGCCGGGCAGCAGCGCGTCATGGACCAGCGTGCCCACGGGCTTCGGACGCAGGATGATCTGGTCGCCCACATTGATATGCTGCAGCTTCGAGGTCAGCGGGCCGTCGGGCACCTTGATCGAGTAGAATTCCAGCTCCTCGTCCCAGTTCGGCGAGGCGATGGAATAGGCGCGCAGCAGCGGTTTGCCATTGTCGCCCATCAGTCCGATCATCACGAATTCACCCGAGCGGAAGCGCAGGGATTGCGGCCGCGTCACGCGGAAGGAAAACAGCCGGTCCGTCCAGTGGGTCACTTCGGTCACGGTCTGCGCGTCGGGCAGGGTTTTCACCTTGGGGATCTCGGTCACGGCGCTCTCGTTCATTGTCATATCTCTCTCGGGCCGGGGCAGGCGCCTCGGTCTGGCAAATATGCAGATCGGATACAGCTTGCGTCAGCGCTGGCCCTTGATCTGGCTCAATTGCCGGTCACGGGTGGGGTTTATCGGATATCGGATGCGGGCGAAAGCCTCAGCCGGCAAGCCGCGCGCGGTAGTCATGCGCGGCCCAGTCGGCGCGGAAGAGCCATTGCGCCTGCGGTTGGCGCTCGGCCAGCTCCGGTGGGATTTCGACCTCGTCAAAGCCGACGCGCCGCGCCATCGCGTATTGATCCGCGATCAGCGGGCCCGCCGCGCGCAGCCGGCCGGAATAGCCGAGCGCACGGATGCGGCGCGCCAGCGAGAAGCCACGCCCGTCCGAGAAGGTCGGGAACAGGACGCGGATCATCTCGGCGCCGTCGATCAGCGCGGGCAGGTATCCCGCATCGGTCTCCGGCGCGATATCGAGGCTCGCCCCGGTGAAGTCATCCTCGTGGAAGCCGTCGTCGCGAACGATCACGCTCATGCCACATTCTCCTTGTTCTCAATCACTTGGCCCTCACTGTTCACACGTACGGCCTTGCCGCCGATGAAGTGGATGCCGCATTCGGTCTTGGCGGCGCCGCGCCAGCGGCCCGCGCGTTCGTCCTCGCCCGGTTTCACAGGCGAGGTGCAGGGCGCGCAGCCGATCGAGGGATAGCCTTGCGCCACGAGCGGGTGGCGCGGCAGGCGGTTCTCGACCATGTAATCCTGCACATCCTGCTTGTCCCAATGGGCGAGCGGGTTGATCTTCATCCGCGCCTCGGTCTCGACCTCGAAGAAGTCGAGCGCCGCGCGCTGGCCGCCCTGAAAGCGTTTGCGCCCGGTGATCCAGGCGTCATAGCCCGAGAGCGCGTTTTCCAGCGGCACCGTCTTGCGCAGTGTGCAGCAGGCATCGGTGCTGTACTGGTGCAAAGTTCCATCCGGATCGTCGCGGGCGATCGCGGCCCGATCGGCCTGGATCACCTGCACATTCGTCAGGCCCAGCTTGTGCGCGACGTCGCGCTGATAGGCGAGCGTCTCAGGAAACAGCATCTGCGTGTCGATGAACAGCACCGGCGTGCCGGGCGCGATCACCGAGACCATATGCAAGAGCACCACCGACTCCGCCCCGAAGGAGGAGACCAGCGCGACTTCGCCCACGTCAGCGTCCCGCAACGCCCGCTCCATCACCGCGGTCGCGGCGTGGTGGCGGTAGCGTTCGTTCAGCCCGGCGACGCGCGTTGCGATATCCGGGCGATCATTGAGCGGCATGGCGTTGAGCCTCTGCATAGAGCGCCTCTTTGAACGGGTCCGGGCCAAGGCGACGCAGCGTTTCGAGGAAGCTCTCGGTCGCGTTTTCGCGCAGTTCGAGATAGGCACGCAGCAGACGCTCCAGCGCGGGGATCACCTCCGTATAGGCAAAGCCGGGGCCAGCGCGCTCGCCAAGCGCCATCGTCTCGGTCGCGTCGCCGCCAAGCGTGATCTGGTAGTTCTCCACGCCCGCGCGGTCGAGACCGAGGATGCCGATATGGCCCAGATGGTGGTGACCGCAGGCGTTGATGCAGCCCGAAATCTTGATCTTGAGCGCACCGATCTCCTGCTCCAGCCCGAGGTCGCGGAAATGGGTCGCAATCTGCTGTGCCAGCGGGATCGAGCGGGCCGTGGCCAGCGCGCAGTAATCCATGCCGGGGCAGGCGATGATATCCGAGGTCAGGCCGATATTCGCAGTCGCGAGGCCGCCCTTGCGCAGGGCCTCGAACAGCGCGGGCAGATCGGCCTTCGCGATATGCGGCAGGATCACGTTCTGCTCGTGGCTGATGCGCAGCTCCGACTGGCCGTAGCGTTCGGCAAGCTCCGCCAACAGGCGCATCTGGTCCGAGGTGGCATCGCCCGGAGGCGCGCCGTGATCCTTCAGGCTTACCGTGACGACCGCGTAATCGGGGTTGTGGTGGGGCGAGACCGAGCGCGCGGCCCAGTCGCGCAGCAGCGCATCGACATTGAGCGCGGCTTCGAAGCTTTCGCTCTCCCGCGCGGGCAGCACGGGCGGGGCGAATTGCGCCTTGAGATCGGCGAGGATCGCCTGATCGGCACCTTTGAAGGCCGCGCGGCGGGCCGGGAATTCGGCCTCGACCATCTCGGAAAACGTCTCGATTCCAAGCTCATGCACGGTGATCTTGATGCGTGCCTTATACTTGTTGTCGCGCCGGCCTGCGAGGTTCCAGGCCGCTACGATCGACTCCAGATAGGGCAGCAGATCGGCCACTGGCAGGAAGCTGCGCAGTTCCTTCGCGATCATCGGGGTGCGGCCAAGACCGCCGCCGACGAAGACCTGAAAACCGATCTCGCCCTCGCGCTCGACCACTTGCAGGCCGACATCGTGGCCGCGGATCGCGGCGCGGTCGGCGCGCGCGCCATTGATCGCGATCTTGAACTTGCGCGGCAGGAACTGGAATTCCGGATGGTCGGTGGACCATTGGCGGATCAACTCCGCATAGGGGCGCGGATCGGCGATCTCGTCGGCGGCGGCGCCCGCGAAGGCGTCCGTCGTCGTGTTGCGGATCGCGTTGCCCGAGGTCTGGATCGCGTGCATGCCGACATCGGCCAGCGCGTCGATCATGTCCGGCACATCGACCAGCTTCGGCCAGTTGAACTGGATGTTCTGGCGCGTCGTGAAATGCCCATAGCCGCGATCCCAGACATCTGCGATCTTGGCGAGCTGGCACATTTGCCGCGCGTTGATCGTGCCATAGGGGATCGCCACGCGCAGCATGTAGGCGTGCAGCTGCAGATAGAGCCCGTTCATCAGGCGCAGCGGCTTGAACTCGTCTTCGGTCAGGCTGCCGTCGAGGCGGCGCGCGACCTGATGGCGAAACTGCTCGGCGCGCGCGCGGACGGCGGCGCGGTCGAAATCGCTGGGTTGGAACATGGATCAGCTCCCGGGTAGCTCGATGGAAGGGCCGGAGGCGCGGAAGGCCTCGCGGAAATGCGCGGGCTCGGGGCCATTCGGGCCAAGCGTGGCGGGCGCGAGATAGGCGCCGACGACTTTGTCGGGCTGCGCATTGGCCAGATCGAGCCACATCTCGGCAATCACCGGATCGTCGAGGAAAGCGGCGTCGCTCAGGCGCAGAACCCATTGGCCCGCGTCGTTCATGTAGACGACATGGCCTTCGCGCAGATCGTTGGCGCTGATCACGCCGGGGATGAATTTCTTGCTCATAGCGCGACCTCCTTCAGGGCGATGCGGGCGTCGCGCGGGGCGAGGCCCAGCAGGATCACGGCGGGGCCCTTGGCCTCGGCGGTAACGGTGGGCAGGGTGGCGAGCGTCGCGGGGCGGATCACCTGATCGGCGCGCGAAGCGTTCTCGACCACGCAGGCCGGGGTCGCGGGGGAGGCGCCATGCATCATCAGGCGCCCTTGCACGTAGCGGGCCGCGCGCTTGCCCATGTAGATCGCCGCGACCGCGCCGGGACGAGCGAGCGCCGTCCAATCCTGTTCGGCGAGCCCGTCGGCGTCATGGCCGGTGAGCAGGCGCAGCTCGCGATTGCGGCCGCGTTCGGTAAGGCTCTGGCCGAGCGATGCGGCGGCGGCGGAAGCGGCGGTGATGCCCGGCAGCACGCGATAGGCGATTCCGGCCGCGTCGAGCGCGTCCAGCTCTTCGCCCAGCCGCCCGAACACACCCGGATCGCCGGATTTCAGGCGGAGCACCCGCTGCCCCTCGCGCGCGAGGCGGACGATCAGGTCCGAGATGTCGCTTTGCTTCATCGAGGGGCCGAAACCGGTCTTGCCGGTCTCGATCAACTTCGCCTGCGGACCTGCAAGTGCGAGCACCTCGGCGCTCACCAGCGTGTCGTGCAGGATGACATCGGCGCACGTCATCTCGCGCAGCACCGCCACGGTCAGCAGGTCCGGGTCGCCCGGACCTGCGCCGGCAAGGGTCACCTGGGTCTGAGTTTCGAGAGTTTCCATGTCACGCTCCTCGTCTGCGTCTTGAGCGTTAATATAGGAAAATGTTCTCGTTTTTGGCTATATGCCCTTGCCAATAAGGACATTTGTTCCTTATGAATTTGATGGGAGTAACAATCTTCTTTCTATCGGAGGGAAATCGGAATGGCGGTGCAGATCGACGAGCTGGATCGGAAAATCCTCGCGGAGCTACAGGACGATGCGAGCCAGTCGCTCGACGAAATCGCGCGGAAAACAGGCTCTTCCAAGACCCCGGTCTGGAACCGGATTCGCAAATTGCGCACGGCGGGGGTGATCGGAAAGCAGACCGCGATCCTCGATCCCGAGGCGCTTGGGTTCGATGCCTGTTTCTTCGTGCTGATCCGAACGTCCGAGCACGAGGCCGAATGGCAGGACAAGTTCCTCGCCACCCTGCGCGCGCGCCCCGAGGTGATGGAAGCGCACCGCCTTGCCGGCGATATCGACTACATCCTGAAAGTGCGGGTCGAGAATGCGCGCGCCTATGACCGCTTCTATCAGGCGCTGATCTCGGAAGTGAAAATTCACAACGTCACGGCGCTTCTGTCGATGGAAGAGCTGAAATCCACCACCGCACTGCCGCTGTGAGCGATCAGCGCTTGGTGTAGGTGGTCTCCAGCTTCTCCAGCCCGTGGAAATGGTAGAGATCGGCGTAATAAGGGCGGCGCGGCAGATCGAGCCCCTGTAGCCGCTCCATCAGAATCGGCAGCGCGAGTTTCAACTCCAGCCGGGCCAGCGGCGCGCCGATGCAGAAATGCGCCCCCGCGCCGAAACTGAAATTGATGCGCACCGGGCGGGACGGGTCGAAGGCGCTCGGATCGTCCCAAGCCGACGGGTCGCGGTTCGCACCGGCGAGTAGCAGCCCGATCCGTTCGCCTTTCCGCAGCATTTGCCCCTGAAACTCCATGTCCTCGTAGAGCCATCGCGTGAACAAGTGCAGCGGCGGATCGAAACGCAGAAGTTCCTCTACCGTGCCGTCTATCCGCTCTGGCTCCAGCCAATGCGGCGCGACGGTCTGCTCGACGAGGGTCTTCACGCTGTTGCCGATCTGGTGGACGGTCGCCTCGTGACCCGCGTTCAGGAGCAGGATCACGGTGGAAATCAGCTCGTCGCGGCTCAGGTGAACGCCTTCCTCCTCGACCGCGATCAGTTCCGAGATCAGATCGTCGCCGGGCGCTTTGCGGCGGGTCTCGATCAGATCCCCGAGATACTCCGCGAATTCCGCTGAGGCCCGCGCCGCGTCTTCTTCGAGGCTGATGTCGCGGCGGGCCTGATACATCTGCACCATCGCGTTCGACCACGCGAGAAGCTTGTCGGCATCCTTCTCCGGCACGCCCAGAAGCCGAGCAATCACGATCACCGGAAGGGGTTTCGCGAAATGCTCCAGCAGGTCGCAGCCGCCCTCGGGCAGTTCGTCGACCAGCCGGTGGCAGAGTGTCGCGATCTCGTCCTCCATGCCTGCGATCCGGCGCGGAGTGAAGGCCTTCGTCACCAGCTTGCGCAGGCGGGTGTGGGTCGGCGCCTCCAACTCCAGCATCGAATGACGTTCGATCGCATAGAAGGGCTCGAGATGCTTCGGAACCTCCACCGCGTGTTCTGGCGGGGCTTCGCGCCCCAACCGCCGGTCCCGCAGCGCCGCGCCGACGATCGCGGCGCGCGCAGTCACGTGAAACCCGTATTCGGGCCATTGAACGAGAGGCGCGCCTTGACGCACGCGGTCATAGAACGGGTAAGGGTTCTGCACGAAATCTGGGTCGAGCGGGGATTGGGAAAGGGTCTGCATCGGCGCTCCGTTTGGACGGAGGCCAGATTGGGCAGAAGGCGCCGCGGGATGCAAGACCAAGCGAACACGCCGCCTTGCATTGCCGCGCCGTTGGTCGCAAGGAAAGGGCGGGAGAGTGCTGATGCTGGGCCGTGTCGCCATATTGCTCATCTGGATCGCGCTGACGCTCGCCGCCTCGATCGGGGTGTGGCGGGTCTCGGCGCGCGAGGGTCTGGCGCGGATCGAGGCGCAGGGGCAGTCCGACCTGCGGCTGGCCTCGGATCGTCTGGTGGCGGCCCTTCTGCAGTTTCGCGAAGTGGCCGTTCTGGCCGCCGATCATCCCGACGTAGTCGCGCTGGCGGGGCGTTTTGCCGAAGGGGGCAAGGCGGTCGGCACGTGGCGCGATGACGCGGTGAGCCTGACCTTGCAGCGCTTGGCCGACCACGCGGGCGCGCGCGACATCTGGCTGATCGCGCCGGGAGGCACGGTGCTCGCGGGCCCTGCGGACAGTCCCGATCGGGTCACGATGAACCGGGCGCTGGCCCGCGCCGCGCAAGGCGCGACTGGGTCAGAGCATTTCGTCGATCCCGATACCGGCGACCGGCTGTTCGTCTTCGCCGCCCCTGTCTTCGCCTCTGGCGGCCGCGTCTCGGGGATCGTGCTGCTGCGGCTGAATGCCGAGGATGTCGAGGCCGAGGGGCGCGGCAACCCGGTGCCCGTCTGGTTTACCGATGCCGACGGGGTGAGCTTCCTGACCAATCGGACCGATCTGGTGCTGTTGTCCGAACCGGGCGCACGCCCCGATCCCGCGACCTATCCGGCGGGCTCGCTCGCCGGGGTGCTTCACTTGCGCGAACGCAATCTGGCGGGCCATCGTCTGGTGTCGGGGGATGGCTCGCTCGCCGGTCCCGCGCTGGATGTGTCGCGCGAATTGCCGGTGATTCAGATGGAGGGTCACGCGCTCGCCGCCGCCGATCCGGTGCTGCGCGCGGCGCGGCTTGCCGCGCTCTCGACGGCGGCCGGGTTTCTGGCCGTGGGGGCGGTGATCTTCGCATTGTGGGAGCGCAGGCGCGCGTTGGCCGAAGCCAATGCCGCGCTTGAGGTTCGCGTGGCGGAGCGCACGGCGGAGCTGTCGACCGCGAACGAGGAATTGCGCCGCACGCAGGCCGAGCTGGTGCAGGCGGGCAAGCTGTCCGCGTTGGGGCAGATGTCGGCGGGGATCAGTCACGAGCTGAACCAGCCGCTGATGGCGATCTCGTCTTATGCAGAGAATGCTGAATTGCTGCTCGATCGCGGTCGGACAGAAGAGGCGGGCGAAACGCTGGGTAAGATCGGCGCGATGGCGCACCGTATGGCGCGCATCATCCGCAATCTGCGCGCCTTTGCGCGGCAGGAGAGCGAACCCGCGACCCGCGTCGGTCTCGCGGCGGTGGTGGAAAGCGCGCTCGAGATGCTCGACGAACGGCTGAAGCGCGCGGGCGTCACCGTCGACTGGCAGCGTCCTGATTTCCCCGCCATCGTTATGGGCGGCGAGGTGCGGCTCAGTCAGGTCGTCATCAACCTGATCTCGAACGCGATCGAGGCGATGGAGGGCCAGCCCGAGCGCCGCCTGACGATCCGCATGGCGCGCGCGCATGGCATGATCCGCCTCAGCCTGCGCGACACCGGCCCGGGCATCCGCGATCCCGAGCGCATCTTCGATCCGTTCTACTCGACCAAGGAAGCCGGATCGGCAGAGGGGCTTGGCCTCGGCCTTTCGATCTCTTACGGGCTTGTGCAAGGGTTCGGAGGCAACCTGCGCGGCGAGAATGTTCCGGGGGGCGGGGCGCGCTTCACCATCGATCTGCGCGAAGCTGCGAGCCAACCCAGACCAACCGAGGTGGAGACATGATGCGCCGGGTTCTCTTTGTCGATGACGACCGCGCGGTGCGCGAGGCGCTAGGCCAGACGCTGGAACTGGCTGGGCTGAAGCCGACGCTCGCAGGGAGCTATATCGAAGCGAAGGACCATATCTCGACCGAGTTCGAGGGGATCGTGGTCACCGATATCCGGATGCCCGGGAAGGACGGGTTCGCGCTGCTGGACCTCGTGCAGAAGGCCGATGCGGAGCTGCCCGTCGTCCTGCTGACCGGCGAGGCCGATGTGCCGATGGCAGTGCGCGCGATGGCAGCGGGCGCGTTCGACTTTCTGGAAAAGCCTTGCGCAGGGAAAGACTTGCTGGCCGTTGTCGAGAAGGCGCTGGAAACGCGCGCGCGCGTGATGGAAGCGCGGTTCTCGCGGGCCGCCGGCAAGCGTGGCGATGCCGCGGCACGGATGCTGGTTGGCGACTCTCCGGTGGCGGAGGGCCTGCGCGAAGCGGCCCGTCGCGCGGCGCGCTCGGGCGCCGAGGTGCTGATCACCGGCGCGCCGGGTGCGGGCAATTCCAAGCTCGCCGAGGTGATCCATCTGCTCTCGACCAATGCGCGCCGTCCCTTCGTTAAACTCGCCGCGGCGGGCCTCGACGTGGAGGCGCTGGAGGCCGGTTTCGCGCAGGCCGAGGGCGGCACGCTTTACCTAGACGAGGTGGCCGACCTGCCGCGCCCGGCGCAATTCGCGCTGATCGAGCTCTTGGAGACCCGGCCTGCCACGCGCCTTATCGCGGGCACCTATCGCGACCTGCCAGGCGAGGCGCGGGCTGGGCGCTTCCACCCCGATCTCTACTGGCGGCTGGAGGCGTTGAAGGTGCGTATCCCCTCGCTGTCGGAACGCCCCGAGGACATTCCCGCGCTGTTTCGCCACTATGTCGCCACGGCCTGCGAACAGGCCAACCTGCGCGCGCCCGAAATCCCGGCCGAGATGACCGCACAGCTGATGGCCCGCGACTGGCCCGGCAATGCCCGCGCGCTTATGTCGGAGGCGATGCGCTTCGCGATGGGGCTGGAGGCGGGCGAGCCGCCGGCGGAGCTGGGCCTGTCCGAGCGGATGGCGGCGGTCGAGAAGTCGCTGCTGGCCGAGGCGCTGACCCGCGCGGGCGGCAACGCGACCGAGGCGGCGGCCGCGCTGAAGCTGCCGCGCAAGACCTTCTACGACAAGCTCGCACGCCATGGGCTGCGGCCCGACGATTACCGCGACTAGGGGCGGGCGAGGATTCGCACGAAGCCGCCTGTATCTGTGCGGGATTTCGCACACCTCTCGTCGACGCGGGGTTGGGGATTTCTCGTAAGGCTTTGACTTAGATTGGTTATTCGGCATTGTCACAAGAGCTTCACGAAACAGTTGATCGGATCTCTCGGCGCCTTTCTGCTTGCCCCGATGCCGGGGAGGACCGGCGTGACATGAATACCGGGAGGACATTATGAAGAAATTTACCGCCGCCGTTTCGGCGCTCGCCCTCATGGCTTCGGCCTCGGTCGCAATGGCCGATCCGACGGGCTGCGACGAAGGCGAAATGGTCATCAAGTTCAGCCACGTCACCAATACCGACAAGCACCCGAAAGGGATCGCGGCGGCGCTGTTCGCCAAGCGCGTGAACGAAGAGATGGACGGCAAGGCCTGCGTCGAAGTCTACCCGAACTCCACCCTCTACAACGATGATCAGGTGCTGGAAGCGATGCTGCAGGGCGACGTGCAGATGGCTGCGCCCTCGCTGTCGAAATTCGAGACCTTCACCAAGAAATACCGCATCTTCGATCTGCCCTTCATGTTCAAGAACATGGAAGCCGTGGACGAATTCCAGAATTCCGAAGTCGGCCAGTCGATGAAAGAGGCGATGGTGCGTCGCGGTCTGCTGGGCCTCGATTTCTGGCATAACGGCCTCAAGCAGTTCTCGGCCAACAAGCCGCTGCTGGTGCCGGGCGACGCCAAGGGTCTGAAGTTCCGCGTGCAGCCCTCCGACGTGCTGATCGCGCAGATGGAAGCGCTGGGGGCGTCGCCGCAGCCGATGGCCTTCTCGGAAGTCTATGGCGCGCTGCAGACCGGCGTGGTTGACGGGCAGGAGAACACTTGGTCGAACATCTACGGGCAGAAGTTCTACGAAGTGCAGGACGGCATCACCGAAACCAACCACGGCCTGCTCGACTACATGGTCGTGACCTCGGTCGACTGGTGGGACAGCCTCGATCCGGCGATGCGTGACCAGATCAAGTCGATCCTCGACGAGGTCACGCAGGAGCGCAACGCCGCCGTGAACCAGGTCAACGAAGAGAACCGTCAGGCGATCCTCGATGCCGGTGCGACGATCCGCGAACTGACGCCCGAGCAGCGCCAGCAATGGGTCGATGCGATGAAACCGGTCTGGGACCAGTTCAAGGATGACGTCGGTCAGGAAAACATCGACGCAGCGCAGGCGATCAACGCCAAGCACTGATCCGGAACGGACGGGCGACGGACCCCACCCGTCGCCCGATCTCACGGCGCGCGCGGCCCCCACATCACCCGCGCGCGCCACTTTCACCTCTCGACCTCAGACCGGAGTGAGCCATGAGCCAGCGCTATGAGCCGCGTAACGGGTTTTCGCGGGCGATCCACAACCTCGAGGAGACGCTGATCGCGTTGATCCTCGGCGTCATGACGGTGATCACCTTCGTCAATGTCGTACTGCGCTACGTCTTCAACTCCTCGCTGATCTGGGGGCTGGAGACGACGCTGATCCTGTTTGCCTGGCTGGTACTTCTGGGCATGAGCTACGCGGTGAAAGTGACCGCGCATCTGGGCGTCGATGCAATTATCAACATGCTGCGCCCCGGACCGCGCAAGGCCATGAGCCTCGTCGCGGCGGGCCTGTGCATTCTCTACGCGGTCCTGCTGCTGAAAGGGGCTTGGGATTACTGGGCGCCGTTCGCCGGGTTCGAGCAGACCTCGGGGCGCTGGTTCCCGACCGGCTTCCAGGAGACGCGCGACCGCGCCTTCTACGAGACCGACCAGGTACCGATCGCGGATTGGCTCGCCGTCTGGCTCGGCGACCGGTTCAACATGGGCGAGGCCTATGACAAGTTGCCGCGTTTCATCCCCTATCTGATCCTGCCGATCGGCGTGACGCTTTTGCTGATCCGCTTCGTACAGGCGGCGATCGGGGTCGCCACGGGCACGCGTGCGGCGCTGATCGTGAGCCACGAAGCCGAAGACCAAGTGGCCGACGTGGCCCATTTCAACAAGGGTGACTGAGGCATGGATATCCTGTTCCTTTTCGTGATGGTGATCGGCTTCATGCTGATCGGCGTGCCGATCGCGGTCTCTCTTGGCCTGGCCTCGACGCTGTTCCTGCTGATCTTTTCGGACGCCTCGCTCGCCTCCATCGCGCAGTCGCTCTACGACGCGATGGACAACCACGCGACGCTGCTGGCGATCCCGTTCTTCATCCTCGCCTCGAGCTTCATGTCTACCGGGGGTGTGGCGCAGCGGATCATCCGCTTCGCCATCGCCGTGGTAGGGCACCTGCCGGGCGGACTGGCCATCGCGGGCGTATTCGCCTGTATGCTGTTCGCGGCGCTCTCGGGCTCGTCGCCTGCAACCGTGGTCGCCATCGGCTCCATCGTCATCGCGGCGATGCGTCAGGTGGGCTACTCCAAGGATTTCGCCGCTGGCGTTATTTGTAACGCCGGCACGCTCGGCATCCTGATACCGCCGTCGATCGTGATGGTCGTCTATGCTTCGGCGACCGACGTGTCGGTGGGCCGGATGTTCCTTGCGGGCGTCATTCCGGGCCTTCTTGCGGGCGTGATGCTGATGGCCACGATCCTGTTCTTCGCGATCAAGCGCAACCTTCCGAAAGGCGAGTGGCAGGGCTGGGGCGAAGTCGCTGCAAGCTTCGTCGACGCGTTCTGGGGCCTGATGCTGATCGCGATCATCATGGTGGGCCTCTACGGTATCCCCGGCATCACGGGTGGTATCTTCACCCCCACCGAGGCCGCTGCCGTCGCCGCCGTCTATGCATGGTTCGTCGCGAACTTCATCTATCGCGACATGGGCCCGCTCGACGAGGGCGAGCGAAAAACCTCACTTCTGAAGAAGCCGCAGGCACTGATCACCGCCATTTGGCACAAGGGCACGCGCGATACCCTGTTCGAGGCGGGCAAGCTGACAATCACACTGATGTTCATCATCGCCAACGCGCTGATCCTCAAGCACGTCCTGACCGACGAGCAAATTCCGCAGAAGATCACCGAGGCGCTCCTCGGCGCAGGTCTCGGCAAGATCATGTTCCTCGTGATCGTCAACGTCATCCTGCTGATCGGCGGGCAGTTCATGGAGCCTTCAGGCCTCATCCTGATCGTCGCCCCGCTGGTCTTCCCGATCGCGATGGAGCTGGGCGTCGATCCGATCCATCTCGGCATCATCATGGTTGTGAACATGGAGATCGGGATGATCACGCCGCCGGTGGGTCTGAACCTTTTCGTAACCTCAGGCGTGGCAGGAATGCCGATCATGCGGGTCGTGAAGGCGGCCGCGCCCTTCCTCGCCGTGCTCTTCGTCTTCCTGATCCTGGTCACCTACGTGCCGTTCCTGTCGACATGGCTGCCGACGATGGCGATGGGACCGGAGACGGTCGTGAAATAACCCGAGCGGGGCAGGGGCTACTTCCGGCCCGATGTCCCGCCATTCCAACTAGGCGCGCCCGTGGCATCCCCACGCGGCGCGCTTTTCTGTGGGGTCGGTCTAGGGTGCTCCGCCCCGCGCTGCGCGCGCGCCCCGGGATATTTCCGCCAGGGCGAGAAAACTGGATATTCTTTCGGCTTGGCGCAAATATCCCGGCGTGAATTCGCGAATGCGAAGAGGGGCAGCGCCCCTGCTGCCCGCTCGGAAATGGCACCGGCGCAAAATAAAAGGGCGACCCGATCGGCCGCCCCTCCTGCTCTGGCTATCGCCTGATTTTATTTCTGTTCCGAACCCGTCGGAGCCGCAGCGGCTGCAGCAGCCTCGGAGGCCGGCGGCGCGAGCTTCGGCGTGCCCTGACCGGTCTGCAGCGGGTCGTCCTGACGCTGCACCGAGCCTTCGAAATGCGCGCCGCTCTCGATCGCGATGGTTTTGTGAATGATGTCGCCTTCGACGCGTGCGGTTGAGGTCAGGCGCACCTTCAGGCCGCGCACACGGCCCACGACGCGGCCATTGACCACGACGTCGTCTGCCATGATCTCACCCTTGATCGTGGCGCTTTCGCCGACGGTCAGCAGGTGGGCGCGGATGTCGCCTTCGACGGTGCCTTCGATCTGGATGTCGCCGGTCGTCTTGACGTTGCCGGTGATGGTCAGGTCCGAGGAGAGAACCGAGGGCGCGGGCTTGGAGCGCGGCGCGGAGCTCGGCGTGTAGTCGCTCGAGCTGGACGTGGGGCGGCTCGGAGCGGTCGCGCTTTCAGCGGATTTGGGCTTGTCGCCGTCGGCCTTGGGGCCCGGTTCATGGATTTTCGATTTAGAAAACATTCTTACCAGCCTTGATGAAGGTCATCGGGTTAATTGGCTTGCCTCCGAGCCGGACCTCGTAGTGCAGATGCGGTCCCGTGGAGTGTCCGGTATTGCCCATATCAGCAATCCACTCGCCTTGCGACACCTTTTGCCCGACTTTCACGTGGAATTTGTTCAGGTGACCGTAGCGGGTGGTGATGCCGAAGTCGTGGCGGATCTTGATGATGTTGCCGTAGCCGCGCTCGTGCTCGGCTGCGATCACGACGCCATCGGCGGGCGCGTAGACCTTGGTGCCGATCGGAGCCGCCATATCGACGCCCTCATGCATCCGGCCCCAGCGCCAACCGAAGGGCGAGGAGAACCGGAAATGCGCCTTCACGGGCATCGAGAGCGGCAGCTTGTCGACGGCGATGCGATACATGTTCATCTCGTCGAGCTTGCGCAGGATGTTCTCGGCGCGGGCGGTATCGCCGTCGAGATCGGCTGTGCCCTTGGTCGAGAGCGAGATCGGCGAGAGCGGCCCGCCGGTGCCCGAATAGCCGCGCTTGATCTCCTTGAGGACGTGATCGGGGTCCATGCCGGCCTGCTTGAACACCTTGTCGAGCGGCTCCATCGAGATTTTCACGGCGCCTTCGAGCGTGGTGAAGATCTCGTCGTTGCGCTGTTCGAGAAGCCGCTTCTGCAGCGCGATCTTGTCCATCTGCAGCTGCGCGGTCTTGGCGTCGGCATTCGCTGTGTCGCGTTCCTTGGCTGTCTCTCCGAGTGCGCTGGTCAGCATGTCGACCGTTTTCGCCATGTCCTCCGCGCGGGCAGCCGGGGTGGGGCCGGCATCGGGGCCTTTGCCCTCGGCCTTGGCGAGTGCGAGGCGGGCGTTGTCGCGCTCTTCCATGGTGCGGCGCAGAGTCGCCTGAATCACGCCGATCCCGGTTTCCAGCTCGCGCTTGCGCTCTTCCGAGGCGAGCAGCGCGGATTGCATCTTCGAGACCTGCTCGAGGGCGGTCTGGAAGCGGTCTTGAGCGGCGAGAGCCTCGGCCGCGCGGGCGTCGCGCTCTTGCGAGAGCGCGTCGAGGCGTCGCTCGAAAGCGATTTTCGCAACCTTGTCGTTCTGCGCGGCCCCGCCAGAGGAAATCCCGTCGATGAAGAGCATCGAGGTCGCGACCATCGACCACACGAATACGCCAGCGCCAATCGCCAAGACGCTCGCCTGCGTGAGGGGGCGCAGTCGGACGAACCGCGTGGCGCTGTCTGATTTCAGAAACAGCCGCTGTTCGGGCAGGATGCGCTCGAGACGGGTGTTCAGGCGGTCGAGAATGCGTCTAGGCAAGCCGGTCGGTCCTGTGTTTGTTTCGGATCAAGGGCGACCACGAAGGGGCCGCGCGTCGCTCGCGGCGGTGCACCCGTCCTGCTTGTGGATAAGTCCTCCGCCCTTGGCCAAAGGGATTACCAAGGGGGGCAGGTCCGGGCAACCTCTTTCCCGGGCACATTCGGTCACGGTTCCTTCGCGCGCGCGGTATGAGCGGTTTCTTGCCCAAAAGACGGGACTTCCCGGCGGTTTAGGTCCTGCCGGTCATGCGGGCGTCACGTTGGTGTGATCCGCGCTTGCCGCTGGCGGTCGCCGTGCGACGGGCGCCGCGTCGCGAGGGTGGACGCCCGGGAAAGCGCCTTTTCGGGGTTTCGCTCAGCCGAGGTCTCGGACGGCGCCGAGCACCTCTTCTGCGTGGCCTTTGACCTTCACCTTCGGCCAGACCTTCGCCACCTTGCCGTCTGCGTCGATCAGGAAGGTCGCGCGAACGATGCCCCAGAAGGTCTTGCCATACATCGATTTTTCGGCCCAGACACCGTAAGCTTCGCAGGTTTCCGCATCATCGTCGGAGGCCAGATATATCCCCAGGTCATACTTGGCGCAGAAATTCTCGTGCTTCTTCAGGCTGTCCTTGGAGATGCCGACAACGACCGCGCCTGCGGCGGCGAAATCCGGGGCGAGCCGGGTGAAATCGAGCGCCTCGGTGGTGCAGCCGGGCGTGTTGTCCTTGGGATAGAAATACAGCACGACCGGACGGCCGGCGAAGGCCGACAGCGTCAGGTTACCCTCCTCCGTGATCGGATTTCCGAGTGTTTCGAAGCTTTTGCCACCCGTGGCGGGCAGAGTGAAGTCCGGCGCTTTTTCGCCTGTCTCGATCATTGGGGAACCTCCTTGCAAGTTCGGGGCTTACTTTCCACGCCCGCTTGCGCGAGACTTAACCACGAGGCAGGAGACCCGGGCAAGACCGCGCGCGGTGGGCCCGGCAGATGAGACGGGGTCGGCACGCGCCGCTTCCGAGGGAGAAACGGCCCCGAGCCAACGGGCGCAAGACGAACGGTATGGAGAGAGAGCGTCCCGATAGCCGCGAAACGTCTGGCACGCCCGATAGGGCGGGCAAAGCGTCGACGGGCGACGCCGAGACGGTCGCCACCGGGGCGGAAACGTCGGCAGGTCGCGGCCGCAGGGCGCGCACCGGGCTCTTGCTGGTTCTCAGCTTCCTGTTTCTCGGAATCGTGGCCGCCGGGGCCTTTCTCGTCATCACGCATCGCGCGGTCGCCGTACCGCAATGGGTTGTTTCCCGCATCGAGACACGCGCCAATGACGCGTTGCAGGGGCAGATGCGGGTTCGGCTATCCGGCGGGATCGATCTCTATATCGATGACGGGATCCGGCCCCGGATCCGGCTGAACACGGTGCGGCTCGAGCGGCCTTCGGGCCTGCCGATCGCGGTGTTGCCCGAGCTGCGCATGACGCTCTGGGCGGAGCCGCTGCTGCGCGGGCGGGTGGAGCCGCGTTCGTTCCGGCTGCGCGGGGCGAGCCTTTCGCTGCATCGCCTGCCCGATGGCAAGCTCGATCTCGATTTCGGCGGCGGCAATCGCTTCGCCAATATCGACCTGAACAATGCCTCCGATCTCATTGAGACCTTTGAAAAAACGCTCGAGGTTCCAGCGCTGTCCAACCTGCAGCAGATCAGCGCCGAAGACTTGCAACTCCGGCTGATGGACGAGCGTCTCGACCGGCTCTGGAAGGTCAGCGACGGCAGGTTCAAACTGACGCAGAGCGATAGCGAAATCTCTGTCGCGCTTGGGTTCGATCTGGGTAGTGGTCGGGCGAAGCCGGCGCAGGTCGCGCTGTCGATGACCACGCAGAAGGCCAGCCGCGAAGCGAGTTTCGGGGCTGCCGTGACCGCGCTTCCGGCGCGCGATCTCGCGGTGCAGGCGCCGGCGCTCGCGGCGCTCGGCGTGCTCGATGCGCCGATCTCGGGGGCGCTGCGCTCCGGGCTGAACGACAAGGGCGAACTGACCGGGATGAACGCGATGCTCGAGATCGGGCGCGGCGCGATCCGGCCCAACGAGGGCGTGAAGCCGATCCCGATCGAGAATGGCAAGCTCTATCTCAGCTATGACCCGAAGCGGCAGCGCGTCGAGGTCTCGACGCTTTCGCTCAACAGCAGGGCATTGCGGCTGCGGGCGGCAGGCCACACCTATCTGCGCGATCTCGAGGGCGGCGTGCCGAAGGAGATCCTCGGCCAGATCGCGATTTCCGATCTGCAGCTCGACCCGGCGGGTCTGTTCGAGAGCCCTGTGCAATTCGCGCAAGGCGCGGTCGACTTCCGGCTCAACCTCGATCCGTTCCGCGTCGATATCGGGCAGCTGGAGCTGAACGATCAGGGCGACACAACGATTTCGGCGCGCGGCAAGGTTAGCGCCGAGAAGGACGGTTGGAAAGTCGCGCTCGATGCCGGGATCGACCAGATCGACCAGACCAAGCTGCTCGCGCTCTGGCCGCCGGCGGTGGTGCCGAAGACCCGCGAATGGCTCGAGAAGAACGTGACCACCGGCCAACTGCGCAATGCCCGCGTCGCGCTGCGGCTGGTGCCGGGGGCGCAGCCGAAACTGGCGCTTGGCTACGAGTTCCGCGGCGCGGATGTGCGGATCATCAACACCTTGCCGCCCGTTCAGCAGGGCCGAGGCTTCGCCACGATCATCGACACGCGTCAGGCGCTCAAGGTCGAGGAGGGGCATGTGACCGCGCCGTCGGGCGGCCGGATCGAGGTGACGGGCTCGTCGCTCATCGTGCCCGATATCCGCATCAAACCAGCCCCGGCGGAGGTCACGCTGATGACCCGCTCGCCGATCCCGGCGGCGCTGTCGCTGCTCGATCAGCCGCCTTTCGAGTTTCTCAGCAAGGCAGGCATGAGCACCGATATCGCGCAGGGTTGGGCCGAGGCGCGTTCGGTAATCCGGCTACCGCTTAAACCCAAGGTGCCGCAGGACGAGATCGGTTTCGATGTCACCGCCCGGCTGACCGAGGTGAAGACCGACACGCTGGTGCCCAACCGGACGCTGCGGGCCGATTTGCTGACGCTGAAGGCCGATCCCAAGGGGATGACGATTTCCGGCAAGGGGACACTGTCCGGTGTCGGGTTCGATGCAGCCTGGACGCAGAAGTTCGGGCCGGAGCACAAGGGCCGCTCGGAGGTTGCGGGCACGGTCGATGTAAGCGCCGACGGGCTGGATCGTCTTGGGATTGCCTTGCCGAACGGTATGGTGGGTGGCGCGGGCAAAGGTCGTATCGCGCTCGATCTGCGCAAGGATCAGCCGACCGCCTTCACCTTCACCAGTGCGCTGCAGGGGGTGCGGTTGTCGATCCCGGAAATCGGGTGGAGCAAACCTGCGGGCAGCGCGGGCGATCTGAAGATTTCCGGCACGCTCGGCGCGCCACCCGATATCGACAGCTTGTCGCTGAGCGCGGCGGGGCTGAAGGCGCAGGGCGGGATCACGCTGAACAAGGGCGGCGGGCTGAACCGGGCGCGGTTCTCGCGCCTCAGCGTCGGCAACTGGTTCGACGGTAGCGTCGATCTGATAGGCCAGGGCAAGGCGCGCCCGCCGAAGGTGAATGTCACCTCCGGCGATCTGAACCTCGCACAGGCGGATCTGGGCGGCAGCGGCGGGGCCGGCGCAGGCGGTGGGGGCAGCACGTCGATTAATGCAGCCCTCGACCGGGTGCAGATAACGGACGGCATCGCGCTCACCGGGTTTCGCGGCGATTTCAGTACGCGGGGCGGTCTGTCGGGCCGGTTCCAGGGACAGTTGAACGGCAGCGCGCCGATCGACGGCACGGTGATCCCCGCCGCGGGCGGGCGCGTCGCAGTCCGGGCACAAACGCAAGATGCGGGACAGGCGCTGGCGGCAACCGGAATATTCACCAAGGCGCGCGGCGGGCAGGGCACGCTGGTGCTGACGCCGGTTGGGCAGAAAAGCTATGACGGCAAGCTCACCGTCGCGAACCTGCGGGTGAAGGACGCGCCGGTTCTGGCCTCACTGCTGTCGGCGGCCTCGGGCGTGGGGCTGCTGGAACAGCTGAGCGGCGAGGGCATCCTGTTCAGTTCCGTCGATGGCGCCTTCCGCTTGACGCCCAACGGGGTGAGTGTCACACGGGGCGCCGCCGTAGGGGCCTCCATGGGGGTGACGATGACGGGCAACTACTACCCGCAATCGAAGACGCTGAACATGAAGGGCGTGATCTCGCCTTTCTATCTCGTGAACGGGATCGGTCAGGTCATCTCGAAGGCGGGGGAAGGGCTCTTCGGCTTCAACTACTCGCTGCGCGGAAGCGCCGACGCGCCGAAGGTCTCGATCAACCCGCTGTCGGTTCTGGCGCCCGGCGGATTGCGTGAGCTGTTCCGGGCGCCGCCGCCCAAGGTGCTGAGCGAATAAGGCTGAAGATGAAGCTAGACGATTTTGATTTCGAGCTCCCCGAGGGGCTGATTGCGACGCGACCTGCGCGCCCGCGCGATGCGGCACGATTGTTGTTAGCCGAAGGTGATACAATTCATGATCGCCACGTGCGTGATCTGGTCGACATCTTCCGCCCCGGCGACCGGCTGGTGCTCAACAATACCAAGGTGATCCCGGCGCGGCTGGCGGGCACACGGACCCGGCAGAGCGCACAGGGCGAGGTGGTCGCGAAGGTCGAGGTGACGCTTCTGGAGCCCGCACCGGGCGGCGAATGGTCCGCGCTGGCGAAGCCTTTGCGCAAGGTGAAGGAGGGCGAGGAGATCGTCTTCTCCGACGCGCTTTCGGCCAAGGTCGAGGCGATCGAGGACGGCCAGCTGCGGCTCAGCTTCAACCTCACGGGCGAGGATTTCGACGCGGCTCTGGCCGAGGCCGGAGCGATGCCGCTGCCGCCCTATATCGCGGCGCTGCGCGCCCCCGATGACGAGGACAAGCGCGACTATCAGACCGTCTTCGCCCGCCATTCCGGCGCGGTCGCGGCGCCCACGGCCAGCCTCCATTTCACCCGCGAGTTGCTGGAGGCGCTGGCCGCCAAAGGCGTGGAGTTCACCGAAGTGACGCTGCATGTCGGCGCGGGCACCTTCCTGCCGGTGAAGGTCGAGGACGTCACCACGCACAAGATGCATTCCGAATGGGGCGAGGTGAGCGAGCAGGCAGCGGCCGAGATCAACGCGACCAAGGCCGCAGGCGGCCGCGTCATTCCCGTCGGCACCACCGCGCTGCGCCTGATCGAGAGCGCCGCACGCGCCGAGGGCGGCGCGAAAGGCCATATCGTGCCCTTCCGGGACGCCACAGACATCTTCATCTATCCCGGCTTCGAGTTTCGCATCACCGACGCGCTGATGACGAATTTCCACTTGCCGAAATCGACGCTGCTGATGCTCGTCTCGGCCTTGATGGGGCAAGATCGCATACGCAAAATTTACGATCATGCGGTTAAGACGGGCTACCGTTTCTTCTCTTACGGCGATGCGTCGCTTCTAATTCCCTAGAGTCGCTTTCAGGGCTTGGAAATGTTGTCGCCGCGGACTAGATGCCGCGGGACGACGCAATCCAATTCAGGCCCCCGGGAGACCGATATGCTGTTAGTGCTGCGCCAGACATGGCCGCTTTTGCTGGGCATCATGCTCTTGATGGTCGGCAACGGGATGCAGGGCACGCTGCTCGGTATCCGCGGCAAGATCGAGGGCATCAACACCTTCTACATGTCGCTCGTGATGTCGGCCTATTTCGCGGGCTTCCTGTTCGGGTCGCGCATGGTGCCCGAGATGATCGCGCGCGTCGGTCACGTCCGCGTCTTCGCGGCGCTCGGCTCGCTGATCTCGGCGGTGCTGATCCTCTACGCGGCTTTCCCGAACTGGCCTGCTTGGGTCGCTATGCGCGTGCTGATCGGCTTCTCCTTCTCGGGCGTGTATATCACGGCGGAAAGCTGGCTGAACGCGGGTTCGACCAACGAGACGCGCGGCCAGGCGCTGTCGCTCTACATGATCATGCAGATGTTCGGCATCGTCACGGCGCAGGCGCTGCTGAACGTGGGCGACCCGGCGGGGTATCTCCTCTTCGTGATCCCCTCGGTTCTGGTGTCGCTGTCCTTCACGCCGATTCTGCTCGCAGCCTCGCCCGCGCCTAGCTTCGAGACGATCCAGCGCATGACCTTCAAGCGGCTCTGGGAAGCCTCGCCGCTGGGCATGGTGGGGCTCTTCCTGCTGGGTGGAATCATCTCGGCGATGTTCGGCATGGCCTCGGTCTGGGGTACCGCCGAAGGACTCGACGTGAAGCAGATTTCGGCCTTCGTGGCGGCGATCTACGTGGGCGGCCTCGTGCTGCAATATCCGATCGGCTGGGCTTCGGACCGAATGGACCGGCGCCGCGTGATCATGGGGGCGGCACTCGCGGGCGCGGTGGTGACGTTCACGATCTTCGCGCTCAACCCACCCTTCTGGGTGCTGCTGATCGGAGCGACGCTGATCGGCGGTGTGGCCAATCCGCTCTATTCGCTCTTGATCGCCTATACCAACGACTATCTCGATTCCTCCGACATGGCGGCCGCCTCTGCGGGGCTGATGTTCGTAAACGGGCTTGGCGCGGTGGCGGGGCCGCTCGTGACCGGCTGGCTGATGAGCGTCATGGGTCCGGGCGGGTTCTTCCTCTATATCGGTGTGCTCTGCGCCGCGATCGCTGGCTATGCAGTGTGGCGGATGACGCGCCGCGAAGCGCCTTCGGTGGACGAGACCGGCTCCTACACGCTGCTCTCGCCGACGGCGACCGCGGTGGCGGTCGAGGCGCGTCTGGAAGTCGCGCAGGAGGAGGCCGAAGCGGCCAGCGAAGAGGAAGCCGAGACCGAGGCCGCGAAGAACGAGGATGCCGCCGCCTGATGCAAGGCCCTTTGCCTGCCTCTGCGCTTGCCCTACCATGATCTGATGACAGCGGGGCAGGCACGGCAGGGGAGGGCCGTCACCATGGATCGCATCAACGAGATTATACGCTTCTGGCGTATCGAGGTCGGCGAGAAATACTGGTACCAGTCGAGCGAGCAGATCGACGCCGCGATCCGGCGTCGATACGCGCCGCTCTGGCAGGTAGGCGCGCAAGGCGCGCTGACCGAATGGGAGCGCAACGCGCAGGGCGCGCTGGCGCTTCTGCTGCTACTCGACCAGTTCCCGCGCAACATGTTCCGAGACGATCCGCGCGCCTTCCAGACCGACCCGATGGCACGGCGCCATGCCGATCGCGCCATCGCCGAAGGGTTCGACCTGCAGATCGGGCCGCCGCTGCAGCAATTCTTCTACCTTCCTTTCATGCATTCCGAAGAGCTTGCCGATCAGGACCGGGCGGTGACCCTGTTCTCCGAACGCTGGCGCTCGGAAGATAACCTGCGCCACGCGCTCGCACATCGTTCAGTGATCGAACGGTTCGGGCGCTTCCCTTGGCGCAATTCCGCGCTAGATCGCGAGACAACGCCCGAGGAACAGGCATTCATGGAGCAGGGCGGCTACCGCAAGGCGCTTGCGGATGCGGATGAGTTGAAGCTATCCGCAAAATAGTTTAATGCCAAACCAGTTTCTGACCGGAGGGAAGACATGGCATCGAAAACCTACGACATGATCGTGATCGGGGCAGGGCCGGGGGGCTATGTCAGCGCCATCCGGGGCGCACAGCTGGGCCTCAAGGTCGCGATCGTGGAGCGCGAGCATCTGGGCGGCATCTGCCTGAACTGGGGCTGTATTCCCACGAAGGCGCTTCTGCGCTCGGCCGAGGTGTTCCACCTGATGGAGCGCGCGAAGGATTTCGGCCTCAGCGCCGAGAAGTTCGGCTACGATCTCGACGCGGTGGTGAAACGCTCGCGCGGGGTGGCCAAACAGCTCGCTTCGGGCGTCGGCCACTTGCTCAAGAAGAACAAGGTCGATGTCGTGATGGGCACCGCGAAACTTGCCGGCAAGGGCAAGGTTTCGGTGAAAACCGACAAGGGTAGCGAAGAGTTGACCGCCAAGAACATCGTGCTGGCGACTGGCGCGCGGGCGCGCAACCTGCCGGGGCTCGAGGCCGACGGCAAACGCGTCTGGTCCTACAAGCACGCGCTCAATCCGCCGCATGAGCCGAAGAAATTGCTGGTCATCGGCTCGGGCGCGATCGGTATCGAATTCGCCAGCTTCTTCAATACGCTCGGCGCCGAGACGACGGTCGTCGAGGTGATGGATCGCGTGCTGCCCGTCGAGGACGAGGAAATCTCGAAATTCGCCAAGAAGCAGTTCGAAAAACAGGGCATGACGATCCGCGAGAAGACCACGGTAACCAAGCTCGACCGCAAGGCCGACAAGGTGATCGCAACGCTCGACAAGGGCGGCAAGACCGAGACGCTGGAAGTCGACACCGTGATCTCCGCGGTCGGCATCGTCGGCAATGTCGAGGATCTGGGCCTTGAAGAGGCGGGCGTGAAGATCGACCGCACCCATGTCGTGACCGATGAATACTGCCGCACCGGCGTCGACGGGCTCTATGCCATCGGCGATATCGCGGGCGCACCGTGGCTCGCGCACAAGGCGAGCCATGAGGGCGTGATGGTGGCCGAGCTGATCGCGGGCAAGCACGCCCATCCGGTCAAGCCGGGCTCGATCGCGGGCTGCACCTATTGCCAGCCTCAGGTCGCCTCGGTCGGCATGACGGAAGCGAAGGCGAAAGAGGCGGGCTACGACATCAAGGTTGGCCGCTTCCCCTTCATTGGCAACGGCAAGGCGATTGCCTTGGGCGAGAGCGAGGGGCTGGTGAAGACCGTGTTCGACGCGAAGACCGGCGAATTGCTGGGCGCGCATATGGTCGGCGCGGAAGTGACCGAACTGATCCAAGGCTATGTCGTGGGGCGCCAGCTGGAGACCACCGAGGAAGACCTGATGAACACCGTCTTCCCTCACCCGACCCTGTCGGAGATGATGCACGAGTCGGTGCTCGACGCTTACGGGCGCGCGATCCACTTCTGATCGGATGTGCCGGGAAGTGCGAAAGGCCGGGGGGAACCCCGGCCTTTTTCTTATGACCCGGGGCGACCAGCCCCGGGCCGCGCCCGACTCCCTAAGGGAAGCGCATTGGCGATGTCACTTTCGGCACTACCGACTTGCGGGCTTGAGAGATAAAGTGCCCGGTCCCTGACGGAGCAAAGCGCCCACCCGAGGCTCGGGCGCGGCCCTCACCCCCAAGGCCCGTCTTTGCCCTTCCGCCGCACTTTCGGCATCGAGCGCGCACCGCTCCAATCGCCCGTAGCCGGCGCGGGGGCCGCGCGCTCACGACGCGCACCCGTACCGCCCGCAAGCTGGCGCAGCGCTGCAACGCGGTTCTCGGTAGAGGGGTGGGTGGCGAACAGGTTATCCGCGCCGTGCCCGCTCAGCGGGTTGATGATGAACATATGCGCGGTCGCAGGATTGCGCTCGGCGGCGACATTCTCGACCCGACGCGCGCCAGCCTCGATCCGCTGCAGCGCCGAGGCCAGCCAGAGAGGGTTGCCGCAGATCGCAGCCCCTTCCTTGTCGGCCGCATATTCGCGTGTGCGCGAGATCGCCATCTGGACCAGCGCCGCCGCCATCGGGGCGAGGAACATCATCGCCAGCGTGCCCATGATCCCCATCCGCTCGCGCGAGCCGCCGAAGAACAGGGCGAAATTTGCCAGCATCGAAATCGCACCGGCGAAGCTCGCCGTCACGGTCATGATCGCGGTGTCGCGGTGTTTGATATGGGCCAACTCGTGAGCGATCACGCCCGACAGCTCTTCGCGCGACAGGCTCTGCATCAGCCCGGCGGTTACCGCCACGGCGGCGTTCTCGGGGTTGCGGCCAGTGGCGAAGGCATTGGGCTGCGGCGTGTCGATCAGGTAGACGGCGGGCATCGGCAGGTCGGCATTCTTGGCCAGTTGCCCGACCAGCGCGTTCAGCCCCGCGCGGTCGCCCGGCGCCACCAGATGCGCGTTATGCATCCGCAGCACCATCTTGTCCGAATTCCACCACGAATAGACATTCATCCCGGCGGCGAAGATCAGCGCGATCACCATGCCGGTCGCACCACCCATCAGGTAGCCCAGCCCCATGAACAGCGCCGTCATCGCCGCCATCAGCATCGCAGTCTTGGCATAACCCATTGTCGGTCTCACCCTTTGATCGTTACGCATCCGATATAGGCACGCGCCACGCCCACGCAATTCCATCGGCTGCGCAAAACAAAAGGGGCCCCGGCGGGCCCCCTTCAAAATCATGCGACACAGTGCGCGATCAGCGCTCGATCTCGCCGCCACCTGCGTGCCAGTCGCCCAGCCCGCCGATATTGTAGACTTCGGCGTAGCCCATCTGGACCAGCATCTGCGCCGCACCTGCCGAGCGCCCGCCCGAGGCGCAATAGAGCGCGACCGGCTTCGCGGGGTCGAGGTCGGGATGCTTCTCCGGGCTCGACGGGTCGGCCTTCATGCGGATCGTCGCGAGCGGGATATGAAGCGCGCCCTTGGCCTTGCCCGAGCTTTTCACTTCCATGCCCTCACGCACGTCGACCACGGTCAGCTCACCGGCTTTCGCCTTGGCGACGGCGTCCTGCGGGGCAATGCGCTCGACCCGGTTGCCACCGGAAGGGCGAAGAAAATTCAGCATGTCGTTACCTCTTGCATTCGCGTGACCCGCAGGCCCGTTTCCCGGTTCATGTGGCAAATACCGGACCGCTTTCAAGAGTGATAGCGCGAAACCCGTCGAAAATACATTCAAGAAATGGAATTTAATGCCCAATTGCCGCAATTTTGATCGGGCTGCGAGGCGTGCAAGTGGCGCGACGGATACGCGCGACATTGCCGCCATGCAGAAAGTTCACATTTCGTTCGCAGATTTGGATTGGAGACTCGCGGGGAAACACCTATCTAGGGCTGGTGATAAAGGGGGCGTGGATGGCTGAACTGAAGTTCATCGAAGTGCGCGGCGCGCGCGAGCACAATCTCAAGGGCGTGGATGTCGATATTCCGCGTGACCAGTTCGTGGTGATCACGGGGCTGTCGGGCTCCGGGAAATCCTCGCTGGCCTTCGACACGATCTATGCCGAAGGGCAGCGCCGCTATGTCGAAAGTCTGAGCGCCTATGCGCGCCAGTTCCTCGACATGATGGGCAAACCCGACGTCGATCACATCTCGGGTCTGTCGCCTGCGATCTCGATCGAGCAGAAGACGACATCGAAGAACCCGCGCTCCACCGTCGGCACCGTGACCGAAATCTACGACTACCTGCGTCTGCTCTACGCCCGCGCGGGCACGCCCTATTCGCCCGCCACCGGCGAGCCGATCGAGGCGCAGCAGGTGCAGGATATGGTCGATATCGTGATGCAGATGGAGGAGGGCACGCGCGGCTATCTGCTCGCCCCGATCGTGCGCGACCGCAAAGGCGAATATCGCAAGGAATTCATCGAGCTGCGCAAGCAAGGTTTTCAGCGCGTGAAGGTGAATGGCGAGTTCTACGAGCTGGAAGAACCGCCGACGCTCGACAAGAAATTCCGCCACAACATCGACGTGGTCGTGGATCGCGTCGTCGTGCGCGAGGGGATGGAGACGCGGCTGGCCGACAGTTTCCGCACCGCGCTCGACCTCGCCGACGGCATCGCGATCTTCGAGAGCGCGCCGCGCGAAGGCGAGGGGGAGCCCGAACGCACGACCTTCTCGGAAAACTTCGCCTGTCCGGTGTCGGGCTTCACGATCCCCGAGATCGAACCGCGCCTGTTCTCGTTCAACGCGCCGTTCGGGGCCTGCCCGGTCTGTGACGGCCTCGGCGTCGAACTGTTCTTCGACGAGCGCCTGATGGTGCCCGACGTGACGCTCTCGGTGCAGGGCGGGGCGCTGGCCCCCTGGGCGCGGACGAAATCGCCCTATTACACCCAGACGATCGAGGCGCTGTCGAAACATTACGGCTTCGACCCGAAAAAGCCGTGGAAGGATCTGCCGGAAAACGTGCAGGAGCTGTTCCTGCGCGGCTCGGGCGATGAAGAGATCAAGTTCCGCTTCGACGAGGGCGGCCGCGTCTACGAGGTTAGCCGCACCTTCGAGGGGATCATCCCGAACATGGAGCGCCGCTACCGCGAGACCGACTCTGCCTGGTCGCGCGAGGAGATGGAGCGCTATCAGAACAACCGTCCCTGCCACGCCTGCGGCGGCTACCGCCTGCGGCCCGAAGCGCTCGCCGTGAAGATCGGCGGCAAGCATGTGGGCCACGTGGTCGAGATGTCGATCAAGGAGGCCCATGAGTGGGTCGCCACCGTGCCGGGCAGCCTCTCGCACCAGAAGAACGAAATCGCGACGGCGATCCTCAAGGAAATCCGTGAACGCCTCGGCTTCCTCGTGAATGTGGGTCTCGATTACCTGACCATGAGCCGCGCGGCGGGCACTCTGTCGGGCGGCGAGAGCCAGCGGATCCGGCTGGCCTCGCAGATCGGTTCGGGCCTGACGGGCGTGCTCTACGTGCTCGACGAGCCGTCGATCGGCCTGCACCAGCGCGACAACGACCGCCTCCTCCAGACGCTGAAAAACCTGCGCGATCAGGGCAATACGGTGATCGTGGTGGAGCATGACGAGGATGCGATCCGCCATGCCGATTACGTCTTCGATATCGGCCCGGGCGCCGGCGTGCATGGCGGTCAGGTCGTTTCGCGCGGCACGCCCGAAGAGATCGCCGCCGATCCGGCGTCGCTGACCGGGCAATACCTGTCCGGCACGCGCGAGATCGCGGTCCCGACCGAGCGGCGCAAGGGCAACAAGAAGAAGCTCAAGGTCGTGGGTGCGACCGGCAACAACCTCAAGAACGTCACGGCCGAGTTCCCGCTCGGCAAGTTCGTTTGCGTGACCGGCGTTTCGGGCGGGGGCAAGTCCACGCTCACCATCGAGACCCTGTTCAAGACCGCCTCGATGCGGCTCAACGGTGCGCGTCAGACGCCCGCGCCCTGCGATACGATCAAGGGGTTGGAGCATCTCGACAAGGTCATCGACATCGACCAGCGCCCGATCGGGCGCACGCCGCGCTCGAACCCGGCGACCTATACCGGCGCCTTCACCCCGATCCGCGACTGGTTCGCCGGTCTGCCGGAGGCGAAGGCGCGCGGCTACAAGCCGGGGCGGTTCTCCTTCAACGTGAAGGGCGGGCGCTGCGAGGCCTGTCAGGGCGATGGCGTGATCAAGATCGAGATGCACTTCCTGCCCGACGTCTATGTCGAATGCGAGACCTGCAAGGGCAAGCGCTACAACCGCGAGACGCTTGAAATCCAGTATAAGGGCAAGTCCATCGCGGATGTGCTCGACATGACGGTCGAGGACGCGCAGGAGTTCTTCAAGGCGGTGCCCTCGATCCGCGAGAAGATGGACGCGCTGATGGAGGTGGGCCTTGGCTATATCAAGGTCGGCCAACAGGCGACGACGCTGTCAGGCGGCGAGGCGCAGCGGGTGAAGCTGTCCAAGGAACTGTCGAAACGCGCCACAGGTCGCACTTTGTACATTCTCGACGAGCCGACGACCGGTCTGCACTTCGAAGATGTTCGAAAACTGCTGGAGGTGCTGCACAGCCTCGTGGAGCAGGGCAACACCGTCGTGGTGATCGAGCACAATCTCGACGTCATCAAGACGGCCGATCATATCATCGATATCGGCCCCGAGGGCGGCGATGGCGGCGGCGAGATCGTGGCGGTCGGTACGCCGGAAGAAGTGGCCACCAACCCGCGCAGCCATACCGGCCATTACCTTGCGCAGATGCTGGGAGTGAAGGTCGCGGCGGAGTGATCCGCCGCGCTCTGGTCGCGGGCGCGCGGGCTCAGCGCCGCGCGGTGCGGCCGATGACTTCCATGACCTTGTGGTCTTCCGCGCCGACTTTGTAGATCACGCCGCGCACGTTGTAGTAGCGCCAGGCGCCGGTCACGATCGGCAGATCGTAGCGGCGCAGGTTCAGGATCATCGAGTGCTGATAGACTGGAAACACATCGCCGACGCTGAACTCGGGCTCCATCTGACCCTGCAGTACCCAGCGTGACGTGCCATTGGTCGTGGCGACCTTGCAGAACGTGTCGCCCGTCGTGAGCGTCTTGCACTCCGGCGCGGCCTTTGCGGAAGCTTTGGCTTCCTGCGCTGCGGGGCTACCCATGTCGATCTTTCCACCGCGCATTACCTGAACCCCTTGCGCCGATCCTTCGGCAGAGGCGAGGGCAGGCAGGGCGCAGGTCAGCGCAATCAGGGCGAGTGGGCGCATCACGATCCTCATCTTGAAAGCCTATCCACGCGCGTGTCATCGGGCAACGAAATTGAGAATCGATACATCTTTCTGTCCTCCAACCTTTCGAGGACAATAAAAAACAGGCGGAGTGGTTCCGCCCGTTTTTCAATTTCCGTCTGGACCGTGGCTCAGAAGCCGACGATGTCCGTGGCCTTGCCGACCTGGGCGAGCACTTCGCCGCTCTCGGGGCTGACTTCGTAGATGTAGCCGAACGAGCGCCAGTAGGTCGCGTCAGCCTTCAGGCCGAACGCGGCGGGCTGGCGGAGGCGAACGTGGTTCTCGGTGATCTGCTGGCCAACTTGCCACAGCAGGTCGTTGCGAACCGAGGGCTTCTGGTCATGCGACTGGTTCGCGACCGAGACGCTTGCTGCCATTTTCGAACCTGCGGCGCTCATCGGACCATCTGCGAGAGCTGCCATCGGGGTAAAAGCTGCGCCGATCACCGCGATCAGCGCGACACGGGGGAGATAAGTCATGCGCGTTTTCCTTTCGTCTTGAGGGACCAAATGCCGCATTGCGGCGAAAAGGTCCATTGCAGATTCCGCATTGCCGCCATGCGTAGAAGCGAAAGCTGTTGCGCGCTGTAAGTTGCTGTTATTGCTTAATAAAAAATTACGAGATTTCCGTGTCAAATCACAAAGGCCTCCACTTTACGTGAAGGCCTCGTGTTCAGATGCGGCGCTATGTCGCGGTTGACGCTGCGTCTGCGAAGTCAGTAGCCGAGGATCGAACGCGCGAGTCCGATCAGAGCGAGCACTTCGCCGGTCTGGCGGTCGACCTGATAGACGTAGCCGTTGGAGCGCCAATAGGTGCGATTGTCGTTCAGGCCGTAGCGGTTCGGGTCGCGGATCAGGACGTAGTCGCCGGTGATCCGGTCACCGCGGCGCCAACGGCGCTCCGCGTCCCGCCATTCGTCGTCGCGCTCGTCGTCGTGGCGATAGCTTTTCTTGGCGAGACCGGGCGGACGGCAGCCATTGTTCTTCTTGGCCAGTCCGGGCGGGCAGCCCCTGTAATCGCGCTCTGCGTGGCCGCGGTCGTTCTTCCATTTGCCGTGGCCATGGCCGTCAGCAAGGGCGGCCCCGGGCAGAAGGCTCGCCCCGAGGGCAGCGGCGAGGGTAAGCTGGGTCAGGTGTTTCATGTGACCTCTCCTTTCCTGACGCGCCTCATGCGCGTGTTGGGATATAAATGAACGTAGCTGGCCAGCCGTTCCATCGCGGAATCGGGCTTTATCCACGCGCAACCCTCTCACAAGCAAGACCCCGCCGAAGACGCGCGGTCATTCGGCGGGGTCCGGCTCGCCCTCGGGGCGAAATCAGGCTTCTGGGGTTACTTCTTACAGGTATTGACGCCGAGCATCGAGTAGAGCGGGCAGGTGCCCAGCAACCCGGTCCCGAGCGGAATCAGCCCCACCCAGAAAAGCCAGCGATAGGGGCCGGGCGGGGTCATGAAGAAGGCGATGATCAGGGCCAGCCCGACCACGATGCGCAGAGTGCGGTCGATGCCGCCGACATTGTTCTTGAACATTCAAAGCCCTTTCCGTGGCGCAGCTTCCTTGCAACTTGATACTGTTACGCGAACTCAGGCGGCAAGGATTAACTGCGGGAGGCGCGGTGACGCGCCTCCACTCGGAATTCAGGTGCGGCTGCGCTTTTCGAAACGCGGCAGCATGGCCGAGAAGTCGCGGCCCTTGCCGCCTTCGGTTTCCACGAAGGCCGAATAGAGCGCGGCGGCCAGCTTGCCCATCGGCGTGTCGGCATCGGCGCTCTCGGCGGCCTGCTGGCTCAGCCGCAGGTCCTTGAGCATCAGCTCGGCGGCGAAGCCCGGCTTGTAATCGTTGTCGGCGGGCGATTGCGGGCCGACGCCCGGCGCCGGGCAATAGGTGTTCATCGACCAGCTCTGACCCGAGGAGGTCGAGACCACGTCGAACATCTTCTCGCGGTCGAGGCCCAGCTTGTCGGCCAACGCGAAGGCTTCGCAGGTCGCGATCATCGTCACGCCGAGGATCATGTTGTTGCAGATCTTGGCCGCCTGACCCGCGCCCGCTTCGCCGCAATGCACGGCCTTCTGGCCCATCACGTCGAAGAGGGGCTTCACGATCTCGAAGCTTTTCGCGTCACCACCCACCATGAAGGTCAGCGTGCCGTTGGTCGCGCCGCCCACGCCACCGGAGACAGGCGCGTCGAGCGAACCGAGGCCGCGCTCTGCCGCCATCGCCGCGACCGCTTTCGCGCTGTCGACATCGACGGTCGAGCAATCGCACAGCACCGCATCTTCCTGCATCGCCGGGATCACTTCCTTCGCGACGTCGCGCAGGATCTGGCCGTTGGGGAGCATGGTGATGACGACCTCGGCCTCCTGCGCCGCAGCCGCTGCGGTCGTCGCCCGACCCACGCCCTCGGGCGGCGGGGCGGTGAGGTCGAAGCCGATCACTTTGTGACCCGCGGCGACCAGATTGGCCGCCATGGGCCCACCCATGTTTCCAAGCCCGATGAATGCGATTTTCATGTCGTCTCCTCCCAGATGGCCCATTCGGGGCCGAGCGGCTCCAGCATCTGCGCGACCGCCTCTTCCGGCAGCGCATCCAGAGCATATTTCCATTGCGGATTGCGATCCTTGTCGATGATCTGCGCCCGCACGCCCTCAAGAAAATCACCTAGCTCCGCCGCACGCCAGGTAAAGCGGAACTCATGGGTGAGGGCGGCGCGGATCGTGTTCTCGGCGCGGGTCATGCGGATCAGGCGCAGCGTCGCCTCCATCGACAGCGCGGAGTTGCGCAGCACCGTCTTGTAGGTCTTCTCGGCGAACTCGCTGCCCGAAGTCTCGAGCTTGGCGACGATCGCGCTGAGGTTCTCGGCCCAGAAGATGCGGTCGATCTCGGGGCGCAGGCCCTCCAGCTTGCCGGGTTCGGGCGGGGTGCGCGGATGGGGCAGGGTGTCGATATTGCCGGTCTCGATGAGCCGGGTCTTCAACTCCTCCCAATCGGCCTCGGGCACGAACATATCGGCGAACCCGGCATAGAGCGCGTCGGTTGCGTTCATTCGCGCCCCCGTGAGGCCGAGATATTCGCCCACGTGGCCTGGCGCGCGCGCCAGCAAAAGCGTGCCGCCCACGTCCGGGATCAGCCCGATCCCGCTTTCCGGCATCGCGACCTGCGTGCTTTCGCCCACGATCCGGTGGCTGGCATGGCCGCCGACGCCGACGCCGCCGCCCATCACGAAGCCCTGCATGAAGGCGACGATGGGCTTGGGATATTCCGCGATCTTTGCGTTCATCCGGTATTCGTCGCGCCAGAAGTCGCGTCCCGGTGCATAATCGCCAGCGATCCCGGCCCGGTAGACGGCGGCGATGTCGCCGCCCGAGCAGAAGGCGCGATCACCCGCTGCGTCGATCACGACAAGATCGACCTCCGGGTCGTCGCGCCATGCGTCGAGCGCCGCCTCGATCGCCATGGCCATCTCGTGATCGAGCGCGTTGAGCGCCTTGGGTCGATTGAAGGTCAGCCGTCCGGCGTGGCCTTCCTTTCTCGCGATCATCGTTTCTTCGGTCATCCACGCTCCGCCAGCATCGCGCGGCTGACGATCAGCCGCATGATTTCATTCGTGCCTTCAAGGATCTGGTGCACGCGCAGGTCGCGCACGATCTTCTCGATCCCGTAATCGGCAAGATAGCCGTAACCACCATGCAATTGCAGGCATTGGTTTGCCACATCGAATGAGGCATCCGTCACATAGAGTTTAGCCATGGCGCAGAACTTCGTCGCATCATGGGTCTTGTTGTCGAGCTTCCATGCCGCCTGACGCAGGAAGGTGCGCGCGGATTCCAGCTTCACCTCCATATCGGCGAGGCGGAATTGCAGCGCCTGGAACTGGTCGAGCGATTTACCGAAGGCCTTTCGCTCGCCCATATAGGCCAGCGTCTTGTTGAGCGCGGCCTGCGCCCCGCCGAGGGCGGAGGCCGCGATATTCAGACGCCCGCCATCGAGACCCGCCATCGCATAAGTAAAGCCTTTGCCCTCTTCGCCCAGCAAGTTCTCCGCCGGAATGTGGCAATCGTCGAATTGCACCTGCGCGGTCGGCTGAGCCTTCCAGCCCATCTTGCGCTCCAGCCCGCCGAAGCTGAGCCCCTTCGCGCCGTCCTCGACGACCACGGTGGAGATGCCCTTGGGCCCCGGATCGCCGGTGCGTACCATCGTTACATAGGCATCCGAATAGCCGCCGCCCGAGATGAACGCCTTGGTACCGTTCAGGACCCAGCCTTCGTTCGAGCGCTCGGCCTTGGTCCGCAGCGCCGCTGCGTCCGAGCCTGAACCCGGCTCGGTCAGGCAGTAGGAGAAGACCTTTTTCATGCTGACCAGATCGGGCAGCCAGCGCGCCTTGTCCTCGTCCGAGCCGAACTTGTCGATCATGCCGCCGCACATGTTGTGGATCGACAGGAACGAGCCCACGGCGGGGCAGGACATCGCGAGCGCCTCGAAGACGAGCGTGGCATCGAGGCGCGACAGGCCCGATCCGCCATAGTCTTCGGAGACGTAGATGCCGCCCAGACCCAGCTCGGCCACTTTCGGCCAGAGCTCTTTCGGGATCGTGCCGGCCTCTTCCCACGCGTCCGCATGGGGGGCGATCTCGTCCTGCCCGAAGGCGTAAGCCATGTCGAAAATGGCCTGCTGTTCCTCGCTGAGCGCGTAATCCATGAAACTCCTCCCCGAGCTCACTTTCGGTAAAGGCTCGACCTCAACCGGATGAATTGAACACCCGTTTAATTTCGAATCCTTGCGAGAGTTTTGCAAGGGGGAGCTTGTGCAAGTGCAAGCGTGCCGTCAGCCCGTCAGATAATCCGCGATCACCGAGTGCGACCCGCGCGCCCAGACGTCATTGAGAAGCGCGGTGAATTTCGCCACGACCTCGGCATTCTCGGCCAGATCGCCGTAGATCTCGGACATCTCCAGCCACGCGGCGGGACGCTCCTTCGCCAGCTTCGACTGCGCGACGAGGCGATCCCAATTCGGATCGTTCGGCGCGATCTCGGCGCCGGTCTCGCTGGTGCCGTAGCAATAGCGGCACCAGAGCGCGCTCTCGAGGATCAGCCCGGTGCAATCCCGGCCCTGAGCGAGGCAATCGCTGATCGAGGTGATGATGAACTTCGGTTGCCGGTTCGAGCCGTCATGGCACAGGCGGCGGATCGTGTCGGCCACTTCAGGGTTCGAGAAGCGGCTCAAGATGAGCTGCTTGTAATCGTTCAGGTCGGTGTCGGGCACCGGCGGCACGATGGGCAGGATCTCGGTCGTCTCGATCTTGTCGAGATAGGCGCGGATTTGATCGTCGGCCATCGCCTCATGCGCGTATTCGATGTCCCGCAGGCCTGCGGCATAGGCGATGATCGCGTGCCCGCCATTGAGGATACGGATCTTCATCGTCTCGAACCGGTCGACCGCATCGGTGAAGGTCACGCCGACTTTCTCCAGCGCGGGGCGGCCCGCAGGGAAATTGTCCTCCATCACCCATTGCCGGAAGGGCTCGCAGGTGACGGGGGCGGCGTCTTCGATCCCGAAGCTTTGGGCAAGCGCACGTTCGCGCGGGCCGGTGGCGGGGGTGATCCGGTCCACCATCGAGTTCGGAAAGGCGACATTGGTCTTGATCCATGCGCTTAGCTCCGGGTCCGACAGTTCCGCCAGTCCGCAAACCGCGTCACGTGTGACATGGCCGTTATGGGGGACGTTATCGCAACACATCACGGTGAAGGGCGGCACGCCCGAGGCTCGGCGCGCCTTCAGCGCGGCGATGATCGCGCCGAACGCGGTCTCGGGATGGTCCGGATTGGCCGCATCGGCCTGAATGTCGGGATGGGTCGGGCTGAACGTGCCGGTCTTCGGGTCGATGTAATAGCCGCCCTCGGTCACGGTAAGCGACACGATCCGAACGCTGGGCTGCGACATGGCGGCGATCAGCGGCGCATTTCCGGAGGCTACTTCGGCAAAACCAACCATCGAGCCTATCACGCGGGCCGATTTCGCCGCCGGGTCCAGCTCGATAACGCTATAGAGCCCGTCCTGTGCTAGAACCGCATCGCGCATCTTCGCATCGCCCGGTCGAACGCCCGCGCCCATGAGCGCCCAGTCATGGCCTTCGCCCAAATTGAACAGATCGTCGAGATAGACCGCCTGATGCGCCCGGTGGAAATTGCCGCAGCCGATATGAACGATGCCGGGGGTGAGCGCCGCGCGGTCGTAACCGGGGCGCGCCACGTCTGCGGGAAGCTCGGAGAGGGTGTCGTTGGAAAGTGTCATGTCAGCTCATCCAGTTTCCGCCGTCGACATTGTAGGTCTGGGCGACGATGTATTCGGCCTCGTCCGAGGCGAGGAAAACGGCCATGCCGGTCAGGTCGGCGGCGGTCCCCATGCGGCCATAGGGGACGGACTCGCCGACCTCTTTTTTCTTCTGGCCCAGGGGTTTGTTCTCGTATTTCGCGAAGAAGGCATCGACGCCGTCCCAATGCTCGCCATCGACCACGCCGGGCGCGATCGCGTTCACGTTGATGCCATGTTCGATCAGGTTCAGCCCAGCGGATTGCGTAAGGCTGATGACGGCGGCCTTGGAGGCGCAATATACCGCGACCAATGCCTCGCCCCGACGTCCGGCCTGAGACGCCATGTTGATGATCTTGCCGCCACGGGCCTGCGCGATCATCTCCTTCGCCGCCGCCTGCATCATGAAGAGCGTGCCTTCGACATTGATCTTGAAGACGCGGGCGTAATCCTCGCGGGTGATTTCCACGAGCGGCGCGGCGGTGAAGATCGCGGCGTTGTTGATCAGGATGTCGATCCCGCCCGAGGCGCGCATCTTCTCCATCGCGGCGTCGATGCTCGCCGCGTCGGTCACGTCGAGCTTGAGCGCGACCGCGCCGATCTCGGCCGCGGTGTCCTCGGCCCGCGCGATGTCGATATCGCCGATCACGACCTCCGCGCCTTCCGCGATGTATTTCTCCGCGAAAGCGCGGCCGATCCCACGGGCTGCCCCGGTGATCAGGGCGCGTTTGCCATTCAGTCGCATCAGATTGCCTGTCCTTGCGCGTCGAATTTGTGGAGTTGGTTGAGGTCGGGGGTCAGGTAGACCTTGTCGCCCGAATGCAGCCCGATCTCACCGCCGCCGCGCACGTTGATCACGCCATGCTTCGTTTCGACATGCAGGAACGTGTCGGAGCCCAAGTGCTCGGACACGCCGACCGTGCCCTCCCACGCGCCTTCGGTCGTCGAGACCTCGATATGCTCCGGGCGGATGCCGATGCTGTCGGCGCCGTATTTCGCAGCTTCGTCGCCCTCGATGAAGTTCATCTTCGGCGAGCCGATGAAGCCCGCGACGAACTTGTTGCGCGGCGAGCGATACAGTTCCAGCGGCGAGCCAACCTGTTCGATCCGGCCGGCCTGCAGCACGACGATCTTGTCGGCCATGGTCATCGCCTCGACCTGATCGTGGGTGACGTAGATCATCGTGGTCTTGAGCTTCTGGTGCAGTTCCGAGATCTCCAGCCGCATGTTCACCCGCAGCGCCGCATCGAGGTTCGACAGCGGTTCGTCGAAAAGGAACGCCGCCGGTTCGCGCACGATGGCCCGACCGATCGCGACGCGCTGGCGCTGACCGCCCGAAAGCTGGCCGGGGCGACGGTCGAGATAGTCGGTCAGGTTGAGGATGCGCGCGGCATTGTCGACCTTCTCCTTGGCCGCCGCCGCGTCCAGCTTTGCCATCTTCAGCGGGAAGGCGATGTTCTTGCGCACCGACATATGCGGGTAGAGCGCGTAGCTCTGGAACACCATCGCCAGACCGCGCTTGGCGGGGGGCAGGTCGCTCGAAGGTTGACCGTTGATCTCGATTTCGCCGCCCGAGACGTCTTCCAGACCCGCGATCAGGCGCAGAAGGGTGGATTTGCCGCAGCCCGAGGGGCCGACGAAGACGACGAACTCGCCTTCGTTGATTTCCAGATCGAGCGGCGGGATGACCTCGACATCGCCGAAGGCCTTGCGGACGCCCTTGAGGGTAATCTGTCCCATGGGTTTAGCTCCTTATTTCACGGCGCCGAAGGTCAGGCCACGCACCAGCTGTTTCTGGCTGAACCAGCCGAGGATCAGGATCGGTGCGATAGCCAGCGTCGAGGCGGCAGAGAGTTTCGCGTAGAACAGCCCTTCGGGGCTGGAATAGGCGGCAATGAAAGCGGTGAGGGGGGCGGCATTCGCCGCCGTCAGGTTCAGCGTCCAGAAGGCTTCGTTCCAGGCGAGGATCACGTTGAGCAGAAGCGTCGAGGCGATGCCGGGCACGGCCATCGGGGTCAGCACGTAGAGGATCTCGCCGCTCAAGGTCGCGCCATCCATGCGGGCGGCCTCGAGGATGTCCTTCGGAATTTCCTTGAAATAGGTGAAGAGCATCCAGATCACGATCGGCAGGTTCATCAGGCACAGCACGATGACCAGACCGGTCCGGGTATCCAGCAGGCCCCAGTCGCGGAACATCAGGTAGATCGGGACGAGCACGCCCACGGCGGGCATCATCTTGGTGGACAGCATCCACATCAGCACGTCCTTGGTGCGCTTGCCCGGCACGAAGGCCATGGCCCAGGCCGAGGGGATCGCGACGATGAGCGCCAGCAGGGTGGAGCCGAACGAGATCACCACCGAATTCATGAAGTGGCGGAAGTAGTTCGAGCGCTCCTGAACGAGATGGTAGCTATCGACGGTCCAGGCCGAGGTCAGCACGTCCCACGGCGCCTTGATCGCGTCGCCCTCGGTCTTGAACGACAGGATGATCGTCCAGAGGATCGGGAAGAAGATCACGAAGGCCAGCGCCCATGCGATCACGGACATGATCGTGCGGCGGCGGTTGGAGATTTTGCGCGCCATTGGATTACGCCTCCAGGTTCTTGCCGATCATCCGCATCAGGAAGATCGCGACGATATTTGCGAGGATCACGGCGATCACACCGCCCGCGGCGCCTCCGCCCACGTCGAATTGCAGCAGCGACTGGACATAGACGAGGTAGGTCAGCGTGGTGGACGCGTTGCCCGGCCCGCCATTCGTGGTCACAAGGATTTCCGCGAAGGTCGAGAGCAGGAAGATCGTCTGGATGAGGATCACCACGGTCGCGGCCCGCGCGAGGTGTGGCAGCATGATGTAGAAGAACCGCGACAGGGCGCCCGCGCCGTCCATCTCGGCGGCCTCCAACTGCTCGGAATCCAGCGATTGCAGCGCGGTCAGCAGGATCAGCGTCGCGAAGGGCAGCCACTGCCATGCCACGATTATGGTGATCGAAAGCATCGGCGCATGGGCGAGAAAGTCATATGGCTGTAGCCCTATCGCCTTGGCGATATAGGCGAAAATGCCGTTCACCGGATTGTAGAGCATGTTCTTCCAGACCAGTGCGGACACGGTCGGCATGACGAAGAAGGGCGCGATCACGAGAACCCGTACGATGCCCTGGCCGAAGATCGGCTGATCGAGGAGCAGCGCCAGCAGGATGCCCCCGATCACGGTGATCAGCAGCACGCCCCCCACCAGCACCAAAGTGTTCTTGAGCGCAGTGAAGAAGGCGGGATCGGTGAGGAAGTAATAGTAATTGTCCCAGCCCACGAAGCCGCCCTGACCGGGCATCAGCAGGTTGTAGCGCTGGAACGAGAACCAGATCGTCATGCCCAGCGGCACGGCCATCCACATGAACAGCAGGATGACGGATGGCGAAATCATGAGACGCGCGGCAGAGCGCGAGGCTTGCGTGGACATCGGTCCGGCTCCGGTTATCGGAAGTTGAAAAAAGAGGCACGGGGCGGTCAGACCCAAAATGACCGCCCCGGCCGGGGAGGGGCCTGGTTACTTGATGTAACCGGCCTTCTTCATCTCGCGCTCGGTCAGGCTCTGTGCGTTTTGCAGTGCCTGATCGCCGGAGATTTGCCCTGCGAGCGCAGCCGAGAACTGCTGGCCGACGGCGGTGCCGATCGCCTGGAACTCGGGGATCGCGACGAACTGGACGCCGGTATAGGGAACCGGGTCAACCGTCGGATTGGTCGGGTCAGCCGCGTTGATCGAGTCCAGCGTCAGCTTCGCGAAGGGGGCCGCTTCGAGATATTTCGGGTTCTCGTAGAGCGAGGTGCGGGTGCCCGGGGGCACGTTCGCCCAGCCCTCTTTCTCGGCCACGAGCTCGGTATAGTGCTTCGAGGTCGCCCATTCGATGAAGGTCTTCGCGGCGTCTTCCTTCTGGGTGCCCGCCGGGATCGCCAGCGACCAGGCCCAGAGCCAGTTCGCGCGCTTGTCGACGCCTTCCTTGTTCGGCGCGAGCGCGAAGCCGACCTTGTCGGCCACGGTCGAGTCCTTGGGGTTGGTCACGAAGGACGCAGCCACCGTGGCGTCGATCCACATGCCGCATTTGCCCTGCTGGAACAGTGCGAGGTTCTCGTTGAAGCCGTTGGCCGACGCGCCGGGCGGGCCGTATTTGTTCATCATGTCGAGGTAACGCGACATGGTCTCTTTCCACGGGGCCGTGTTGAATTGCGGCTGCCAGTTCTCGTCGAACCAACGTCCGCCCATCGAGTTGTCCATCGTGGTCAGGAAGGCGGCGTTCTCGCCCCAACCGGCCTTGCCGCGCAGACAGATGCCGTAGACTTCATTGTCCTTGTCGGTCATCGCGGCAGCGGCTTTTTCGATGTCGGACCAGGTCGGCTTCTCGGGCATTTCCATCCCGGCCTTTTCCATCAGGTCCTTGCGATACATCACGAAGGAGCTTTCGCCGTAGAAGGGCGCTGCATAGAGCTTGCCATCCACGGTGAGGCCTTTGCGGATCTGCGGCAGCAGGTCGTTCACGTCATAGCTGTCGGGCATGCCGTCGAGCGGCACGAGCCAGCCCTGCTTGCCCCAGATCGGAACCTCGTAGGTGCCGATGGTCAGCACGTCGAACTGGCCGCCCTTAGTGGCGATGTCGGTGGTGACCTTCTGGCGCAGGACGTTCTCTTCCAGCGTGACCCATTCCACCTTGATGTCGGGATGCTCGGCATAGAAGTCGTCCATCAGGCCCTGCATGCGGACCATGTCGCCGTTGTTCACGGTTGCGACGGTGATGGTGGTCTCGGCTGCCGCAGCAGTCGCAAGCGCGCCGAGAGCACAGGCGCCCATGAGCGCCCGGATCGTATAAGTCATAGATTTCCTCCCTTGCGGTCTGAGCATATGCCCAAACTGTGAGAAAATATTCACAAACAGAACCCAAGCTGTCAATCAAGAATTACTGCGATGTCTTGATTTATTATGAACGCCGTCTCTAACGCCTTGTTTCGGCGTCAGTCTTCCAACAGGGCCTGAGCCGTCGGCTCGTCGGTCACGAGCCCGTTGAGAAGCCCGCCTGCCAGAGCGGCACGAATCGCGACCAGTTTCGAGCTGCCAGCGGCGATGCCGATCACCGGGGCGTCGCGCTTGGGCTCGATCCGGAACGAGCCGAAACGCGTCGTGGTGGGAGTGGTGATGTAGTTGCCCTGCGCATCGTAGAACGAGCCCACGAGCTCGCCCACGCCGCCAGCCGCGCGCAGCTCCTCGAGTTCGGCGAGGGTGACGAAGCCGTCCTTGTGCACCGGCGCGTCCTCGCCCAGCTGGCCGACGCCGACGAAGGTCGCATCCGCCTCCGCCGCGAGCCGCTTCACGGCCTGCACCGGCTTGAGTCGGTCGAACATCGCACGTTCCTCCACCGTTTCCGAGATCACCGGAACCAGCATCGGATAATGCGGCAGGCGCAGCTTGTCGGCCATCCGCATGATGACGTCATAGAACGAGGCAGAACCGTCCGGGGCGATGTTGCCGATCAGCGAGACGATCTTGTGCTCGGTCGCGGGGCGCTGCATCACCTCGTTCACCATCGCAGAGAGCGAGCGGCCCGTCCCGAAGGCGATCACCTGCGGCTCGGACCGTGCGAGGATCCGTTCGAGAAGCGTGGCGGCGAAAGCGGCGGTGGCCGTGGCCGGGTCGCCGCGTTCACCCAGCGACGGCGCGACGCGCACCGTCTGCAGCCCGAAGCGACGCATCAGCGCCGCTTCCAGTTCCAAACAGGCGCCGATCTTGTGCTCGATCCGCACCCGCACCAGTCCTTCTGAAACCGCGCGGCTCACCAGCCGCTGCGCGCGCTGACGCGACACGCCGAGCTCGGCGGCGATCTGGTCCTGCGTCATGCCGCCGACGTAATAGAGCCATCCGGCCCGTGCCGCCTCGTCATCGCGCGAAGTTTCGGCCTCATTCATACGGCTCACGACTCTTTCTCCCTGATGAGTCCATTCTGGAAGAACTCGGTGAAATGCGCAAATTCGCGATGCGGACGGGCATCCTCGGGAGGCGTCAGGTCGCGCCCGGCCAGATGGCTGCCGCCGGTGAAACGCCAGACTTCCATCCCCGCCGCAAGCCCTGCACGAATGCCGTTGAGGCTGTCCTCGATCACCAGCGTGCGGGCAGGGGCCGCGCCCATCTTCTCCGCCGCGTGCAGGAACAGGTCGGGTGCGGGCTTTCCATGGGCGACCTCGCTCGCGGTGAACAGCCGATCGCCCACCCGGTCGCGCAGGCCTGCGATTTCGAGCGAGCGTTCGGCGCGCGGCAGGCTCGACGACGTGGCCACGCACCATGGCACGTCGAGTGCCTCCAGCACATCGGCCACGCCCTGAGTCACTCGCAGGTCCCGTTCGAACGCGTCGAGCAGACGCGCGCGATACTGCGCCTCGAACTCCTCCGGAAGATCAAGCCCGAACTCGGAGCGGATCTGCTTCATCACCGTGGGATAGGACCGGCCGAGGAAATGGCGCGCGACGTAATCGAGGTCGATATTCACCTGCAGCGTGGCCAGCTCGTCGATCAGCATCTGCGCCGAAATGATCTCGGAATCGATCAGCACCCCGTCGCAGTCGAAAATCACCAGATCGGTCATGGTTCCTCCCCCTGTCATTCGCGCAGCGATAGCGTGCGAAACCGGGGATGGCCAGAGGCGGGAGCGGTCTGTCAGACCATGGCCTCCCGCGCACCGATCCCGGTCACCCGAAGCACGATCGCGCCCGCGCCGAACAGGAAGATCGCCATCACGCCGAGCCAACCGACCCACGGAATGATCCAGATCAGCGCGCCGATCACCGCGCCACCGAACGCCGCGAGGGCGCATTCGCCCGGGGTGACCGGCTGGCCGCGCCCGATCAGATCATGCAACCACGCGCCGATGACCCAGATCCCCACGATATAGCCGCCGAAGCCCAGCACCAGCACTCCGAGCAGCGAGAACGGCACCAGCACCAGCCCGATCACGGTCATCGCAAGCAGCAAGATCGACCCCACGAGCGCCGAGAGCCCGACGAACCCCGCAAGGCCCGCGCGCAAGGGATGGGCGAGGCTGCGCCGGCGCATGCGGTCCATCAAGCCCGGCGCGAAGACCGCGAGAAGCGTGGCCACGATCCCGACCACGAGCACGCCGCCCAGCCAGTCGCGGGTCTCGATCAGGTAATTGCGTGCCGGCGCAGGGCGTGCCTTCGCCTCTTCGAATTCCTTCGCCTGATGAATGCTCACCCGTTCGGCCGGGGCGACGCTGGAGGGGACGGTCACCTCACCGGGCGTGTCGGTATAGACCTGAACCTTGCCTGTGACCGTCGCGCCATCGCCCCAGGTGACGGTCTTTGTTCCCAGCACGAGATCGCCCGAAATTTCGGCGTCGATCAGCGCCTCGTCGGCGCCGATGACCGCGCTGCCCGCGACAGGAGCCTCGAGCCGAACCTGCTGCCCCATCGCGCGCAGGTTGCCCGAGATCGTCCCCTTGACGGTAAGCGCCTGACCCGCGAGCGTCGCCGCACCCGCGACCGGGGCCGCGAGGTCGATATCCTGACCCGCCGCATAAAGGTCGCCGCCCACCCGTGCGCCGATCACGATATTCTGGCCCGCGAGATGCGCCGCGCCCGTGATCGGGCTACCCATAGTGACGTGCTGACCAGCGGCGAAAAGATCGTGGATGTTCTCACCCGTGGCACTCACGGTGCGGCCCGCGAGATAGGCGTCGCCGCCGAAGCGCCAGTCTTGAGTTTCCTCGGCCGCCGCGACCGAGGCGGCCAGAGCGACAGCGAGGCAGGCGAGGGATTTGACGAGGAAATTGCGCGACATAACCGGGGCCTTCCAGCGAAATTGACGATGGGGAAGTGTAACACCAATCGTTCACGGCCACGTGACATAGCTCAATACGGGCATAAAAATCTGCGATTTACGCATGTGAAAAGGGGCGCCCCTTCCGGAGCGCCCCTTCCCATTAGATCCCTGAAGCGGGAACGGCTGATTACATCATGCCGCCCATGCCGCCCATGCCGCCCATGTCGGGGGCACCGCCAGCGCCTTTCGGCTCCGGCTTCTCGGCGATCATCGCTTCGGTGGTGATCAGCAGGCCAGCAACCGAGGCCGCGTCTTCGAGCGCGGTGCGGGTCACTTTCGCCGGGTCGATCACGCCGAACTCGAACATGTTGCCGTACTCTTCGGTCTGCGCGTTGAAGCCGAAGTTCAGGTCGTCGCTCTCGCGGACCTTGCCGGCCACGACAGCACCGTCCACACCGGCGTTTTCTGCGATCTGACGCAGCGGCGCTTCGAGGGCGCGCTTGACGATCGCGATACCGGCTTCCTGGTCGGAGTTCGCACCGGAGAGACCGGCGAGCACTTTCGCGCCCTGAACGAGGCTGACGCCACCGCCGACAACGATGCCTTCCTGAACGGCCGCACGGGTCGCGTTCAGAGCGTCGTCCACACGGTCCTTGCGCTCTTTCACTTCGACTTCGGTCATGCCGCCGACGCGGATGACAGCCACGCCACCGGCCAGTTTCGCGACGCGCTCTTGCAGCTTCTCGCGGTCGTAGTCCGAGGTGGTTTCCTCGATCTGGGTGCGGATCTGGCTGACGCGCGCTTCGATCTCGGCCTTGTCACCAGCGCCTTCGACGATGGTGGTGTCGTCCTTGGTGATGCTCACCTTCTTGGCGGTGCCCAGCATGTCCATGCCGACGTTCTCGAGCTTCATGCCGAGGTCTTCCGAGATCACCTGGCCGCCGGTCAGGATCGCGATGTCCTGCAGCATGGCCTTGCGGCGGTCGCCGAAGCCCGGTGCTTTCACGGCTGCAATCTTCAGGCCGCCGCGCAGCTTGTTGACCACGAGGGTCGCGAGCGCTTCGCCTTCGACGTCTTCAGCGATGATGAGGAGCGGCTTTTGCGACTGGATGACCTGCTCGAGCAGCGGGACCATCGGCTGCAGCGACGAGAGCTTCTTCTCGTGGAGCAGGATGTAGCAGTCTTCGAGTTCCGCGACCATCTTGTCGGGGTTGGTCACGAAGTAAGGCGACAGGTAGCCACGGTCGAACTGCATGCCTTCGACGACTTCGACTTCGGTCTCCATGCCGCGGGCTTCTTCCACGGTGATGACGCCGTCATTGCCGACTTTCTGCATCGCGTTGGCGATCATCTTGCCGATGGCTTCTTCGCCGTTCGCCGAGATGGTGCCGACCTGAGCGACTTCGTCCGAGTCCTTGACCGGGCGAGCAGCGCTCTTGATCGCGTCGACGACTTTCGAGGTCGCGAGATCGATGCCGCGCTTGAGGTCCATCGGGTTCATGCCAGCGGCCACGGCTTTCAGGCCGTCCTTGACGATCGCCTGAGCGAGCACGGTGGCGGTGGTGGTGCCGTCGCCAGCCTCGTCATTGGTGCGCGAGGCGACTTCTTTCACCATTTGCGCGCCCATGTTCTCGAACTTGTCCGAAAGTTCGATCTCTTTGGCGACCGACACACCGTCTTTGGTGATGCGCGGCGAGCCGAACGACTTTTCGATCACGACGTTGCGGCCTTTCGGGCCCAGCGTGACCTTCACCGCGTCGGCGAGGATGTTGACGCCGTCGAGCATACGATCGCGGGCGTCGGTGGAGAATTTCACGTCCTTGGCTGCCATGTTTGTTGGCTCCTTGACTGAGTTGTTCTTGGGATATCAGGGCATCTCGGTAAGAGCAGGGCGCCTTACGAGATGATGCCCATGATGTCGCTTTCTTTCATGATGAGCAGCTCTTCGCCGTCGAGGGTCACTTCCGTGCCCGACCACTTGCCGAAGAGAACGCGGTCGCCAGCTTTGACGCCCGGTGCGATCAGCTCGCCCGATTCCTTGCGCGCGCCGTCACCCACTGCGACGACTTCACCCTCTGCGGGCTTTTCTTTCGCGCTGTCGGGGATGATCAGGCCACCCTTGGTTTTTTCTTCGCTCTCCACGCGCTTGACCAGCACACGGTCATGAAGCGGTTTGAATGCCATCTGGGTCACTCCCTAAAGGTTCCAGGTTCGAAAACTTTTAGCACTCGTCATTGGTGAGTGCTAACGATGGCGGAGTTAGTCATTGAGGCGGGCGGCTGTCAATAACCGAAAAGCGAATTTTTTGCGTCAATTCGAACGATCGGGGCGCGGCGATTTCGCCTCTATGCGGAACGCATATCGCGTGGCACTCTCGCCCTCATGAAATTCGCCAAGCTCCTTCGGCCTTTGCTGGCCCCCGCGCTTTCTCTCTGCCTCGCACTGCCCGCATGGGCGGAGTGCCGCGGCACGAATATCTTTGACGCGCTGCCCAAGGCCGAGCAGGAGGCGCTGACCGCCGCCGCCGATTCCGCGCCCTTCTCTCGCGGATTGCTGTTTTCTGCAACCAAGGGCACGGAAAAGATCACGCTGGCCGGCACCTACCATCTGCCCGATCCGCGTCATGACAAGCTGGTCGGGGCGCTCTCGAAGGCGCTCGAGAAAGCGTCGCGGCTGCTGGTGGAGGCGGGCCCGGACGAGCAGGCGCGGTTGGAGCACGCGATCCAGACCGACCCGACGCTGATGTTCTCGACCGGCAAGACCCTGCCACAGATGATGTCCGAGCAGGACTGGAACATGACCAAGGCGGCGCTCGCGGCCCATGGGATGCCCGCTTTCCTCGCCGCGAAGATGCGGCCCGCTTTCGTCGCGATGACGCTGTCGCTGCCGCCCTGTGCCACGGCCGAGCTCGCCAAGGGAGAGGGCGGTCTGGACCTGCAGGTAATGACGCAGGCCGAGGCCGACGGCGTGCCGGTCGAGGCGCTGGAGCCGTGGGACACTGTCTTCAAGCTGTTCAACGGCATCACCGAGACCGAGGCGCTGGAAATGCTCCGCGCGGCAGTGATCGGCGCGCCCTTGGCTGACGATATGGGCGTGACGATGGGCGATCTCTATTTCCGGGGCGAACCGCGCCTGATCTGGGAACTGGCGCGCGAACAGGCCGTCACGGCAGGCATGAATGCCGATGAGGTCGAGCGCCAGATGAAGCTCTCCGAGGATCTGCTGATGGTCGCCCGCAACCGCAACTGGCTGCCCAAGATCGAAGCCGCGGCGAAGCAGGGGCCGGTCGTGGTCGCGGTGGGCGCGCTGCACCTTTCGGGTAAAGAGGGGTTGTTGCGGTTGCTCGAGAAGGACGGCTGGAGCATCGAGCGGCTCGATAGCTGAGACGTCGAAATGCAGTTTGCCCCGGGGCGACCCGCCCCGGTCCGCGCCTGTCCGGTTGCTCGCTTGCGGCTCTTTCCGCATCGCCAGACCCCTAGGTGACAAGCCCAGACACAGCGCCTATAACCTGCGCCGACAGTTGATTATCCGAGAGGATCTCCCCATGACGATTAAGGTTTTCGGCCACAAGGCCCCCGACACCGACTCGACCGGCTCGCCCATTGCCTGGGCGTGGTATCTCAACGAAGTCAAAGGCACCCCGGCCAAGCCCTGCCTGCTGGGCGAGCCCAATACCGAGGCGGCTTTCGTCATCGAGCATTGGGGCCTCGACAAGCCCGAGATCATCTCTGACGTGGAAGAAGGCGAGGACGTGGTCGTCGTCGACACCAACAACCCCGCCGAGCTGCCGAGCGGTATCAACGCTGCCAACGTCATCCAGATCATCGATCACCACAAGCTGACCGGCGGGATCGAGACCAAGGGACCGATCGACATCACGATGCGCCCGCTCGCCTGCACCGCGACTATCCTCTACGATCTGATGGGCGACGACGTGGCGAAAGCGCCGCGCGGCATCAAGGGCGCGATGCTCAGCTGCATCCTGTCGGATACGCTGGAATTCCGCTCGCCCACCACGACCGATCACGACCGCGCCGTCTGCGACGCGCTGGCGAGCGATCTGGGCATCGACATGCACGAGCTGGCCGAGAAGATGTTCGAAGCGAAATCGGACGTCTCCGCCTTCACCGATGCAGAACTGCTGCGGATGGATTCCAAGGAATACCCGGTCGACGGCACGACCTTCCGCGTTTCCGTGCTGGAGACCACCGCGCCGAAGATGGTGCTGGACCGGAAGGCCTCGCTGATGACCTCGATGGAAGAGGTCGCGAAGGAAGACGGCGTCGATCAGGTGCTCCTGTTCGTGATCGACATCCTGAAGGAAGAGGCGACGCTGCTGGTGCCGAACGATCTGGTGAAGGGCGTGGCCGAGAAGAGCTTCGACGCCACGGTCGAGGGCGATACTGTGGTGCTGCCCGGCGTTATGAGCCGCAAGAAGCAGATCATCCCGTCGCTCAAGGTCTGAGCTTTCGGGATTTGAGATAGGGAAGGGGCGTCCGGTCGGGCGCCCCTTTTTCTTCTTTGGTCGCCCAGTTCGGGCGCAATCGCGAAGCGGGAGCATTTTGCTCCGGCGCGGGGCGACCAGCCCCGGGCCGCGCCCGACCCTCCCCCCGGGAGGGCGCATTGGCGATGTCAGCGCGGGCACCACCGAACTTCGGGCTTGCGAGATAAACCGCCAAGCCACCCGCCGATCGAAGCGCTCACCCGAGGCTCAGGCCCGCCACTCATTGCCTCACTCTTCCATCGTCCCCGTTTCCACGAAGCGCTGGTGCCAGCTCAGCGCCTCGTCCAGCAGGTTCGGGGCATGATTGGCGAAGCTGCCCTTCTTGGCGCGCTCGAAATAGTCCCGCAGCATCGGGCGGTAAGCGGGATGGGCGCAGGTCTCGATGATCGTCTCGGCACGCTGCTTCGGAGACAGCCCGCGCAGATCGGCCAGACCCTGTTCGGTCACGATCACCTGCACATCCTGCGCGATGTGATCGACATGGGCGGCCATCGGCACGATCGCCGAAATCTTACCACCTTTGGCGACCGACGGAGTCATGAAGATCGAGACATAGCCGTTGCGCGCGAAATCGCCCGAACCGCCGATGCCGTTCTGGATCTTCGAGCCCATCACATGGGTCGAGTTCACGTTGCCGTAGATATCCGCTTCGATCAGCCCGTTCATCGCGATGCAGCCCAATCGGCGCACCAGCTCTGGATGGTTCGAGATTTCCTGCGGACGCAGGATCAGCTTGTCGCGGAAATAGGCGGCGTTGTCGTTGAAATACTGCGCCTTCTCGGGCGAGAGCGAAAAGGCGGTGGCCGAGGCCATGCGCAGCTTGCCGGCCTCGATCATGTCGAGCATCCCGTCCTGAATGACCTCGGTGAAGGCGGTCATCTGGTCGAAGGGGGCCTCGATCAGCCCGGCCATCACCGCGTTCGGCACGTTGCCCACGCCGGATTGCAGCGGCAGCAGCCCGCGTGGCAGGCGGCCCTGTTTCACCTCGTTGCCGAGAAAGTCGAGGATATGGCCCGCAATCGCCTCGGCCACCGCATCGGGCGGGCTGAAGGGCGCGTTGCGGTCGGGCGCGTCGGTCTCGACCACGGCCACGACTTTCTCGGGATCGACCTCGAAATAGGTCTGGCCGATGCGGTCGTCAGGCTTCACCAGCGGGATCGGCACGCGGTTCGGGGGCAGGGCGGTGCCGTAATAGATGTCATGCATCCCCTCCAGCATCGGTGACTGCCAGCGGTTCACTTCGAGGATGATCTTGTCAGCACAGTCGAGCCACGTCTTGTTATTGCCGACCGAGCTCGACGGGATCAGCTTGCCATCCTCGGTGAAGCCGGAAATCTCGATCACCGCCGTGTCGAGCTTGCCCATGAACCCCATCCACGCCATCGGGGCGACCTGGCTCAGGTGCATGTCGAAATATTTCATCTGACCCGCATTGATCCGCTCGCGCGCGATCGGGTCGGAATTGTAGGGCAGGCGGAATTCGATCCCGTCGGCCTTGGCCAGAGCGCCGTCCAGCTCGGGACCCGTCGAAGCGCCCGACCAAATCTTCACCTTGAACGGGCGGCCCGCCGCGTGCTCGGCCTCGATCCGGGAAGCGAGCGCCATCGGCACCGCCTTGGGATAGCCCGAGCCGGTGAAGCCCGACATGCCGATCGTCGCGCCATTGTCGATCAGGGCGGCGGCGTCTTCGGCGGACATCACCTTGGCGGCGAGCCCGGCATGGGCTTTGCGGATCGTGTGGTTCATGAGCAAGCGCCTCCTTCGCGATGGTTCGGTCGCGATGGCGCGGAGCGGGGCTCCTCTCTGCCTCGCATCGCCGTGCGACCTCGTGTTCCGCTGACGAGGAACGCGAGGTTGCGCGGGATGTCCATGTTTGGCCGGTATGCGCTGGACGCATGACTGATGTCGCTGGGCGCATGGCGTAGAGTTTGCGGCGCCGGGAGCGTTGAGATCAGGCTTCGACAAACCCCATCGAAATCAGGGCTTGGGCGAAATCGTCGTCGGTGAAGGGTTTGATCAGTATTTTGCCTTCAGGGAAACCATCCATCATCACGGATTTTTCATCATAGCCGGTCGAATAGAGGATTGGCACCGCGCGTTCGCGCAGCGCCTTGGCAGCTTCCAGCGAGGTTTCGTCGCCGAGATTGATGTCGAGCAGCGCCATCGAGATATCGTTGCCGCCAGCGATGTGCTGCAACGCTTCATCGACGGTGCCGAAGATGACCACGTCGCGCGCACCGAATTCGCTTAGCATCGCGGCTGCGTCATATGCCACGATCATTGCGTCTTCGAGAACCAGCGCGGTGCCGTCGATCCGAGGTGGCGCACAAAGAGTCACGAGGACCGCCTAGCCGCGCGGCGGGCATCGCTTGCGCTATTCTCGCTTCGTTCGTGCTGGATATTCCGGGGCATCAGCATCCTGTCCTTGCAGATAACTGCGTTCGAAGGGGGAAGGGATCGTAGTTGATCCGGCGTCGCATCTGAAATTTAGGCGTCAGTCCCGGTCGACGGTGCGCTGAGAGGCCTCGTGAACCTTAATGCACGTCATAATCTTCGGGGTCATTTAACTATGACATACCTTCGCAATTCGTCTAGCCGCTTGTTTTCGGCTCTACAAAGCATCGTGATCGCCTGTCGGCGGAAACGTGAGGCAAATAACGGGAAACACTCGCTTCCTCCCGAAGATCGAAAGGAACCCGCCAAGGCCATCCGCGTTGCCTTATGACGCAAAAGTGAGCCAAGGCATGACAAGTAACTGTAGAAATTGCCCCTTCGTCGATAATCCCGCCTTCATGGCGCCGGATCCGGGTGAAGAAGCGATCACTGAAGCTGCCCGGGCGGGCGAGCTGCGGATGCCCTCGGGCCAGGCCGTGGTGATGGAAGGGAACGAGCCGCAGCGCTTTTTCACTCTGCTCGAGGGTCAGGCGATGCGCTACCGGATGCTGGAAGACGGACGGCGGCAGGTGCTCAATTTCCTCTTTCCCGGCGATCTGATCGGTCTCGACGCGATCATGATGGGCGTGGCCTCGCATACGACCGAGGCGCTGACGCCGGTGAAGCTCAGCGTATTCGACCGCAGACAGGTCTGGGAACTGTTCTCGAAAATGCCGCAGCGCGCGATGATGCTGACATGGCAGGTCGCGCGCGAGGAGCATTTCCTCGGCGATGCGCTGGTGACGGTTGGCCAGCGCTCGGCGCGCGAGGCACTCGCATGGGCCTTCGTGACGCTCTACGAGCGCGGCATGCAGACCGGGCTGGTGCGCGATGGCAAGATGCCGTTCCCCGTCCGCCAGCAGGATCTTGCGGATGCGCTTGGGCTGTCACTGGTTCACACCAACAAGACCCTCGCCCGCCTGCGCAGCGAAGGGTTGGTTCAGTGGGCGCAGGGGATTCTCCAACTGCCAGATCTGGAAAAGCTCGCCGACATAGGAGTCGTCGAGCTCGGATCCGGGAAGCCACGCTACTATTTGTAGTGGCGTAATTCCCCAGCCCGACCGCAGCCGCACACCGATTCTCGAAGCTTTTCACATAGGCGAAAAGCGATTTTTCGCAGGGTGACGCAGAGGAATACCGGAAAAGATCTGCAGCGATGTCCTATGACGTAGCGCGTTCATCGGTTTCGCGGCAGATGCTGGCTTTCCTCGAATAAGTTAACAAAACGGAACCGAGCAAGCTTGGAAGACCTGTCTCGAAAATCTGACTTCGCCAATCTGGCGGACGTTTCCCATTCGCAACGCGCGGTGCCCGTGGGCGCGGCGCTTCTGCCCGAGTCCACGCCGCTGATCGCGCGGATCGAGCGCGGCATCGCCATGCGCTATACTCTGATCGAAGACGGGCGTCGGCAGGTCGAGGCGCTGGTTTATCCCGGCGATCTCTGCGGCCTCACGAGCGTGCTGCACGGCCCCGGGGCGAGTTACTACGAGGCGCTCACGCCGGTAATACTGTCGAGCTTCGATCCGGCCGATCTGCGCCAACCCGCGATCAACGGCCCAGATCGCGACACTGCGCTTCTTTGGCTGATGACGCGCGAACTGACGCGGCTTTCGGGCTGGCTGGCCTCCGTCGGGCAGCGCAACGCCAACGAGGGCATCGCCTGGTTCGTGATGCACGCATGGGAGCGCGCCGAGGCGGTCGGTCTGATCGAGAAGGACAGCGCCCCGTTCCCCTTCGCCCAGCAGGTCGTGGCAGATTCCCTCGGGCTCTCGCTGGTGCATACCAACAAGACGATCCGCCGTCTGCGCGATCAGGGGCTCTTCCGCATCTCCGGCGGGCGCGTACGGATTTCCTCGCTTCCGGCGCTGCGTCGGGCGGCCGCTCTCTAAGCTCTTCCCTGTCGCCCAAACGACGCGCTGCGACCTTGTTTGGCGCCGGTCCGACACAGCGCCGAGGAGAGCCAGATCCGGCCTCCAAAGCGAGTCCCGCACCCGGCGACGCCCCTCACATCCGGCGTGACCTCAAGCGCGCGTGATCGGCTAAGTTGCTCATTTTGCTCACGGATCGCTCACCGCCGTATCACAAGCGCGAGAGATTGGCCCGTTTGCCCCTGTGTTTCGATGCGCGCGTTCAAGCCCAACCCCCTTTATTTATTGGGAATTTTTTCGTGTGTCGCAGGACTGTGATGGAAATTGTGCATATATTTCATATGTTTGCGTCTGTTCCTGCGACAATTTGTCAAGACCGATTGACCTCAAGGGCGCTGCCCTAGAGTGGAAGGCAACGCGCGGGATGGGAGCCCTCGCGGCCTCCCCCGAGAGACCCCTATGCCCCCGCGCCAAGAAGAGGGAATAGGAAAGGTATTTCCGTGTTGTTTGAAAAATCTACAAGCGGCCCAGCCGCCTCGCTGCCCCGGTCCTCTTGACCGTCGCGGCTGCATGGCTGTCAGGTTGCGCGGAGAACGGGGTGATGACCCCGCTCGGGCCGGTCGCGGCCGGAGAACGCGCGCACTTGATCAGCTTCTTTCTCTGGATGCTGCCCATCACGTTGCCGATCCTGATCGGTACGCCGTGGATCGCGATGCGCTATCGCCGCCATGGCGGCAAGGGCAAGTACGACCCGAACTGGGCACACTCGGTTGGGGCGGAAGTCGTGATCTGGGGCGGTGCCACGCTCACCTTCCTCATCGTCGGCTGGCTCACCTGGGGCCACGTGCAGGGCGAAGACCCCTACAAGCCGACGGGTAAGGACCCGATGCATGTGAAGGTCATCGGTTCCGAGTGGAAATGGATGTTCATCTATCCCGGCAAGGTCGCCGCCGTGAACCGGCTGGTTCTTCCCGAGAACACCCCGGTCGAGTTCGACCTGACCGCGACCGGCGCGATGCAGAGCTTCTGGATTCCGCGTCTCGCGGGCCAGATCTATGCGATGCCCGGCATGAAGACGAAGATGAACCTGACCACCTCGGAGAACCCGTCGCAGACCTATGGCTTCAACAGCCAGTTCAACGGCGCGGCTTTCCCGCTCAACAAGTTCGAAGTGGACGTGGTGAGCCAGGATCAGTTCAACGCCTTCCTGCAAGAGCCCAAGCACCCCTTCGCCCAGCTCGAGAAGCAGTTCAAGAAAACCGCGACCTGGTCGGGGCCTGAACTCTTCGAGCCGCCGGAGACCGGTTTCTGGGACAAGGTGGCTATGAACCCCGACATGCTGACCGATGGTGGCGCCGCCATCCTTCCCGACAACGCGCCCGAGCAGAAACAGATCGATGACGCGATCCGCGACGAGCTGCATGTCTCGCAAATTCAACCTCAAGGGGACGCGCAATGAGTATTCTTGGTAGTCTCGACTGGAACGATATCTTCATCGTTCCCTTCTTTACGGAGCCGTCTCTGTCCACCGGGATCGCGGCCGGCGCCGGCGGCGTCGTCGTGCTCGGCGCGCTCGCGGTCATGGTTCTGCTGACCGTCAAAGGCTGGTGGAAACCGCTTTGGTCCAATTGGATCACTACGCTCGATCACAAGAAGATCGGCGTCATCTACATCGTTCTTGCCCTGATCATGCTGATCCGCGGCGTGCTCGAGGCGGTCGTGATGCGCGCCCAGCAGGTCTCGCCCGCACCGGGCTTCCTGTCGGTCGAACACCATGCAGAGCTGTTCTCGACCCACGGCACGATCATGATCTTCTTCGTGGCGATGCCCTTCCTGACCGGCGTCATCAACGTCGTCATGCCGCTCCAGATCGGTGCGCGCGACATGGAGTTCCCCTTCATGAACGCGGTTTCGCTCTGGCTGTCGATCGGCGGTGCTGCGCTCGTGATGGCCTCGCTCGTCGTCGGTCACTTCGAGACCGGCGGTTGGACCGCTTATCCGCCCTACACGGGCATCAAGCTGTCGCCGAACGAGGGCGTGGATTACTGGATCTGGTCGCTGGGCCTGACATCGGTGGGCTCGACGCTTTCCGGCATCAACTTCCTCGTGACGATCTACAAGCAGCGTGCCCCCGGCATGAAACTGTTCGACATGTCGATCTTCGCCTGGGCGACGCTGTGCACCGCGATCCTGATGATCTTCGCGATGATGCCGCTGACGGTGGCCTCGCTGATGCTGGCGCTTGACCGTCAGGCGGGCTTCCACTTCTTCACCGCCACCCAAGGCGGGAACATGATGAACTTCGCCAATATGTTCTGGCTGTTCGGTCACCCGGAAGTCTACATTCTGATCCTGCCGGCCTTCGGCGTGTTCTCGGAAGTCATCCCGACCTTCTCGGGCAAGAAGATCTACGGCTACACCTCGCTCGTCTGGGCCACCATTGCTATCGCAGTGCTGTCCTTCACCGTCTGGGTGCACCACTTCTTCACCATGGGCCAGACGGCCAACCTGAACGCGATCTTCGGGATCGCCACGATGACGATCGGCGTGCCGACGGGCGTGAAGGTCTTCAACTGGATGCTGACGATGTGGCGCGGCAAGCTGCGGTTCTCGACCGCGATGCTGTTCTCCACCGGCTTCATCTTCACCTTCGTGATCGGCGGGATCACGGGCGTCATGCTCGCCAACCCGACGATCGACTTCGCAACCCACAACTCGCTGTTCCTGGTGGCGCACTTCCACAACATGCTCATCCCGGGCCTGCTGTTCGGTATGTTCGCGGCCGTGAACTTCTGGTTCCCGCTCTGCTTCGGCTTCCGCCTGGACGAGAAATGGGGCCGTCGCAGCTTCTGGCTGTGGATGATCGGCTTCTACGGGGCCTTCATGCCGCTCTACGCGATCGGCCTGATGGGCGCGCCGCGCCGCATGGCCTTCTTCACCGAGCCGGCTTACTTCCCGTGGCTGGTGATCGCGATGCTCGGCGCGCTCTGCGTGCTGGCGGGTCTGATCGCGCAGGTCATCCAGATCTGGGTCTCGGTCAAGAACCGTGAGAGCCTGATGGTGCCGGCGGGCGATCCGTGGGACGGTCGTGGTATCGAATGGTCGCTGGGCTGCCCGGTGCCGGAATACGACTTCACCACCATTCCCGCGATGACCTCGCGCGAGCCGTGGGTCGATGCGAAGGAAGCGGGCAAGCGGATCATGGATCCGACCGAGTTCGTCGACATCCATCTGCCGAAGCCGACCGGTATGCCCTTCCTCGTGGGCCTCGTCGCGACGCTCTTCGCGTTCGCCATGATCTTCCAGATGTGGCTGATCGCGGCGGTGGGCTTCGTGGCCATGTGGGTGCTGGTGCTGATCCGCTCCTACGACACCGATTGGGAAGAAACCATCACTGCGGAAGAACTGCGTGAGGGCTATGAAGCCCATAAGCGCCTCGTCGAAACCACGCCGCAAATCCGGCTCGACGATGAGTTCACCACCAAGAACCGCGGCCTGATCATGGAGACGCAGGTATGAGTGCAACTATGAGCAACACGGGGGCAGCGCACGCTGCCTCCCACGATCACGGCCATCACGACAAGACGGGCACGGTGATCTTCGGCTTCTGGATCTTCCTGATGTCGGATCTCATCGCCTTCTCGCTGATGATCGCCAACTACGCCGATGCCGAATGGCACGGCATCGCGAACGGGCCGAGCCCGCATGAGCTGTTCAGCCTCGGCCTGCCCACGATCGAGACGATGGCGCTGCTGATCTCGACCTTCACCTTCGGCATCTGCACGCTGGGGATGAAATACGGCGCGTCGATGAAGCGCACCGTGGGCTGGCTCGTCCTGACGCTGGCGCTCGGCGCGATCTTCCTCGGGATCGAACTCTACGAATTCCACGAGTTCTGGACCGAGGGCAACACGCCGCAAGTGTCGGGCTTCCTGACCGCCTATTACTCGCTGGTGGGTCTGCACGGTCTGCACGTCACCTCGGGTATCATCTGGGGCATCCTGCTGATGGTTCAGATGAAGACCTTCGGGATGAACGACCTGATCAAGTCGCGCCTCGTGCGTCTGGGCCTGTTCTGGCACATGCTGGACATCGTCTGGATCGCGCTGTTCACGAAAGTCTACCTGATGGGGGTGCTGTGATGGACTATATCAACTCCGACGTCGGCATGGACTCGGCTGAGTACAAGCACGACATGGCGCGCTATGTCTGGGGCTTCGCCCTCTCGGTGGTCCTGACGCTCGCAGGCGTCGTGATCGTCGCGGGCGGCATGTTCTCGGTCGGTGTCGCATGGTCCCTCGTGGGGCTGCTCGGCATCGCGCAGCTGGTGATCCAGTTCTGGGCCTTCATGCACCTCGATTTCTCGAAAGAGGCGCGGCCGGACCTGTATCTGGTGCTGTTCACCTTCCTGCTCATCATCCTTATGGCCGCGGGCACCGTCTGGGTGCTGGCCGATCTGGCAAGCCGGATGGGTATGGGCGCCGGCAGCATGTGAGCCGAGGGGCCGGGGCCTTCGGTCCCGCGCCGCCAAGACAAAAAGAAACGCGGGCAGCGAAAACTGCCCGCGTTTTTTCATGTCCGCCTTTGCTGCGCGGTTACATCGGGAAAAGCTGGTAGCCTTGGCTCTCGAGCACCGGAACCGCCGCCAGCGCGGAGAGCGCCACATCCACATTCGGCCCGACCTGATCCTCGCTGAAGCCGTGATCGGCCAGCGCCTGCCCGCAGACGTAGAGCGTGACGCCTGCCTCCGCGAGCTCCTTCTTGAGCTTCGTGTCTGGATCATCGTTACCGAATTTCTTCTTATACGCTTCCGGCGAGAGGGCGAGCTTGGTCGCCGCGCCGTGCAGCACCACCGCGAACTTGCGATGCGCCTTGTCGACGCCCGCATTGCCGTAGACGTTGACCGCGCGCGCGACATGCCAGAGCGCCGCGTTCACGCCGTCTTCCATCGTCTTGTCGCCGCCGACGTCGAAGACGATCTTCCAGTCCTTTTTCGGGTCAGGGGTCAGCGCGCCATCGGGCACGGGATGCATCTTGCCGTAATCCTTCACGACCGGGTTGATCCATTCGGTCTGACCGGAGCCGGTTCCGGGATCGTCCGAGGCGGCATAGGCCATGGTGCTGCCAAGCGCGATCGCGGCGAAATAGGGGATGACGAGGCGGGCGGGATAGCGCATCGGGAAACTCCTCGGATTGCAGGTGCCTTCGGGCTGCGAAATCGCAGCTCAGGGACAATCCGGAGACGGGGGCGCACGTTCCTCTACGATTTCTCACGCGCGATCCAGTTTTTGTGAGCGCAGGTTCGGGCGCGAGAACGCAAAGAAAAACGCCGCTCGAATAAGCGGCGTTCAGGGTGGCCTAGACGGTGCAGGCGGGGCTCAGGAGCCCCAGTGCCGCACCGGACCGCAATCCATATGCACGAAGTTCGAGCGCGAGTACTTGCCCACGCCGCCGGCATGGCAGGCGGTCGCTGCCTTGTACATCTGGCTGACCGAGCGCGACTTCAGCCGCAGGTCCATCGCCAGCCCCTTCATGTGCAGCGAGTTCTTCGCGACGCCTTTCGAGCGGGCGCGCAGCATCGCGTTGGTCTTGGGCGAGCGATAGCCCGAGAGCAGCATGTAAGGTTCGTTCGATTCCATCAGGTTGTGTGCGGCCGCCGCGATGTCCACGGTGCGCGCGTCGATGTTTTTCAGCTGGTTGGTGCGCCAGTCGCGGGCGAAGTAGGTGATTTCCTTCAGCGCGTCCGGGATATACTCGCCTTCGATCCAGTAAACGGTGTCGAGCGTCTCGCCGGTACGACCGTTATACATCTTGATCCGTCGGATATCCCCAGCGCCCTTGAGTAGACCGAAAGCGTTACTCATGGTGGGGGCTGCCGTCACCATGGTCGCAGCAAATGCGCCCAGAAGGCCGCGCCGGGAAATCGTCGTCATAGCAAGTTCCTGTGTTCGCCTGTCTCTCGATTTACCCGCCCTGTTTCGGGCGGTTGAGGGATGGTAGACCCAAACTTCTCACTTCTTATGGCATAGACCGATTAATCGATAAAGAACGGAACTGATGCATCTTTGCCATAACGAGGCGGGTCGGCAAAAATTCGCCTGCCGGTAGTAAAAATCTCCTCACAGCCATGTGGGAGCGGCGCGAGGCCGCGGCCCCGGGTGGAGGAAAGGCGCTGTTGCGCGCCTGCATCTTTCCTCGGGCCTCGGCTCAATTCGTTGCGCGCAGGCAACGCTTCGCTGGACAGTTGCGGGTAAGTTTGGAACATCTGGAACGAAGGGTCCGGGCAGGGGTTAAGACGCCATGACGCGCAATTTCCGTAAGATAGGGCTGGCCTTCGCGCTGGCTACGCTCGCCGCCGGCGCCCAGGCGCAAGGCACTGCCCAGATCGCCGCCCAAGGGGCCATGTCGCCATTGGCAGGGGTCGAACTCTCGGGATTCACCCAAGCTGTCGCCGAAGCCGCCGCCAAGACTCCCGCCCTCGCCGCCTTCTACGCCGCGCGCGATTACCGACCGATCTGGACCGCCGCCGGGGATGCCGATCGCCGCGCGGCCTTCATGCGTGCGCTCGACCTGTCGAGCCTGCAGGGGCTGCCGACCGCGCATTACGATCCCGCGGGTCTGCGTGTCGCCTTCGCCGCCGTCCAGTCCGAGCGCCAGCGCGGTCTGCTCGAAGTGAAGATGAGCCAGATCTTCCTCGATTACGCGCATGACCTGTCGCATGGCGTGCTCGATCCGCACAGCGTGATTTCCGATATCAAGCGCGAACCCAAGCGCGCCGATCCCGAGGCCCGGATCACTGCCTTCGCGGCCTCGACGAACCCCGCGCTGTTCCTGCGCGAACTCGCTCCGCAGATGCCGCAATATGCGCAGCTCGTGAAAGCGCGTCTCGATCTGGAGCATCAGATAGAAGCGGGTGGCTGGGGGCCGACGGTGCCCGGCTCCAAGCTCGAGCCCGGCGACAGCGGGCCGGACGTGATCGCGCTTCGGAACCGGCTGCAGAAGATGGGGTATCTGGGCCGCACCGCCAGCGCGAGTTACGACGCCGATATGCAGAAGGCGGTGCAGGCCTACCAGGCCGATCAGGGGCTCGCGACCGACGGCATCGCCGGGCCGAGCACGCTGGGCGAGTTGAACAAGAGCCCGGAGGCGCGGATGAGATCCATCCTCGTCGCGATGGAACGTCTGCGCTGGATGAACGGCATCGATTTCTCGCAACGCTACGTCTGGGTCAACATCACCGATTTTTCGGTTCGCGTGGTCGATCATGGCAAGACCATTTTCCGCTCGGTCACCGTGGTCGGGCAGAATAGCTCGGATCGCCGCACGCCGGAGTTCTCCGACGAAATGGAGCGGATGGTCATCAACCCGGCATGGCATGTGCCGCGCTCGATCGTGACCAAGGAATATCTGCCGAAGATGCAGCGCAATCCGAACGCGGCGAGCCAGCTTCAGTTGATCGACAGCCAAGGCCGGGTCGTGCCACGCTCGGCGGTGAATTTCGTGGCTTATAATGCGAGCAACTTCCCCTTCGCGATGAAAGAGCCGCCATCGAGCCGCAACGCGCTCGGGCTGGTGAAATTCCTGTTCCCGAACCGCTGGAATATCTACCTGCACGACACGCCGTCGAAATCGCTCTTCCAGAAGGAGACGCGGGCGTTCAGCCACGGCTGCGTGCGCGTCGGCGACCCCTTCGATCTGGCGTATACCCTTCTGAGCGCGCAAAGCGACAATCCCGAGGCGGAGTTCAAGCGCATCCTCAATTCGGGGCGCGAAACTGTGGTGCCGCTGGAAAAGCACGTTCCCGTGCACCTGACCTACTTCACCGCCTGGCCGACCGCGACCGGCCATGTCGAGTATCGCCGCGACGTCTACGGGCGTGACGCGATCCTCTTCGACGCGCTTCAAAAGGCCGGGGTGGAATTGGGTACGCAGGACAGCTAAATCTCTGGCAACGGGGGCGGTACTCCCGCCCCCAAGCGACCATGAGAGGATCGGCCATGTCCCAGACAATCGAGCAAATCGCGAAGGCGCTGGAGGCCCGCGCCGAAGGCGACCTGACGATCGAGGTGACGGGAGCTTCCGAGCCCGCCGCTGCGGGGCCCGACCAGATCGCGCTGGCGATGAGCGAGAAATACGCCGAAGGTCTGCAAGCCGGGAAGGCCCGCGCCGCGCTGGTATGGGAAGGCGCGGATTGGCGCGCCTACGGGCTCGAGGCCGCGGTTTTCGTGACCCGGCCTCGGCTCGCGATGGCGGGGCTGTCGAAAGCCTTCGACCCGGGCCCCTCGATCGCCTCCGGCGTTCACCCCTCCTGCGTGATCGACCCGACCGCCGTGATCGGCGCGGACGCGGCCATCGGTCCGTTCACCATCGTCGGGCCGGACGTGCGGATCGGCCCGGGCGCGCGCATCGTCGGACAGGTCACGATCGGTGAGGGCGCCCGGATCGGGGCCGAGGCGCTGATCCATGCCGGAGTGCGCATCGGCGCGCAGGTGGTGATCGGCGACCGGTTCGTCTGCCAGCCCGGCGCGGTGATCGGCTCGGACGGGTTTTCCTTCGTCACGCCCGATCCCTCCGGCGTCGAGGAAATCCGCCAAACGCTCGAGCAGCGCGAAGAGATCACCGAGCAGAAATGGACCCGCATCCATTCTCTGGGAACGGTCGAGATCGGCGACGATGTCGAGATCGGCGCCAATACCTGCATCGACCGTGGCACCGTGCGCGCGACGGCCATCGGCTCGGGCAGCAAGCTCGATAACCTCGTCCACATCGGTCACAACGTGCAGGTCGGCGAGGATTGCCTGCTCTGCGGGCAGGTCGGTGTCGCGGGCTCCACCCGGATCGGGCACCGCGTGGTGCTCGCAGGCCAATGCGGCGTGTCGGACAATATCACCGTGGGCGACGACGTGATCGCGGCGGGCGGGACCAATATCTACACCAACGTGCCGAAGGGCCGCACGATCTGGGGCAGCCCGGCGGTGAAGATGGAAACGCAGCTCGAGATCAACAAATCTCTGCGCAGACTGCCGAGATTGTTTGCGCAAATGGCCGAGCTTCGAGAAACTGTTACGAAACTCACGCAAAAAGGCGGCACGGAGTAACGCCAGATATGAGGCCAGACGTGCAAGACCAGGTTTTCTCGATCATCGCCCGCGAAGCCCTTCGTGAGCCCTCCGAGCTTTCGCCCGAAATGACCCTCGACGAATTGGGGCTCGACAGTCTCGGTCTGGTGGAGGTGATCTTCGCCATCGAAGAGACGTTTGACGTTTCGGTGCCTTTCAACGCCAACGAGCCCGCCGCCTCGCAATTCGACATGTCCTCGATCGGGGCGATCGTCGGCGCGGTGGAGCGTCTCGTCTCGGGTGGCAAACCCTCGACCGCCGTCGCCTGATGCGGCGGGTCGTCATCACGGGCGCGGGCACGATCAACGCGCTTGGAGAGGGCGTTGCGGCAACCAAGACGGCCATGGCGGAGGGGCGCAGCGGTATCGGGCCGCTCTCCTTCGTTGATGTGGAGCGGTTGAGCATTCGCATCGGCGGCCAGATCCACGGCTTCGATGCCACCAGCCGCTTCACCTCGGCGCAGCTCGCGCAATACGATCCTTTCACCCAATACGCGCTGGTCGCGGGGGCGGAGGCGATGGCTCAAGCCGGGCTGGAGCGCGCCCCCGATCCCGCGGCCTGGGGCTGCATCATCGGGTCCGCAGGCGGCGGGCACACGACCGCGAATAACGCCTATCGCGCTGTTTTTGCAGATCAAAAGAACCGCGTGCATCCGCTGACGGTGCCCAAGCTGATGGCCAATGCCGCGCCCTCGCACCTCTCGATCCGGTACGGGCTGCAGGGGCCGAGCTTTGCCGTTGCCACTGCCTGCGCCAGTTCCAACCACGCCATCGGCCTCGCGTTCCAGATGGTGCGGTCGGGCATGGCCGAGGGGATGCTCGCGGGCGGCTCTGAGGCGATGCTCAATTTCGGTGGGCTGAAAGCGTGGGAAGGTCTGCGGGTGATGTCGCCCGATGGCTGCCGCCCGTTTTCGGCGGATCGCAACGGCATGGTGCAGGGCGAGGGCGCGGGCGTTTTCGTGATCGAGGCGCTGGAAAGCGCCGAGGCGCGCGGCGCGCGGCCCTTGGCCGAGATTGCGGGCTTCGCGATGAATTCCGATGCGCGTGACGTCGTAATGCCCTCGCGCGAGGGGGCGAGCGCGGCGATCTCCGGCGCGCTGCGCGATGCGGCTATGGCGCCTGAAGAGGTCGGCTATATCAACGCCCACGGGACCGGCACTGCGGCCAATGACCGGATCGAAACAGCCGCGATCCGCGCGGCGCTAGGCCCGACGGCCGATCAGGTCGCGGTTTCCTCGACCAAGGCGCTGCACGGCCATTGCATCGGCGGCACGGGGGCGGTGGAGCTGATCGCCTGCCTGATGGCGCTTGGCGACGGGGTGATCGCGCCGACGGCGAATTACACCACGCCCGATCCCGACTGCGATCTCGATTACGTGCCCAATACCGCCCGCAAGGCACAGGTCGGCGCGGCGCTGTCCAATGCTTTCGCCTTCGGTGGGCTCAACGCGGTTCTCGCGCTGCGTGCGATATGAAAACGCCGCGCCCGGATCGGGCGCGGCGTCTTTGAACTCAAATGGTTATGAGCCGAAGCTCATCCATCCAGCTTACTGCTGAACGCCATTTTCCTTGTTGGTTTTCACGGTTTCCTCGAAGGCCTTGGTGAAGCCCTTGAGCGAGATATCCGCTTTCACCTTCTGCTGCGGGTTGGCCAGCGGCGTGATCGTGATCGTCGCCTTGCTGCCTTTCTTGAGCGAGTCCAGTTCGGCCTTGCTGACACCGAAACGGGCGAAGCAGCCCATCATCCGCGGGTCGCAGAAGGAATAGGGGTAGACCATCGGCTTGCCGCCATCGACCTGCATCACGAGGTTCTGCGACAGGAGCGTCTGGATCGGCACCATGATGGTGAGGCCGGCTGCGGCCTGGCTGCCATCGGGCAGGCCGATCACCGAGATGTCGGCCACGTTGCCGCCATTCTGGTCCTTGATCACCTGGTACATCTGGCAGGGATCCTTGCCGTCGGGCGACTTGGCGCATTGCAGCTCCCAGTCTTCGTAGGTCGCCTTGACGTAGGTCTGCGGCTCCTGCGGCTTCTGGGCCTGCTGGTCGGCGCCGGGCATGGTCGGGGCGTCCGCAGCCGCATCGGGCGCGGTCTGGCCGTCGGTCGCCTGATCGGTGTTGGTCGCATCCGCAGCCGGGGCCGTCGTGCCATCGGCGCTTGCGCCTGCGGTCGCATCCGCCGACGGGGTCGTGGAGGTGTCGCTCGACGTAGTGTCTTGTGCCCAAGCCCCGCTTGCAAGGCCGAGGGCCAGAGCGAGGGCGAGCGGTTTCGTCAGTTGAGACATATTACTCTTCTCCTGAAACGTATTGGGCGAAGGCTTAACACGGGTCCGCGGCGCTGTCAGTGATGAATTCGGCAGCCGCGCTCACGGATAGGCGGCATGCTGCCACAGTTTCGTGAGGTGCCGGGACGCGCGCGTCGGGCTGGCTGTGAGCGGAAAATGCCGAGAGGCTCGGAGGGGCGATTCATCCGCGACGGGCGCGGGTGTGACGGGGCGTTTCGGGGCCACGATAGCGGGGCTTTCCAAGCGAAAGGGGCCCGTTCAGGACCCCTTCCTTTTCCCCCTGTCGGACTGGCCGACTTCGTCATTGACGCCACGCTAGGCTGTAATTTTTCACAGGTCAACAGGCAAAGTTGAGGAAGTGTTACGCGCGGTGAGGGGATGAGGCGCGCGGCGCAATCCCTTGGCATGCAAGAAAAAGACCGCGCCGAGGAGGGCGCGGCCAGTCTGACAGGGAGGAAGTGCCCCCGTCTGCGCAAAAGCGTAACCCGAGGGCAGGATCACACTGGCGCAAAGGGGTTAAGATAGTATTGTCTGAGCCGGGATTTGTTTGGCGAGGGCGAAATGACAGGTGTTCTGACCGAAGAGGGCGTGTTCGTTGGTGGCGGCGGCGAAGGCTACGCGACCCCGCAGGAATTGAAGCTCCAATACGGCAACCGTCACGGGCTCGTGGCGGGCGCGACGGGCACCGGAAAGACGGTGACGCTGCAGATCCTCGCCGAGGGATTTTCGCAGGCGGGCGTGCCGGTCTTCATGGCCGATGTGAAGGGCGATCTTTCGGGTATCGCGGCCTCCGGCTCGACCGAGGCCAAGCTGCATGACGCCTTCATGGAGCGCGCGCAGACGATCGGCTTCGATCTGGACTACCGCGCCTATCCGACGGTCTTCTGGGACATGTTCGGCGAGAAGGGCCACCCGGTGCGCACGACCGTCTCCGAGATGGGGCCGCTGCTGCTGAGCCGGCTGCTGGGGTTGTCCGAGGCGCAGGAAGGCGCGCTTAACATCGCCTTCCATATCGCCGACAAGGAGGGGCTGGCGTTGCTCGATCTCGATGATCTGCGCGCGATGCTACGCCATATCGGCGAGCGCGCGGACGAGATCGCGCTGGAATACGGCAATGTCGGCACCGCGACGATCGGGGCGATCCAGCGCGACCTGCTGGTGCTGGAGAACCAGGGCGGCGGGCAATTCTTCGGCGAGCCGGCGCTTGACCTGACCGACCTGATCCGGACCGATGAGAACGGGATGGGCCAGATCAACATCCTTGCTGCCGACAAGCTGATGGGAAATCCGCAGCTCTACGCCACCTTCCTTTTGTGGCTGCTTTCGGAACTGTTCGAGGAACTGCCCGAGGTCGGCAACCCGGACAAGCCGAAGCTCGTGTTCTTCTTCGACGAGGCGCACCTGCTGTTCGACGACGCGCCCAAGGCGCTGGTCGACAAGGTAGAGCAAGTGGCGCGGCTGATCCGCTCTAAGGGGGTGGGCGTGTTCTTCATCACCCAGAACCCCGGTGACGTGCCCGACGGCATTCTCAGCCAACTCGGCAACCGGGTGCAGCATGCGCTGCGGGCCTTCACCGCGAAGGATCAGCGCGACCTGCACCGCGCGGCCGAAAACTACCGCGCCAATCCGAGCTTCGACACCGAGATCGCGATAAAGGAGGTCGGCACCGGCGAGGCTGTCACCTCTTTCCTCGAAAAGAAGGGTGTGCCGGGCATGGTCGAGCGCACGCTGATCCGCCCGCCGCAATCGCGCCTCGGCCCGCTTAGCGATACCGAGCGCGCCGCGGTAATTGCGGAAAGCGGTTTGGGCGACAAGTATGACACGCCGGTGGATCGCGAGTCGGCGCAGGAAATCCTTGCCAAGCGCGCCGAACTGGCCGCGCGCGAGGCGGCGGAGGCGGAAGCGCGCGAGAAGGCCGCCAAGACCGCCGCGGGCCGCTCCGAGCTCGATGCGGGGTTCGAGAATTTCAACAACGCGCGGCGCTACGATCCGACGGCGAAGTCGAAGCCGACGCGCAGATCCTCGAGCCGATCCGATACGATACTCGAGACCTTTGGCAAGAGCCTCGCGCGTCAGCTGGGCACCAAGACGGGCCAGACGATCGTGCGCGGGGTTCTCGGCTCGCTCTTCAAGTCACGCTGAGGCTGACATCGATTTTCGGGCCAGCCGGGCTTCGGCGAGCAGGGCGATCAGCAGTTCAAGATGGCGGGCGACCGAGTAGGTGGCCTCGCCCGCGCGCCGCGCCTGATCGAGCGCCATTTCCTCCGCCATCAATGCGCGCAGCGCCGCGCCGGGGCGCGGCAGCTCGCTCATCCGCATCACACGCTTGAGGTCGCGTTTGCGGCTGTAATCGCTCAGTCCGAAGCGCGCGGCGCGGATCAGCAGGCGCGGGCGACGCATTCTCGCGACCCCGGCGACGGGATCGGACGCGACGCTAGCGGGTGCCGTGGTGTCGACGAGATACAGTTGAGCGGAAGGGCGGAGAGCGGGCTTGGTTTTCTGGCGAAATGCGGCGGTCATCGGAAACTCCCTTGAGGTGAGATCCCGAGCGTGACGCAGCTTCGCACGGTGTTGCGCAAATTTCGGCGTCAGCGCGCGCCCGGCAAAGCTTTGTTTAGGAAGTTTAAGGAATTCTTGCTCGCGTCCCGTTTGTTAACGAACGGGTAACCAAAGCAACTCACGGTTGTTACCGGACGGACTCGCCGAGCTTTGCCCGGCGTAATCTGGGGGACAGTATGAATTCGATCGCACCGGCCCCGGCGGAACTTCCCGCCTGGCTGCCCAAACATGCCCAACTCTATCTGCGCCATGTCGAAGACGGCATTCCGATCAGGGAGTTGGCACGGGCCGAAGGCTGTGCGGCCTCGACAATCCTGCGCCGCGTGCGCCGGATCGAGGCGCGGCGGGATGATCCGCTGGTCGACGAGGCGCTGGAACGTCTCGGCCGTGCGGCCGGATCGGGCGCTGCCAATCCCTCTATCGCTCCGGGACCGACCGTGCTCCAGAAGGACACGCCCATGACTGCAGCTTTCCGCCCTAGTGAAACTCCCGCCAACGAAGAGCAACTGCGCCGCGAGACGCGCCGCATCCTGCGCCGCCTGTCCGAGCCGGGCGCGCTGTTGATCGTGGGGCGCGAGATGGACAAGGCCGTGGTGCTGCGTGGCACGGTGCGCACGGCGGTGCTGGAGCGGGCGGTGGCGCAGGCCTTCGCACTGAAGGACTGGATCGAGGTGGCCCATGAGGGGCGCGTCACCAGCTACAAGATCACGCATGCGGGGCGCGCAGCGCTGAAGCGTGTGCTAGAAGAAGAGGCGGCCGCGCGCGGGGAGACCGCCGCCAGTCCCTTCGCTGCGCAACATGGCGAGTTCGCCCAGGAGACGCGCGCCGACGCCCACGGGCAACAGCGCCGTGTGCGCGCCAATCTCGCCGAGAGCCCGCTCGCAGTGCTGGCGCGGCGGCGCGACAAGCAGGGACGGCCGTTCCTGAGCGCCGATCTGGTCGCCGCAGGCGAGCGGCTACGCGAGGATTTCGAATTGGCGCAGATGGGTCCGCGGGTCGGGCAGAACTGGGAACGCTTCCTGACCGGCGGTGGCGGTCGCGGGCAGTATCGCCCCGAACTTGCGATGGGCGGCGGCTCCGACACCGCGCGGGAGCGGGTGGCGCTGGCACTGCGCGATCTGGGGCCGGGCCTGGGCGACATGGCGCTGCGCTGCTGCTGTTTCCTCGAAGGGCTGGAGACGGCGGAGAAGCGGCTGGGCTGGTCGGCGCGGTCGGGCAAGATCGTCCTGCGGATCGCCCTGCAACGCCTCAAGCGGCATTACGACGAGACCTATGGCGGGGCCAGTCCGATGATTGGATGAGCGGTGAGGCCGTGAACGCGCGATGCGCCACCCAATGCTCAAACCTAACGGGTCGCTAAAGTTAAGGTATCACTTCAATTAAGACCCGTAGGTGCCTAGAAGATATAAGAAAAGGCGCGAAAAAAATCTTTGCGCCGTTTTCACTGTTCGCGGGCCAACGTCTTCGTCGCTGCGAGAATTTTAATTGGAGAGTGGCCTCTTCGCATGCGTCCTCCATCAACATTCGCATAAAGAGAAATTGTAAAAATATTCAAGTATCGATAATTAATGACTATGAATATAACGCTTCGCCAACTCACCTATCTGCGTGCGCTCGCCCAGGCGCGCTCGTTCTCGCGCGCCGCCGAACTGGTCCATGTCAGCCAACCCGCGCTCTCGGTCCAAATCCGCGAGCTGGAGGAGCAGGTCGGTCAGCCGCTGGTCGAGCGCCGCCCGCGCGACGTGCGGTTGACGCGGGCGGGTCGGCGGGTGCTGGAGACCGCCGAGCGGGTCGCGGGCGAGTTGCGCGATCTGCAGTCCGAGGCGCGGCGCGGGCTGGGGCAGATCAATCTCGGCGTGATCCCGACCATCGCGCCCTATCTGCTGCCCGCCGCCTTGCCCGGGCTGCGCGCGCAAGGGGCGCTGCGGCTGCGCGAGGCCACGACCGAGACGCTGCTGACCGAGATTGCCGAGGGCCGCCTCGATGCCGCGATCATCGCCACCCCGGCACCGGAACTGTTCGAGGTCCCGCTGTTCGAGGATCGCTTTCTGCTGGCGGGCACGCCGGACCAGCTGACGATGGTGCGCGGCCTCAGCCCGCAGGCGATCGACCCGGATCAGTTGCTGCTTCTGGATGAGGGGCATTGCCTTGCCGATCAGGCGCTCGCGCTGTGCGGACTGACGCGGGCGGCGCAACGCATCGACCTTGGTGCGTCGTCGCTGAGCACGCTCTGTGCGCTGGCGGGGCAGGCGATGGGGCTGACGCTGGTGCCCGAGATCGCGAGCCTGCAGGAAACGCGCGCCGTCCCGACGCTCGCGCTCAGCCGTTTCGACGAGGAGCCCGCGCGGATGGTCCGGCTGGTGCGGGCCCGCGAGGTCTCCGATGCCGAGGCATGGTTCGATCCGCTGGTGCGCGTGTTGCGAAAGGCGGGCGAGGGGCTGGTCGCGCAGGCGCGCAGACGGTTCTGACCGCCGCCGCGCGCCCCGTGGCTTAGAGCGCCGGCCCGAAACCGGGCCGGCAGTTGGTCACGCCGCCGCTTCGGCGTTGGCGTCGACCAGCCAGTTCAAGACGGTCTCGGGCGAGGACACGCCATAGGGATCTTCGCCGTGGTTGTCTTCGAGGCCGGGCTCCTCGAACCAGGCTTCGATCACGCCGTCATTGACGACGGCCGCATAGCGCCACGACCGCAGACCGAAGCCGAGATTGTCCTTGCGCACCAGCATGCCGACACGGCGGGTGAACTCGCCCGAACCATCGGGGATCACCTGCACGTTCTCGAGGCCTTGCGCCTTGGCCCACTGGTTCATGACGAAGCTGTCATTGACCGACAGGCAATAGATCGCGTCGATGCCCTGTTCGGCGAAATCGTCGAAGCCCTTCTCGAAACCGGGCAGCTGGTAGGTCGAGCAGGTCGGCGTGAAGGCGCCGGGCAGCGCAAACAGCACCACGCGCTTGCCAGCGAAGAAATCCGCGGTGGTCTTGTCCTGCCAGCGGAACGGGTTCGGCCCCTCGATGCTTTCGTCGCGCACGCGGGTGTGGAAGGTGACGTCGGGCAGTTTCGAACCGGGAAGCATAGGGAGGTCTCCTTGATCGGTTGGGAAGGTTGCGTTTTGGAGAGAGGCCTGACTAACGGATGTCGCTTTCGGTCGCAATCGCTGACTTTGCAGATGCAGCATTCGCCGCGCGACCTTCACAAGGGCCGTTGGCGGATGTCGGCGTTGCGAATGTTCGTCCCCGCTCTGTCCGCTTGCCACGGCCTCGGGCAGATCGCGCAGCCTCGCGCGGTGTGCAATACTGCCTTTGGGCCTGCGCATTTGCATCCTGCACGCAATCGGCTTATGTGACGATCAACCGCACTCCGAAAGGATGGATCATGCGCGATCTCAAGATGCCCGGTGAACGCCACCCCGAAAAGGCGCATCGCGCCGACAATGCTCAGCCCAAGAAACCCGACTGGATCCGCGTGAAAGCGCCGGTCTCGGAAGGCTACAAGAAGACGCGTGACATTCTGAAGACCAACAAGCTGGTCACCGTCTGCGAAGAGGCGGGCTGCCCGAATGTCGGCGAATGCTGGAGCCAGGGCCACGCCACCATGATGATCATGGGTGAAATCTGTACCCGTGGCTGTTCCTTCTGCAACGTGGCCACCGGTCGCCCCGACGCGCTCGACGTGTTCGAGCCGGGCCGCGTCGCCCACGCGGTCGAGACGCTGGGCCTGAACCACGTCGTGATCACCTCGGTCGACCGCGACGATCTGGACGATGGCGGGGCGGAGCATTTCGCCCAGACGATCCGCGCGATCCGTCACCGCTCGCCCGACACCACGATCGAGATCCTGACGCCGGACTTCCTCAAATGCGAGCCCGCCGCGCTGGAGAAGGTTGTCGAGGCGCGCCCCGACGTGTTCAACCACAATCTCGAAACCGTGCCGGGCCTCTATCCCGGCGTGCGCCCCGGCGCGCGCTACTTCCACTCGCTGCGCCTGTTGCAGCGCGTGAAAGAGCTGGACCCGTCGATGTTCACCAAATCGGGCATCATGGTGGGTCTGGGTGAAGAGGCGCCGCAGGTCCGTCAGGTGATGGATGACATGCGCTCGGCCGATGTCGATTTCCTGACCATCGGGCAATATCTGCAGCCGACGCCGAAGCACCACGCGGTGATGCGTTTTGTCACGCCGGAAGAGTTCCGCGACTATGAGAAAGCGGCCTACGGCAAGGGCTTCCTGATGGTCTCCGCGACGCCGCTGACCCGCTCGAGCTATCACGCGGGCGACGACTTTGCGCGGCTGCGCGAGAACCGGCTGAAGAAGCTCGGCCTGAGCTGAGCGCGCCAGAAGCGATTTGAAAGAACCCGGCCCCGGTGGCCGGGTTTTTCATTTCGCGAGTTGGGTGAGTTTTTCTCCAAGCCGAACAGGTCGCGAAACTGCAGCGCATCGCGCGCGCCCTGTCTTGACGGTCTGCGACCTGCGGGCATCATCCGGGCCAAGTGATCCGGCGCGCCGATTGCCTGCGTAGCCCTGTCAGCCAAGCAAGAGGAGAGTGTCATGCGCCGCCTGTCGATCGCCTTTCTCGCATCAAGCTTCTGCGTGGGGCTGATGCCGGGCCTAGCCCCGGCCTCGATCTTCGGTGGCTGGACCGAGCAGCGGTTCTCGCTGTTTTCCTCGAATGACTGGGAACAATCGCCAAACGGCGTGGAGATGCGCTCGGACGGGGCGGTGTCGTTGATCTGGCGTGCGCTGCCTCAGGCAGATTGGGGCGCGCGCAAGGCCGCGTGGCAATGGTCGGTCAGCCAAAGCGTCCCGCCGACGAAGCTCGACCGAAAGGGCGGCGACGATCGCGACCTCTCGCTCTATTTCGTCTTCATGCCAGAGGCGGTCGCCCGGGCCAATCAGGGGGCGGGCATCCGCAAGCTTCTGGCGGTGAAGGAAGCGCGGGTGCTGATGTATGTCTGGGGTGGCGCGCATGGGCGCGGGGCGCTCTTGCCGTCGCCCTATCTGGGTGCGCGCGGCAAAACGGTGGTGCTCCGCCCGGCGGGCACCGGATCGCATTCCGAGAGCGTCGATCTGGCGCGCGACTACCAGCGCGCCTTCGGGGGCCAGCCGACGCAGCTCGTGGGGCTGGCGCTGTCAGGAGACAGCGACGACACCGACAGCGCGATCCGTGCCCGGATCTCGGGGCTGAAGCTGAACTGACCGCGCCACACGGCCTCCGGTGATTTCACACAAAAACACTGCCAAGACATGACTTTGTCGGTAACCTGTGGCAGCAAGACCCAAAAGGGGGGCAGGATGGCGCTCAATTTCCGACAGTCCGAAATTCTCGAGATCGCGCGCGACGAGGGCCGTGTGGTGGTCGAAGCCTTGGCCGAACGCTTCAATGTCTCGGTCCAGACGATCCGGCGCGACCTGACGGAGCTCTCCGAAGCGGGGCATCTGGAACGCGTGCATGGCGGGGCGGTGATCCGCACTGGCGTTGTGAATTTCGCCTATGAAGAGCGCCGCCGGATGAACGAGGCGGCGAAGGCGGCGATCGGGCGGGCCTGTGCGCAGGCGATCCCCGACAACAGCTCCATCGTGCTGACGCTGGGCACCACGACCGAGGCAGTGGCGCGAGAGCTTCTGCATCACCGCAACATCACCGTGGTCACGAATAACATCAATGTCGCCAATATCCTGCTGGCCAATGAGAGCTGCGATATCCTCGTCGCGGGCGGCAATCTGCGCCGCTCGGATGGCGGGCTGGTGGGTGACCTGACGGCGGATTTCATGGGCGAATTCAAAGCCGATTTCGCGGTGATCGGGACCTCCGCGCTCGATTCCGACGGCGACATGCTCGATTACGATCTCGCCGAAGTGCGCGTCAGCCGCCGGATCTTGCGGCAGGCGCGGCAGAGCTTTCTGGTGACCGACGCGTCGAAGCTGGAACGCTCCGCGCCGGTGCGGCTCGCCTCGCTCTCCGACATCGACCGGGTTTTCATCGACAAGCCCTTGCCGGATGCGCTCATGGCGCTTTGCGCGCAATGGGACACCGAGATCACCGTGGCGGGGTGAGGCTCAGCGCAGCACGCGCCGCAGCCCCGTCTGCACCCGCGTGAGTTCCGGCAGATAGGTCTCTATCAGCGTCTCCGCCGGATCGGCGCTCGCCGCCATCCCGGTATTGAGCGCGGCCACGACCCGCCCATGGATGTCGTAAAGCGGCACCGCGATGGAGCGCAGCCCAATCTCCACCTCCTGATCGATCACCGCATAGCCGTCGCGGCGCACCTGATCGATGCGCGCGAGGATTTCGCCCGGATCTGTGAGGCTATAGGCCGTGCGCGGCGTCAGGTCCGAGGCCTCCACGGCTGCGCGGGCGTCCTCCGGGGGCAGGGCGGCCAGCAACACGCGCCCCATCGAGGTGCAATGCGCCGGAAGGCGCGAGCCCGGCATCAAGCCGATCGACATCACCCGCCTCTGCGCCGCCCGCGCGAGATAGACGATCTCCGTCCCGTCGAGGATCGAGACCGAGCAGCTCTGCCCGATCCGATCGGTCAGCTGATCGAGCCACGGCTGCACGATCTGCGGCAGCGGTAGCGAGGCCAGCGCCCCCATCCCGAGCCGCAGAACCTTCGGCGTCAGCGTGAAGAACTTGCCGTCGTATTCCGCGTAGCCTTCCGCATTCAGCGTCAGCAGACAGCGCCGCGCCGTGGCCCGGTCGAAGCCCGTCGCCTCCGCCACCTCGGCAATCGAGAGCCGCGGCGTCTCGGCCCCGAAACATTCGATGACGCGTAGCCCCTTGGCGAAAGAGGCGATGAAATCGGTCGGTTTGTTCAACATGCGAACAGGTTTTCGCGCGATGCGAACAAATGTCAAGATGCGCACGAAATCCGTGGAAAGCCGTCCCACGCAGGTCTAAATCCAAGCCCTCAGGAGGACCGCAAATGGACAAGAGACTTTCCTCGCTGACCGAGGCCGTGGCCGATATTCAAGACGGCGCCACGGTGATGGTCGGCGGTTTCGGCGGCTCGGGGGCGCCGATCGAACTGATCCACGCCCTGATCGACCGCTATCTGGAGACCGGATCGCCCAAGGGGCTGACCGTGATCAACAACAACGCAGGCAACGGCCATGTCGGCATCGCCGCGATGATCGAGCAGGGTATGGTCAAGAAGATGATCTGCTCTTTCCCGCGCTCGGCCGATCCGACGGTGTTTACCGAACGCTATCTGGCGGGCGAGATCGAGCTGGAACTGGTGCCCCAGGGCACGCTCGCCGAACGTATCCGCGCGGGTGGTGCGGGCATTCCGGCCTTCTTCACGCCGACCTCCGTGGGCACCGATCTGGCCGAGGGCAAGCCGGTGCAGCAATTCGACGGCCGCGACTACGTGATGGAGCGCTGGCTCAAGGCCGATCACGCGCTGATCAAGGCCGAGCAGGGCGACGCGCTTGGCAACCTGACCTACCGGATGGCCGCGCGGAACTTCTCGCCGCTGATGGCGACGGCGGCAGACAAGGTCGTCGTGCAGGTGAGCAAGGCGGTCGAGCCGGGCGAGATCGACCCGGAAGTCATCGTCACCCCGGGCATCTTCGTGGACGCGATCGTCGAGGTCGCCAATCCCGCCCAGGAAGAAGAGTTGAACCGCGCCGGAGCCCATCACCCATGACCCAGAAACTGACCAATGCACAGATCGCCTGGCGCGCCGCCCAGGACATCGAGGACGGCGCCTATGTGAACCTCGGGATCGGCTTTCCCGAGATGGTCGCGCGCTTCCAGCCTGAGGGCCGCGAGGCGATCTTTCATACCGAAAACGGCGTGCTGGGCTTCGGTCGCGCGCCCGAGCCCGGTCAGGAAGACTGGGACCTCATCAATGCCGGGAAAAAGGCGATCACGCTGAAGCCCGGCACCGCGTTTTTCCACCATGCCGACAGCTTCGCAATGGTGCGGGGCGGGCATCTCGACGTGGCGATCCTCGGCGCTTACCAGGTGGCCGAAACGGGCGATCTGGCGAACTGGTCGACCGGACCGAAAGGCGTGCCGGCTGTGGGCGGGGCTATGGACCTTGTGCATGGCGCGAAACGCGTGGCCATCATCACCGATCACGTCACCAAGAAGGGCCAGCCGAAGCTGGTGGAGGCCTGCACCTTCCCGCTGACCGGCGTGGGCTGCGTGACCCGCGTCTATACGTCGCTCGCCGTCGTGGACGTGGTCGATAGCCGCTTCGTCCTGCGTGAAAAGCTCCCCGCGATCTCGATGGAGGAGCTGCAATCCGTCACCGGCGCGACCCTCCATGTCGAGGGCGAGGTGGGTGACCTGATCTGTCCCGAGGAGTTGGCCGATGCGTGACGCTTATATCTGCGACTATATCCGAACCCCGATCGGCCGTTTCGGCGGCGCTCTGGCACCTGTCCGCGCCGACGATCTGGGGGCGATCCCGCTGAAAGCTCTGATGGCGCGCAACACGGGTGTCGATTGGGAGGCGGTCGAGGACGTGATCTTCGGTTGCGCCAATCAGGCGGGCGAGGACAACCGCAACGTGGCGCGGATGTCGGCGCTGCTCGCGGGTCTGCCGGTGAACGTGCCGGGGACCACGATCAACCGGCTTTGCGGCTCGGGATGGATGCGATCATTACCGCAGCCCGTGCGATCAAGGCGGGCGAGGCCGATCTGATGATCGCGGGCGGTGTCGAGAGCATGTCGCGCGCGCCCTTCGTGATGCCGAAAGCCGAGGCCGCCTTTAGCCGCGCCAATGCGGTCTATGACACGACCATCGGCTGGCGCTTCGTGAACAAGCTGATGAAAGAAGCCCATGGTGTCGACTCGATGCCCGAGACGGCGGAGAACGTGGCCGATGATTTCGGCGTGAGCCGCGAAGATCAGGACGCCTTCGCGGTCCGCTCGCAGGAGGCTGCTGCCAAGGCGATGGAGGCGGGCCGTCTGGCCGAGGAGATCACCCCGGTCACGATACCGCAGCGCAAGGGAGATCCAGTCGTGGTCGACAGTGACGAACACCCGCGCCCCGGCACGACGCTTGAGGCGCTGGCCAAGCTGCGGCCCATCGTGCGCCCCGACGGCACGGTCACGGCGGGCAATGCGTCCGGCGTGAACGATGGCGCGGCGGCGCTGATCATCGCCTCCGAGGAGGCCGTGCGCAAACATGGGCTGACGCCACTGGTGAAGATCTCGGGCGGGGCCGCGGCTGGCGTGCCGCCCCGGATCATGGGCTTCGGACCCGCTCCTGCCAGCAAGAAGCTGATGGCGCGGCTGGGACTCGCTCAGGACGCCTTCGATGTTATCGAGCTGAACGAGGCCTTTGCCAGCCAAGGTCTGGCCACGCTGCGCGATCTCGGCATTGCGGATGACGATGCGCGCGTGAACCCCAATGGCGGCGCGATCGCTCTGGGACATCCTCTGGGCATGTCGGGCGCGCGGATCACCGGCACCGCGGCGCTGGAGCTGGTGCGCCGCAAGGGCCAACGGGCGCTGGCCACGATGTGCATCGGCGTGGGTCAGGGCATCGCCGTGGCGCTGGAGGCGGTGTAACCGAGACTGCGCCCGCTACGTCCCGGCGGGCTGGCGCATCTGCCATTCGCGCGCCGCTCGGCGAATGGAGGGGCGTGGCGGGGATTGACCGCCCAGCCCGAGGGTCGCGTGCGCCATCCCACGGACCGGCGCACACCCTTTCAGATGGAGCGTGTCTCCGCTTGAGCCGCCCCTCCGCCACTCATTGCGCAAAGGTATCGCGCCAGCGCTCCAGAAACCGCGCGGCTTTCATCGTGTCGGTCGCGACCAGCAGCGGCGGGCCCAGTGCGATGAGGCGTTGCAAGGTCAGCGTCTCGTCGCTGTCGCTGCCGCCCCCGTCATTCGCGATCGGGTCGATCAGCTTGGTCTGCGCCAGCGCCCGTTGGCCCGCGGGTGAGAGCAGAAAATCCAGCAGTTTGGCGGCGGTCGGATCTGGCTCGGGCCCCGGAAGGTAGGCCGCGCGCGAGAGCACCAGCGTGTAATCGGCGGGCGCGATGATACCCAGATCGGGATTGTCGCGCGCCGCCTGCGCCGCGTAGGAGCCGAGGATGTTGTAGGCGATCAGGTAGCGGCCGCCCGCGACACCGTCGATGATCTCGGCCGAGCAGCAGGTCGCGACCGCGCCGGAGCGCGCAAAGGCTTCCATCAAGCCGCCGAAGGTGCTGGCCTCCTGACTGTCGAGAAAAGCGAAGAGGAACCCCAGCCCTGAATCCGCTATGTCATAGGTCGCGATCTTGCCGGTATAGGGCGATTGCGCGGGCCGCAGCAGGTCGACCAGATCGAAACGCGTGCGCGGCACGTCCTCGGGCGGAACCAGCGCGCGGTTGTAGATCATCACCGCGGGTTCGCGCGAGATGCCCCAGACCTGATCGCGCCAGCGCAGATCCTTCGGCAGTGCCGTAGTCTCGGGCGAGATCCATGTGGCGGCGCAATTGTCGTTCACCAGCTTGACCACATGTTGCACGCCCGAGCTGATCACCAGTTCGGCGCCGGGCTTGCCCTTCGCGCAATCGGCCTCGGAGATATCGTAGAGGTCGTTCGAGCCCCATTGCTCGAACCGGATCGCGAGGCCGGGCTGGGTGTCGAGAAACGCCTTGATCGCGGGGGCGAGGATATTGACGTCGGTCGTGGTGCGCAGGGTGATCTTGCGGGCGGGCTGATCTGGGCCGAAGGTGCGGACGGCCTCGGGCTCTGCGGCCAAAAGGGGGACGCTCAGGCACAGCCAGAGCGACAGGGACAGGAGCGTGCGGATCATGGTGCCTCCTCGGCTCGGGGCAGGGTGATCGCGATGGTGAAGCCTGCCGCATCGCTTTCCATCTCCAGCGTGCCGCCATAGGTCTCGGCCACCGATTGCGCAATGGCGAGACCCAGCCCGCTGCTCGCGCCGCGCCGCCGCGTGTCCGTGCGCCCAGGCGCGAAACGCTCGCCCAGGCGCGCGCGCAGTTCGGGGGAGGGGCCGGGCCCCGCATCGCGCACCCAGAGCCGGGCGCGCCCGTCGCGCAGCTCCGCGCCGATGGTGACCGGGGCCTCGCCATGCGCCAGCGCGTTGCCGAGCAGGTTCTTCGCCGCCTCCGACAGCGAGAGCTCATCGGCCAGCACGGGCACCTCCGCCTCGGCGATCTCCAGCCGGATGTCGCTGCCCGGCGCGAGAGCCGCATGATCGCCTTCCTCGAAGATATCCAAGGCGATGTTGCGCAGATCGACCCGCTCGCGCCGCGCACTGTCGGCGCGGTGGATCACAAGCGCGCGCGACAGCATCTGATCGAGCAGGCGGCTCAGCCGCACCGTTCCGGAATGCATCTTCGCGACGATCTGGTCGCGCCGCGCCGGGTCGTCTTCCTCGGCGGCGAGGTCGGATTGCGCGCGCAGGGCGGCGACGGGTGTCCGCAACTGATGCGCGGTGTCCGAGATCAGGCTTTTCATCGTGGCGAACTGCCGGTCGAGCCGCCCCATGAACCCGTTCGTGGCCTGCACCAGCACATCGACCTCGCGCGGGACGGCGGCGCGGATCGGGGTCAGGTCCTGCGGATCGCGTTCCGAGATGCCATGAGCCAGCCGCTCCAGCGGGCGCAGCGCGCTATGCACGATGATGATCGCGAAAGCGAGCATGGCGATGCCGCCGACCGCCAGCCCGCCAAGCGCGTTGCGAGTGATGCTGAGCGCAAGCTGGGTGCGCGCCCGCAGGGTTTGCCCCACGATCACCTCCACCGTGCCGGAGAACTGGCGTTCCGCGAAACGGCGCGTGACCCGGATGTAGCGCGCGGGCTCTCCCTTGAAGCGCGCATCGTAAAGCTCCGAGTCCTGTGCCGTCGTGTTCGGGCGGGGAAGGTCCTTGTAGCCTGTGAGCACCGCGCCTTTAGGCCCGCTGACCTGATAGGCGATGCGGTCGTCGGGGGCGAGGGCCAAGAGTTCGAAGGCTGAGACCGGAAGATCGACCACCGGCGCGCCGTCGCGGATCGAGATCGAAGCGGCGATGTCATTGGCGGCCCCCACCAGCAACCGGTCGAAGGCGTCGCGGGCCGCCGTGCGCCCATAGGCGAAGGCTGCGAGCGCGAGGATCAGTCCGCCGACGATCATCAGCCCCGACAGCCCGGTCACCAGCCGCGCGGTCAGGGATCGCGTGGCGGCGAGGCCGGTGTCGTGGGAGCGCGCGCCGTCAGACATCGCCGTCGCGCGCCGCCAGACGGTAGCCGCGTCCGCGCAGGGTCTCGATCTCGACCCCGCTGCCGGTAAGCTTCTTGCGCAGCCGAGCTATATAAAGCTCGATCGCGTTGTCGCCCGGCACGGCGTCGTCGAAGGCGTAAAGCCCCTCGTGCAGCCGGTCCTTCGACATCACTTGCCCCGCATTGCGCATCAGAATTCCCAGCAGCGCGAATTCGCGGCCCGTCAGTTTCAGCGCCTGATCTCCGACCGAGGCGCTGCCCGCCGTTGCGTTGTAGCGCAGATGTCCGAGTTCGAGATCGGCGGAGCGGTCGGTCGCCTGACGTCGCCCGATCGCATGAAGTCTTGCTTCCAACTCACGGTGATCAAAGGGTTTTACGAGGTAGTCGTCCGCCCCGAGCTGGAAGGCGGAGATCTTGTCGTCGACCGAGAATTGCGCGGTCAGCATCAGCACCGGCATCATCGCGGCCTGCGCGCGCATCTCGCGCAAGAGGTCGGTGCCGCTGCCATCGGGGAGGTTGATGTCGAGGATCACCGCGTCATAGGCCTGCACCGCCAGAAAATCGCGCGCCTCCTCTACGGTGGCGGCGAGATCGCAGGCCATGCCGGACCGCGCAAGCCGACGCTGCGTGGCCTCGGCCAGTTCCTCGGCATCCTCCACTAGCAGAAGCCGCATCCATCCTCCCCGTTTCGGCTCCGAACCTGTGACAGGTTCGTGACAGGTTCAAGCGGTAAAACCCGACCCATAGCCCGCTGCGGGAGGCAACGGGCGGACAGTGGAGGATATACCATGGCTTTTAAACTCATGCGCGCGGCGATTGCTGCCGCGGCGCTCACCGTCGCGACCGGCGCGTCGGCACAGGAATGCATCGCACCGGCGAACCCCGGCGGCGGCTGGGACTTCACTTGCCGTCAGGTCGGCAAGACCATGCAGGATCTGGGTCTTATCGACTCGACCATGCAGGTCGTGAACCTCGCCGGCGGCGGCGGTGGCGTGGCCTTCGCCGAAGTGGTGAACAAGCGCAACGACGACGATAACCTGATCGTCGCGGCCTCCTCGGCCACCGCGACCCGTCTGGCGCAGGGCGCCTATCCGGGCAACTCGATGGATCAGGTCCGGTGGGTCGGGTCGATCGGCGCGGATTACGGCGTGATCGCCGTGGCTGCCGACAGCGACATCCAGACGCTTCCGGAACTGCTCGACAAGATCAAGGCCGACCCGAACTCGGTCTCCGTCGCGGGCGGCTCGGCCGTGGGTGGCTGGGACCACCTCAAGGTTCTGATCGCGGCTGACGCTTACGGCATCGACGATGTGCGCAAGGTCAAGTACATCGCCTTCGACGGCGGCGGCGAAGCGGTGACCCAGCTTCTCGCGGGTTCGGTCCAAGCCTTTACCGGCGATCTGTCGGAAGCCAAGGGCTTCGTCGATTCCGGCGATATCCGCGTGATCGCGGTGCTGGCACCCGAGCGTCTGGACGGTGAATTCTCGAAATTCCCGACCGCGAAAGAGCAGGGCATCGATGCGATCGGCGCCAACTGGCGCGGCTTCTACGCACCGGGCGGCATGTCCGACGAAGCCTATCAGGCTTGGGTCGACAAGGTCGGCAAGCTCTACGCTTCGGACGAGTGGAAGCAGGTGATGGCGGCCAACGGTCTGGCCCCGCTCGACCTGCAGGGCGCCGAATTCGAGGCCTTCGTCGAGAAGTCGGTCCAGCAGATCCAGGACATCTCGCGCCAGATCGGCATCATCAAGTAAGCGAGACACCCATGCGCGCGGCGGGCCCAAGGGCGCCGCCGCGCCTTCATTTCAAGGGAGGGGATCATGAGTGATCGCATCTTCGGCGCCGTCGGCCTGTGCCTCGCGCTGTTCTACGGCTGGGCGACGCTGCAAATCCAAGAAAGTTTCCTGTCGGATGCGGTGGGGCCGAAAACCTTTCCGCTGGTGATCGCGGTGATCCTCGGGCTGGCTTCGCTCGCGATCCTGCTCAAGCCCGATCCCGACCCGGTCTGGCCGAGCCTCTCGCGGCTCGCTGAAATCCTCGCCGCCGTCGTGGTGATGATCCTCTATGCGGAATTCCTGCCCATCGCGGGCTTCCTGATCGCGACCGCTTTTGCCAGCGCCTACCTGACATGGCGGCTGGGCACGCGTCCGCTGCAATCCGTCGTCGTCGGCGTCGCCACCTCGATCGGTATCTACGTAATTTTCAAGCTGGTGCTGGGGCTGTCGCTCGCCAGCGGCCCCTTCGGTTTCTGAGGTGAAATGATGGACACCCTGATGTCACTCGCAGACGGTTTTCACACCGCTCTGACCTTCGAAAACCTGCTGCTCGCGCTTTTGGGCACGTTCCTCGGCACCATGATGGGCGCGCTGCCCGGTCTCGGCCCGTCCAACGGCGTCGCGATCCTGATCCCGCTGGCGTTTACGCTGGGGCTGGGAGCCACGCCCTCGCTGATCTTGCTCACGAGCGTCTATTACGGGGCGATGTATGGCGGGCGGATCAGTTCGATCCTGCTGAATATTCCGGGCGACGAACCCGCGATGATGACCTGTCTCGACGGCTACCCGATGGCCAAGAAGGGGCTTGCGGGCGAGGCGCTGTCGCTCTCGGGTATCGCAAGCTTCGTGGGTGCTTTCATCGCCACCTGGGGCCTGATCCTGCTGGCACCGCAGCTGGTGAAATTCGCGCTGCTGTTCGGTCCGGCGGAATATTTCGCGCTCTTCGCGCTGGCCTTTGCCACGCTGGGCGGGGTCTCCTCGACCAATCAGGCGAAATCGGCCTTCGCCGCGATGCTGGGCCTCGGCCTGTCGGTGATCGGGGTGGACACCCAGACCGGCGTGCCGCGTCTGACCTTCGGCGAGGTGCACCTCTATGACGGGCTCGATTTCCTAGTCGCGATCGTCGGTCTTTTCGCGCTGTCGGAAGTGTTCATCTTCCTCGAGCACCGCCACGGTTCGGCCACCGGCGCGGGTCACAAGGTCTCGGTCGGGCGCATCACACCCCCGTGGAAGATGGTGAAAGAGACGACGCCTACCATGCTGCGCTCGTCGCTCTTGGGCTTCGTCGCGGGCGTGCTGCCGGGGGCAGGGGCGTCGCTGGGCTCCTTCATCTCCTACTCGATGGAGAAGAAGCTGGTGGACCGCAAGAACACCTTCGGCACGGGCGACCCGCGCGGTGTCGCGGCCCCCGAGGCGGGCAACAATGCGGCCGCAGGCGGTGCGCTTGTGCCGATGCTGGCGCTCGGCGTGCCGGGCTCGGGGACGACCGCCGTGCTGCTGGCGGTGCTTCTGTCGCTCAACATCACGCCCGGCCCCTTGCTGTTCCAGAACAACCCCGATGTGGTCTGGGGTCTGATCGCGGCGCTGTTCATCGCCAACTTCATGCTGCTTGCGATGAACATCCCGATGGTGGGCATCTTCACCCGCGTCCTGATGATCCCGCCGCGCATCCTGATGCCGATCGTTGCGATGGTGTCCTTCGTGGGGATCTACGGGATTTCCGGCTCCAGCTTCGATCTGCTGGTGATGATCGGCTTCGGCGTGATGGGCTGGGTACTGCGCAAGCTCGACGTGCCGCTGGTGCCGATCATTCTCGGCACGCTTCTGGGCAACACGATGGAGAACAACCTGCGTCGGGCGGTCACGATCTCGAATGGCGATTACGGAACGCTGGTCGGCAGCCCGCTGGCAATCGGCCTGTGGACCGTGGCGATTGTCGGCTTCATCCTGCCGCTGTTCCTTGGGCGCTTCGTGAAAGCGCGGATGCATGAGCGCCGCGATGACGAGGGTGCGATCGAAGACTGATCGCACCCCCAAGCGCAGGCACCGCACCTCCCCCGCGGTGCCTGCGCCGGATTGAAGGCAGGGGCGGCGGTGGTCAATCCGCCGCCCCTTTTTGCCTCCGATCCGTTACTGCGTGGTCCAGCCACCATCGACCGGAATGGACGTACCGGTCACGTTGTGCGCGATCGGCGCACAGAGCCAAAGCGCGAGCGCCCCGATCTCGGACGGGTCCGAGAGACGTCGCGTCGGCTGCTTCTCCGCCAGAAGATCCGCGATCCCCGCGGCCCGGTCGCCGCCATGGGCCGCTGCGCGTTCCGCGATCTGCGGCCCGAGGATGTCGGTTTCGGTCCAGCCCGGACAGATGCAGTTCACCGTCACGCCGCCCGCTTCACGCGTGCCCGCCTGCGCATATTCCAGCGCCGCGACGCGGCTCATGCCGACGAGGCCGAATTTCGAGGCGACATAGGGCGCCTTGTTGGCCGAGGCCACAAGCCCATGCACCGAGGCGATATTGATCACCCGCCCGTAGCCGCGCTCGGCCATGTCCGGCATCGCGCGGCGCATCGTATGGAATGCACCCGAGAGGTTCACCGCGAGCACCGCGTTCCAGATCTCGGGCGTGGCGTCGGCAAGGCTGGTGGTGCGCTGGATGCCTGCGTTGTTCACGAGGATATCCGCGCCGCCCCACTCCGCGACCGCGTCCATCATCGCGTCGATTTGCGTGGGATCGGCCATGTCGGCGTCGAAGAACTTCACCTCGGGCGAACCCGCCTTTTCCAGCACCGCCGTCGCCTTGGCGATCTGCGCCTCATCGGCCAGCCCGTGCAGCGCGATACGCGCGCCCGCCTCGGCCAGCGACTTGGCGATGGCGAGCCCGATCCCCTGCACCGAGCCTGTCACCAGTGCGGTCTTTCCCTCCAGTTGCGACATCAATCCTCCTCCGTCACCAGTTTGCGCAGCTCGGTTTTCAGAACCTTGCCGTAATTGTTCTTGGGTAGCTGCGCGATCACGCGATACGCCTTCGGGCGCTTGAACCGTGCGATCTGCTCGCAGCAGTGTTGATTGAGGGCGGCCGGGTCGATCTCGGCTCCCGGCGCAGGCGTGACGAAGGCCACGACGCTCTCGCCCCATTCCGGGTCGGGTTTGCCGACCACCGCGACCTCATGGACCGATGGGTGCAGCAGCAGAACCTCCTCGACCTCGCGGGGATAGATGTTGGTGCCGCCCGAAATGATGACATCCTTGGAGCGATCCTGCAGCGTGACGAAGCCGTCCGCATCCATCGTGCCCAGATCGCCGGTCCAGAGCCAGCCGTCGCGGAGCGCCTTCGCACTCGCCTCCGGGTTCTGCCAGTAGCCCGACATCACCGCCGCGCCGCGCACGAGGATCTCGCCGGTCTCGCCAGCGGGCAGGGGCGGCCATCGGGATCAGCGATCCGCACCGAGACCGGGCTATGCGCGAGCCCGACCGAGGCCAGTCGTTCGCGCCAGCGCGGGTGGGTGCGATCCGCCACCAGCTCGCGCGACAGGGCGGTGATCGTCATCGGGCTCTCGCCCTGGCCGTAGATCTGCACGAAGCGCGGCCCCATCACCTCGACTGCCTCGATGATATCGGCGACATACATCGGTCCACCGCCATAGACGATGGTCTTGATGCCCTCGCCGGTTTGCCCCGCGGCGCGGGCGCGGTCCACCAGACGACGGATCATGGTGGGGGCGGCGAACATCGAGACATGTTGCAGCTTCGGCGCGAGGTCGAGAATTTCGTCGGCCTCGAACCCGCCCGAGCGCGGCACCACATGGCGCGCGCCGCGCATCACATGGACGAAGTTGTAAAGCCCCGCGCCATGCGACATCGGCGCGGCGTAGAGGATCGCGTCCTGCGGCTCGACGCTGTCGACGTCCGAGAAATACCCCAGACACATCGCCTGCACATTGGCCGAGGTGATGCACACGCCCTTGGGCCGCCCGGTCGTGCCGGAGGTGTAGAACAGCCAGACCGTCTGGTCGGCGGCGATCTCGACCGGGGCGAGCATCGGGACATGGTGCAGGAGATCGGCATAGGCCGGGCCTCTCAGGTCCACCGTCGCGACGCCCAGATCGCTTTCCGGACCCCCGGTGAAGGCAAGCTTCGCCTCTGAAGCCTCGATGATCCATGCGGCCTCGCGCGGGTGCAGCTTGCCGTTGATCGGCACCGCCACTGCACCTGCGAACCACGCGCCATACATCGCCTCGAGATATTCCGGGCAGTTCTTCGCGAACAGCGCGACGCGGTCGCCCGGAGCGATCCCTTTCGCGACCAGCGCAGCCCCGATCCGGGCAGCGCGATCGGCGAATTCCGCATAGGTGGCGCGCAGCTCCTCGCCCTGCAGCAGCGCGGGGGCGTCGGGGGTGCGGATCGCGCTGCGGATCAGCCACTCCGCCGGGTTCATGCCGCGCGCTCCGCTTCGAGGATCGAGCAGTAATTCGCGACGCCCGAGCCGCCCATATTGAAGACGCAACCCAGTTCCGCGCCGGGCAGTTGCATCTCGCCCGCCTGACCGGTGAGCTGCATCGCGGCCAGCACATGCATCGACACGCCGGTCGCGCCCACGGGATGCCCCTTGGCCTTCAGCCCGCCCGAGAGGTTCACCGGAAGCTTCCCGTCGCGCAGCACGAGCCCGTCGTCGATGGCGCGCGCGCCGGCGCCTTGCGGCACCAGCCCCATCGCCTCGTAGACGAGCAATTCCGCGATGGTGAAACAGTCATGGACCTCGGCGAAGGAGAGATCACCGACCCCCACGCCCGCCGAAGCATAGGCACGGCGGAAAGCCTCCGCCGGGCCCTCGAAGGCCAGCAGATCGCGGCGCGACATCGGCAGGTAGTCATTGACCTGCTCGGCGGCGCGGAAACCTATGGAATTGGCGAAATCGCCCGCGCGGTCGTCCGCGACCATGACCAGCGCCGCCGCCCCGTCGGAGATCAGCGAGCAATCGGTCATCCGCAGCGGCGGGGCGATCATCGGGTTCTTGTCGCTCACCGTGTTGCAGAACTCGAACCCCACATCCTTGCGCATCTGCGCCAGCGGGTTGGCGAGCGCATTGTGGTGGTTCTTCGCCGCGATCCGGGCCAGCGCGGCCGAGCGGTCGCCATGCGACTGATAATAGGCCTGCGCGAAACGCGCGAAAATCTGCGGGAACGAAACGCCCGCCTCCTCCATCTGGTAAGATGCCCCGGCCAGTGCCTCGGTCACGCCAGCGGTGTCCTTCGCGGTCATCTTCTCGGCCCCGATGACCAGCGCGGCCTTCACCCGGCCCGAGCGGATCGCATCGCGCGCGGCATAGATCGCAGCCGAGCCCGACGCGCAGGCGTTCTCGACGCGGGTCGCAGGCGTGAAGCGCAGCTTGTCGTCGATCCCCAGCGCCAGCGAGCTTGCGAACCCGTCCGGCACCAGCCCGGAGTTGAAATGCCCCAGCCAGATGCCGTCGATCTCTGCCGGGTCGATCCCGGCGTGCTCCAACGCGCCGCCGCCCGCTTCGAGAACCAGATCCTCGAGCGTGCGCCCCTCCAGCTTGCCGAATTTCGTATGGCCCCAGCCGACGATCTTCGCGTCCATGCGGCTCTCCTCCCAATGGTTCTCCGTTGCGGCGGAGACTAGCGCAGGGGCGGCACGACCTCTATTCGTAGAACTACGCTATCGGGAGAAGAGGATGGAGCAGGACCTGCTGGACAGCGATGACATGGCGGTGCTGGCCTTCGATCATGCGCCGGTCGGGCTGGCGGTCACCCGCAATCGGGTGATCGAGCGGTGCAACGCGCGGTTTTGCGAAACCTTCGGCTATGCCGAAGACGAGTTGCCGCAGCGCTCGCTCGCGGTGCTCTACCCGTCGCAGGAGGAGTTTCTGCGCATCGGCGAGATCGGGTCGCGGCGGATGCGTGAGACCGGGCGCTATGCCGATGAGCGGATCATGCAGCGCCGGAACGGGGCACTGTTCTGGTGCCGGGTGCGCGGGCAATCCCTGACGCCGGACGATCCTTTCGCGCGCGCGGTCTGGAGCTTTGCGGATCTCTCGGAATCGCGCCCCGTCGCCGATCTGACGGCGCGAGAGCGGCAGGTGGCAGCCCTTCTGGCCGAGGGGCAGACCAACAAGGAAATCGCGCGGGTGCTGGAGCTGTCGCCGCGCACGGCAGAGGCGCATCGCGCGCGGCTGCAGGCCAAGCTCGGCGCGCGCAACACTGCCGAATTGGTGGCGCGGCTGACGGGGCTGCCGCTGTAAGGCTTATTCCAGATGAAAAAGGGGCGCTCGAGCGCCCCTTCGAGTTCGCTCCCTCGTCAGGGATTGGGTGTGGGTTCCCGTGGGACGCCGTTCTTGGGCGACAGTTTGCTCTGGATGATCGCGAGAGCGCTCGACAACGAGGCGGCCTCACGCGAGCTTGTCGCCTCTTCGGGGAAGACGTAATTGCCGTCCGCGATGCTCTTGGCATCCCGTGCGAGCCGCTCGACCGGGCGCAGCAGCAGCTTAAGGAAGACCAGCGTCACGATCAGCATGCACAGCGCCGCCGCCGCGACCGTCGCCAGCGTCACCTGCGTCAGCATCGGAAGATCGGTCGAAACGTTGTCGCGGCGCAGGACCGCGAAGACCCGCCAGCCGAAGTTGGGCAGCTCGTCCTCGACGAAATTCGGTGCGAAAGCATAGGTTTCCCCGTTCTTGTCGTCCACGATGTGGAAGACGCCGGAGGACTTGCTGCGCAGGCTCGCGCCCGATGTCAGATTGTCGGGGAGGGGGGTGCCGTGGTGACGGGTGTCGATCACGGTATCGCCGTTGATGTCCTGCACGACCACGTCGATGCCAAGCTCCTTGCTGGCTTCGAACAGGAAACTGCGCACCCACGCGATCCGCACGCGGTAGACCAGCACACCGGCCTTCTGTCCGTTCGCGCCTTTCACCGGGGTCGAGAGGTTCAGGTAACGCTCCGGCTCGCCGGTCTGCGCATTGGTGATCACCTCGGTGATGGAATCGATCGACGGCACGCGTATGCCGTCGCGGAACCACCGCTTGGAGCTGACATTCTTGCCGACGTCATAGCCGTTCGAGCCGGAGATGATCGTGCCATCGGGCGCGGCGAAGCCTGCCCAGGCGACCTGACCGCCGGTCCGCGAGACGGCGTCCATGAACCTGTCGATGTCGTCTTGCGTTGCAGAACCGAGGGCCCGCGCCACGGCGTGCATACTGTCCCATTCCCGCGTCAAAGCCGTGTTGAAGCTGAGCGCGATCGCGTCCGAGCCTCGGAGGACCAATTTGTGCTCGATAGCTACCTGGTACTCGTGGGCCCGGTCCGAGACGATCTTTGCGACGAAGACTGCAGTCGCGGCCACGACAAGTACCATCGCCATAGCGGTACGCAGGAAAATGCCCCCGAGATTGTGATTTCGACGCATGGTCATCCTCGTTTCAATCCTAAGTTATGTACAGGAGGGAACGCCTATAAGTCATAGTTAATGGTTAATTACGGCGAGAAAGTGGTGTCGGGTTGTTGTTGTGAACCTTTTTGCGGGACCGGGGTCAGGCCGCTTGCAAAGCGCAAATCGACGCCGAACACTCGCCATCGAAGGATACGCGTTGTTCCCGTATTGGACGGCGCTGAAAAACATGAGTTTCCCTAAGGTTAAGGGGAAGCAGAGGAGGCCGCCAAGGTCTCAGGCAGAGCTATACAGGATTCGCAGAATGCACAAGATTCACTGGCGGAGCGTCGCGCTCGCGACGTCGCTGACACTGTCGCTGGGGCCGGTCTCGCCCGCCCGTGCAGACGGGACGTTCTTGCAGGCCGATCTCGGGACGAACACCTCCGATGCGGTGTTTGCGATATCGCGCGGCAAGGTGAGTTTCGGCGCGAATTTCTCTGATTACGAGGGCGGCTGGTCGACCGGGGCCGTGGTGACGCGTGACTTCGCGCTTGGGGGAATCGGAACGCTGAAGGTCGGGCCCAGCATCGGGCGGACGCTGTCGGACGATAACTGGCGACTCGGGGTGCGGGCGGGACTGGAGCACTATTCGCCCACCCGATTCGGGCATGTCTTCCTGCTGGCCCAGTACAACACGATCGATCAGGATTGGTTCGCGCTGTTTCAGGCCGGGAATCGCTCCGGTCTGGGGCTCGAGCTTTCGGCGGGGGGAAGCGACACTTATTCCGAGCGGACGATTGCGGTGACCCAGAAAATCGGCGACGGGCCGGTCTCGATCCGGGCTGGCTGGCGGGCCTTCGCCAAGGAAGCCTTCGCGGGTCTTTCCATCAACACCTATTGATGCCTGCCGTCGCAGGGTCACTCGTCCGACGAGTATTTCGGCAGGAAACGGCGGTAGATGTCGTGCAGGAGGGCGCCCGGGCGGACATGGCTGACGCCGGGCTCGTCGCCTTCCGCGTAGAAGCGCACGAAGAGCTGTTCGCGCTGCTCCTCGGTCGGGAGCAGCTGCAACCGCGCGCCGTCCCGCGTCTTCGCGATGACGTAGCACTCGATCGGGCCGGTGATCTGGTCGATCGTCAGTTTGCCGCGGGTCTGTTCCGGTAAGGTCAGGCCGCGAAGGCGCACCGTGTCCATCGTGAAGGAGGTCATCCAGACCCAGTATTCCACGCCGTCGGAGTCGAAGGAAATCCGCTCGGGCTTGTCCGCGACATGGATTTCGCGCCGGGGCAGCTCCACACAGGCGCGACAGGTCGCGGCGAGCAGGAACAGATTGTAGATGGTCCAGAACAGGATCACCCATTTACCGTCCCCCGCGTCGAAATAGGCGAAGCGATCCCAGATGATCCCGATCAGAAGGCCGCCCAGCGTCAGGAAAAGCAGGATCAGGAAGGGCATCATGATCCGCCACTGCACGACGACTTTCGACCGATCCCCGCCTTTCGCGGTCACCGAGAACGGGTGGCCATGGGGGCGCAGCAGACCTGTGAAGGCGGCGCGAGCGATCGGGATCGCGCCGATCAATTGGCTGACATCGTTCAGGATCGGCACGACCATACCGCGGCTGAGCATGTTGAGCGTCATCAGGCTCCACAGGTAGTAGACGCCGAAATAGCTCAGTACGTCCGCGAGGCCCGCATTCACCACCGTGATGTTGAAATACCAGTAGAGCAGCGGATAGCAGATCGCCGCGATCCGGAAGGGGAAGGTCGTGGTCCAGTAGAGGATCGAGTCGATCACGCTCCAGCGGTCGCGCAGGCGCAGGTTGCTCTTCGAGAACGGTCCGAGCGAGGAGCGCGCGATCTGCATCAGGCCGAGGCACCAGCGGGCGCGCTGGGTGATGTATTCCTTGAGGCCTTCCGGGGCGAGCCCCTCGGTCAGCGGCTCGGCCAGATAAACGGTGCGCCAGCCCGCGTTCTGCAACGCCAGCGTCAGCATGAAATCCTCGGTCACGCTCTCGGTGTTGAAGCCGCCGATCTCGCGCAGCGCGCTCCAGCGGCAGACCGAGGAGGTGCCGCAACAAAAGGCGATCCCCCAGCCGTCGCGCGACGGCTGCATCTGATCGAAGAAGAAACGCTGCTCGTCGGGATAGGAGCTGTCGAGGCGGAAATTGTGCTGGATCGGGTCGGAGTTGAAGAAGTGTTGCGGCGTCTGCACGAGCCCCACTTCGGGGTCGTGAAACAGCGCCAGCGTGCGTGAGATGAAGCCGCGATGGGGCACGAAATCCGCATCGAGGATTGCGACGAAGTCGGGCTGCACCTCTTCTTCGGCCAGCCGGTCCAGCGCGTGGTTGATATTGCCCGCCTTCTGCCCTTCGTTGTCGGCCCGGCGCATGTAGCGCACGCCCTTGGCCTCGCAGAAATCGCGCAGCCAGTCGCGGCGGCTGTCGTCGCAGACGATGATCGTCTTGTTGCGGTGACGCAGGAACTTCGCGCCCACGATGGTGCGTTCGAGAACGTCGCGATCCTCGTTATAGGTGGCGATCAGGATCGCGACGAGCGGCTCTCGCTCGGTCGGGAGATTGACGTATCGATCCGCGTCCTCGCTGCGCAGCTTGATCCGCGACAGGACCAGAAAGGCGCTGAGCGAGCCGATCATGGTCAGACCTTCGAGTGCATAGAGCGACCAGCTCGCCAGCGCGTCCAGCGTCAGGCCGGGCGGGGCGAGGGTCTCGGTTCCGCGCCACCAGATATAGCGCAGCGCCAGAACGGCGCTGATCCCCAGCAAGACCGCGCGGTGCCAGTTGCGCCGCGTGTTGACGAAGCTCGGCAGGATGGCCGTGATGCCCACCACGAGGATGAGCTGCATCGCCGCCGAGCCAAGCTCTCCCAGTTGCGGATAGAAGAACATGCCGTCCCGCCCTCAGCGCAGGAAGTCGAGGGGGCGGCGCTCGAAGAATACCCGCCCGGTCCGCCCCACGGGACAGTCGAGATCGGGATCCGATTTCAGTTCCGGGACGAGAAGGGTCACGTCGTAACGCTCGAGATGTTCCTTGTTCGGCGCGATCGCGAGATGCTGGTAGACATCCGCCGCGCCACTCCCTGCGAGCCGGGCGACCGTCGCGTCGTAAATCCTGTCGCGCGAAGCCAGTTTGAACGTCGCGGAATCGCCCACCTTGAGGCTGTTATAGACCCCTTCGCTCACCGAGGCGGTCACCAGCGGGACGTCGCAATCGACAAGCTCCATGATCGGATCGCCCCGCTGCACCGTCACGCCATCCGCCTGCAGTGTCTCCCAGTAGATCCCGTTCGCAGGCGAGGTCACATGGCTGGAGGACATCGTGGTCACCCGCGTCTGTTCCTGCGCGCGGCGGTCTTCCAGCGTCTTGAGGCGGGTCTGGGCCTCCGTGAGGTTCGCTTCGAGCGAGGCGATCGCCCCGTCCAGATCGGCACCGCGCTGTTCGGAGCTCGGCGCGTCGTTATAGCCGTCGCCGAGAAAGACGCCCGACTTGGCCGCGTCGAGCGAAATTTCGAGCAGCGCCACGTCTTCGCGCGCCTGCATCAGAGGAGCGGTGTCCGTGGTGGCGGGCGGGGCGGTCTGCGCAACCTTGGTCGCGCTCGTCTCCGAGCCTTGCGCCTTCGGCTGGAGCCGGTCGAGCCGCGCGCGGGCGAATTTCAGCTTGGTCTCGATCTCGGCAATGCGATGTTCGCGATAAATCTTGGTGCGCTCGCCATAGGATTTGCGTTGCGCCCGTTTTGCGTCGAGATCGCTCTCGATACGATCGACGGTTGCCTGCGCGTTCGCGACCTCCATCCGCAGGTCGTCGAGCCGCGTCCTGTCGGGCAGGCTGTCATCTACAGTGGCAAGTCGTTCGCCCTTGGCGACATCCGCGCCGAGCGGGCGCTTCGGCATCGAAAGCTTGCCCGCAGTGCTACTGCGTACGGTGACGACGGGCGCATTGACGACGGCGTCGGCACTGACGCCCGACATCTGCTCTCCGACGATGACCCAAAGAGCGCCCGCGACGAGGACAAGGCCGATGACGGGGCGTAGCGTTTTCAATTCGAGGCTCCTCGAGAATGCGCGTTTCAGCGGGGCGGGGCGATGACGCCAGACAACTTATAAACGTAACGTAATTGCAAGATGCAACCCAAGGCCGATAGGGAAATTTGATCTGTGATCTATGCGCTATGCCCATGCGGCTGGCGGTGGCGGCAGCGGCGGCGTTGGGCGGGCGCCTTGCCTGAACTATCCGTCAATAAGATGAGGGCAATTCACGCGTCCGTGATATGCTTCTTCCTCTCAGGAGGAGGATTCATCCATGACCGACCCAGCCAACGCGCGTCGCTTGACGGCGGCCGATTTCGACCAGGAACTTCTCGATCTTTATGACTATTATGTCCATGGCAAAATCTCGAAACGGGAATTTCTCGACCGCGCGGGGAAATGGGCGGTGGGTGGCCTGACCGCCGTCGCGATTCTCGGGGCACTCGCGCCGAATTACGCGCTCGCCCAGCAGGTGGCCGAGGACGATCCCGACATTCAGGGCGAGGACATAACCTATCCCAGCCCGAATGGCACCGGCGAGATCACCGCCTATCTGGTGCGCCCGACGCAGATCGACCCGGACAATCCGCCGGCCGCTATCCTCGTCGTGCACGAGAACCGCGGCCTCAATCCCTATATCCGCGACGTCGTTCGCAGGCTCGCCAAGGCGGGATTCGTGGCGATGGGGCCCGATGGGTTGTCCTCTCTCGGCGGCTATCCGGGCAATGACGACGAGGGGCGCGAGATGCAGCGCAGTCTCGATCAGGGGGCGCTGCTCAATGATTTCTTCGCGGGATTCGAGTATCTCCAGACGCTCGACGGCACCAACGGCAAGGTCGGCGCGACCGGATTCTGCTATGGCGGGGGCGTGGTGAACAAGCTCGCTGTCGCCTACCCGGAAATGGGCGCGGGCGTGCCGTTCTACGGGGCCGCGCCCGACAGCGCACAGGTCGCAATGATCGAGGCGCCGCTACTGATCCAACTCGCCGCGCTCGATCAGCGCATCAATGCGATGTGGCCCGAGTATCAAAAGGCGCTCGAGGAAAACGACAAGCGCTACGAGGCTTATATCTATCCGGGCGTGAACCACGGGTTCCACAACGACACGACGCCGCGCTACGACGAGGCCGCCGCTAAGCTGGCAGAGGAGCGCATGATCGCGTGGTTCCGGACCTACCTCGCCGGGTGATCTGCCGCGCTTGCGACGTGCCGGGGGTGCGCTCGGATTTGGCGCGTGCTACGCCTCTCGCAGATCCGCGCCGAAGCGCGGAGCGGCACAAGAGGGAGAGAGGCGCGCGCATGAGAAACGGTGGTCAACTTCTGGTCGAGAGCCTCGTAGGGCTCGGTGCGCGCAAGGCGTTTGGGGTGCCGGGCGAAAGCTATCTCGCGGTGCTCGATGCGCTGCACGACACGCAAGGCACGCTCGATTTCGTGCTGTGCCGTCAGGAAGGCGGGGCGAGTTTCATGGCCGCCGCATATGGTAAGCTGACCGGGGAGCCGGGCATCTGCATGGTGACGCGCGGCCCCGGGGCGACCAATGCCTCGATCGGGGTGCATACCGCGATGCAGGATTCCGCACCGATGATCCTCTTCGTGGGGCAGGTCGGCACCGATATGAAGGGCCGCGAGGCGTTTCAGGAGCTCGATTACAAGGCGGTTTTCGGGACGATGGCGAAATGGGCGGTCGAGATCGACCGGGTCGAACGTATCCCCGAAATTCTGTCGCGGGCCTGGACGATGGCTGTGAGCGGGCGGCCCGGCCCGGTCGTGGTTGCGCTGCCCGAGGACATGCTGACCGCGATGACCGAGGCCGCGCCGCTTGGCGCGCCCGTCCGGATCACCGAGCCGCAGCCCGATCCGACGGCGATGGGCGAACTGCGCGAGATGCTCGCCGGGGCCGAGCGTCCCTTGATCCTCTACGGTGGGTGCAACTGGCGCGGGGACGGCACGTCGCCCATTAAGTTCTTCGCGGAAGCTTCTGATATCCCTGTGCTTTCGGTCTTTCGCTATCAAGACCAGTTCGACAATAATTCACCCGTTTTCTGTGGCGATGCGGGCGTCGGGATGGCGCCGCATGTGAAGCGTCTGATGCGCGAGGCCGACGTGATCCTCGCGATCAATGCGCGCTTTGGCGAGAATACGACCGACGGCTACACGCTTCTCGACGTGCCGCAGCCCGCGCAGCGGCTGATCCATATCCACGGCTCCGATCTGGAGATCGGCAAGATCTACCGTCCCGAACTTGGCATCCATGCCGGACCGAACGCCTTTGCCGCCGCACTTGGCGCAATGGACCCGGTCAAAGGCGGCTGGGCCGATTGGCGCGCCGAGGGACGGGCGGCCTATGACGCTGGCTTCGATCTGCCGGAGCTGCCCTCGCCGGTCGATATGGGCAAGGTCTGCGCCTATCTGCGCGAAGAACTCCCCGAGGACATGATCCTGACCAACGGGGCGGGCAATTTCGCGGTCTGGCCGGGGCGGTTCTTCCGCTTCGGGCCGAAGGCCACGCTGCTTGCGCCGCAATCGGGGGCGATGGGCTATGGGGTGCCCGCCGCGATTGCCGCCAAGGTGGCGCAGCCCGAGCGGACCGTGGTCTGCTTCGCGGGCGACGGCGATTTCCAGATGACCTCGCAGGAGCTTGCCACCGCCGCGCAGGCGGGCGCACAGCCGATTATTCTGATCCTCAATAACGGGATTTACGGCACGATCCGCGCCCATCAGGAGCGCAATTATCCGACCCGCGTGTCGGGCACGACGATGGCGGTGAACCCGGATTTCGCGGCGTTGGCGAAGGCCTATGGCTTCCACGGCGAGCGGGTCGAGCGGACGGAGGATTTCGCCGCCGCCTTTGAACGTGCGCGGGCGTCCGAGACCGGCGCGGTGCTGGACCTCGTGATCTCGCCCGAGGCGCTGACCCCGCGCCAGTCGCTCTCGGCGATGCGTTCGGCGGCACTGGAGGCGGGCAAGGGGCGCTGAGCGCCTGCCGCCTCAGAACGTCTCGACCCAGGGGCGCAGCGTGATCTCGTTTGTCCAGGCGCTGCGATCCTGCTCGATCAGTTGGCGGTAGGTCTTCGCGATCGCCTCGGGGCGCAGCATCGAGCCGGGCTCGTCCGGCGCCTCGCTGCGACCGGGGTTGAGGATCATTCCGTCGATATTCACCCAGGCGACATGGATACCCTTGGGGTGCAACTCTCGCGCCATGCTCTCCGCCAGCCCGCGTTGCGCGAATTTGCCCATCGCGAAGGGGGCGGAGCGTGCGAACCCTTTAACCCCGGCGGAGGCTCCGGTGAACAGGATCGTGCCGCGAGTGCCGTCGGCGGGCTCCGCCGTCAGCATCCGGCGCGCGGCGTGTTTGCCGGTGAGAAACGCCCCGATCGCAGTGATCTCGACGGCGGCGCGGACCTCTTCGGCGTCGAGCTCCGCAACCGGGCCGCGCACCCGTCCCGAGGGGTTGTAGACCACGACGCGCGGCGGCTCTGGCAGAGCGTCGAACAGCGCCGCGATGGCGGCCTCGTCGGTCGCGTCCAGCTGCACCGTGCGCGCACCGATTTCCTCGGCCAGCGCCTGCATCCGCACGGTGCTGCGTGCTGCGAGAGTCAGGTCATAATCGGGCGCAAGCTCCCGCGCCACGGCGGCGGAAAGCCCGTCGCCCACCCCGATGATCACCGCCTGTGCCTTGCTCATGGCCTTTCCTCCTTGCTCGGTTTCGGTTCCCGCGCGCGCCGCGGATGCCCTATGACATAGTCCGGTGCGACAGGGGCCCAAACCGGGCCTCGCGTCCGCGCCAGCGACAGCTTACCCGAAAAGTTTAAGATGCGAGCGCCTGATCACGATCGGGCAGACGGCCCCGAAACCGGCGAGCCCGGTTATCGAACAGACCAGCAGGCGGCCCGGCCAGTGGCGGCGACCGGCAGATGATCGGTCAGCAGGATTGCCTGCAGCGGGGTCGCGGGCGCGCCGTCAGCAGCGCCACGCCCACGCCCTGCGTACAGGCCCGGCTGACCGTTCTGTCTTCAGGCCACGCGGCGCCAAGGCTGCGCAGGGAAGTGCACGGCCTCGCCGGTCTCGATCGAGCGTTGCACGGCCTGACCGATCGCGACCGCGGCCCAACCATCTTCCAGCGTGACCTCGGGTGCTGCGCGCTCCCCGCGCACGAGAGCGAGGAAGCCGACATGCTGGTGATAGGTGGAGCCGTTGTGATCGCCAGCGGCGAGCAATTCCTCGGGCACGGGCAACTCGCGCTCCACCGGGCCCTTCGGATCGCGCGGCGAGATCACCAGCTTCGGTACCGGCGGCAGACCCAGATGCTCGGGCCAGAAGCGGGTCGGGCCGGGCACCAGCGCCTCGATCTTGCCGTTGGGCCCGACGGCGGTGACCTCCTCCTGATAGCGCGCGCCCTCGGCATACATGCACAGTTCCAGCATCGCCCGCGCGCCGTTCTCGAATTCGACGATCGCGAAGCCCGCGTCGAGGATGTCGGGTGCTCCGTCCTCGGAGACGTGGTTCACCGGCGCAGGAGCCGAGGCCATGACGCGCACCGGCTCGGACTTCAGCGCGAGGCGCATCAGGTCGAAGAAGTGGCAGCATTTCTCGACGAAGGTGCCGCCGGTATAGCGATTGAAGCGGTTCCAGTTGCCGACCTTGAACAGGAAGGGGAAGCGGTGTTCGCGGACCGTGAGCATGGTGATCCCGCCCGTCGCTGCCTCGGCCTCGTCGAGGAAAGCGGCGATCGGCGGCATGTAGCGATATTCCATCGCGACCCAAACCGGCGCGGGGTAGTTGTCGCGGAAGGCTTGCAGCCGCTCGGCATGGGTCGGGTCGGTGAAGAGCGGCTTTTCCACGAGCACCGGCAGCGGGCGTGTCGATGCGATTTCTTCGAGCTGTTCGAGATGGCGGAAGTTCGGGCTGGTGATGACGAGGCAGTCGAGCGCCTCCACCGCCAGAAGCTCCGCCACCGACGCCACCATTTGCGCCCTCGGCGCGAGCGTCTGCGCGGCCTGCGCCATCTCTGCGTCGGGCTCGAAGATCGCCGCGACCTCCGCCCCGTCGAGCAGTGCGATATTACGCAGGTGTTCCTGTCCCATCATGCCGCAGCCGATCATGCCGTAGCGAACGGGTTCCGTCTTGGTGGCGCTCATCCGAGCCTCCTCATCTCATGCGTTGAACGTAATGCGCGCGGCTGGTGTCGAACCATGTGCGCGAAAATTCGACCGGGGCAGACCCGTCGGCCCAGCTGAAGCGCTCGATATAGCCAGCGGTCTCACCGGGGCGGCAGTCGAGCTCCGACGGCCCCCAGTCCGGCATCGGGGCGAAGCTGACCCGGTCTTCGGCGCTCGCGATCCAGAAACCGAGCGCGCGTTGGTAGTAGGCGTAAAGCGAGTCCTCGAGATCCTCGGCTTTCACCTCGCCCTTCGAGGCGTCGAGCCAGATTTCCTCCGCCGCGACTGGCGTCTCATCGAGGAAACGCAGGCGGCGCACCCGGCTCGCACGCAAGGCTGTGCCGAAGGCAGGCAGGTCGGCGGGCTTGTCCATCACGTCGACCGAGAGGATGCGGGCATTCGGGAAGCCGCCGCCCGAGAGCAGTTCGATCCGCAGCATGGAGTAGAAATGGTCGCGCAGGTTGCGGGTGCGGATGTAATTGCCCGAGCCTTGCACACGCTCCAGCAGGCCTTTCTCCTCGAGATCCTCCAGCGCGCGCCGCAACGTCCCCACCGCGATCTTCAGCTGCGCGGACATCGTCCGTTCCGGGGGCAGACGCTCCCCGTCGGTGAGTCGTCCCGCCGCGATATCTCGAATCAGCATCTCGGAAATCTGCTGATAGATCGGCAGTCCGGTGCGCTCTGACCCTTGATTTGCCTGTGTCACTTGGTCGCCCCAAAAATTGATACAGTATTGATCTATATCAAGGCGGCTGCTAAGTGAAGGGAAATCGAACGGGAATCGCGAGGGAGGAACGCATGACTGTTGTGCCGGTAAGATCGGCCGATCTCGATGCCGCGGAGGTGTCCTGGTTCTCGGCGCTTTGCTCGGATGATTATCGCTATCTGGGCCAGCCCGAAGGCGATCTGCGCTCCAGCTGGGCGCATTGCTCCGACATCGTGCGCGAAGCCGAGCGGCAGGGGTTCCGCAACATCCTGTGCCCGTCGAGCTATCAGGTGGGCCAAGACACGCTGAGCTTCGTCGCGGGTGCCAGCCAGATCACGAACCGGATGAATTTCCTCGCCGCCGTGCGCTGCGGGGAGATGCAACCGATCATGCTGGCGCGGACCATCGCCACGCTCGACCACATGCTCGAGGGGCGTCTGACGGTGAACATCATCTCGTCCGATTTCCCGGGCGAGAAGGAAGAGAGCGAATTCCGCTACCAGCGCTCGCGCGAGGTTGTGGAGATCCTCAAACAGGCCTGGACCCGCGACGAGATCAATTACGAAGGTCAGATCTACAATTTCAAAGGCCTCACCACCGACCCGGCGAAGCCTTATCAGCAGGGCGGCCCGCTCCTTTATTTCGGGGGCTATTCCCCGGCGGCGGTCGAGCTGTGCGCAGAGCATTGCGACGTCTACCTGATGTGGCCCGAGACCAAGGAAGAGCTGGAAGGCCGGATGAAGGTCGTCAACGAGGCCGCCGAGCGTCATGGCCGTGTGCTCGATTACGGGCTGCGGGTCCATGTGATCGTGCGCGACACCGAGGCCGAGGCGAAGGAATACGCGCAGGAGCTGGTGTCCAAGCTCGATGACGAGGAAGGTCGCAAGATCCGCGAGCGGGCGCATGATGCAAGCTCGCTCGGCGTGTCGAAACAGGCGCGCAACCGCGAGATCGCGGATGAGAGCGGCTATGTCGAGCCGAACCTCTGGACCGGGGTCGGGCGCGCGCGCTCTGGCTGCGGTGCGGCGCTGGTGGGCTCGGCCGATCAGGTGCTCACGAAGCTCGAGGAATATCGCAAGATGGGCATTCGCGCCTTCATCCTCTCGGGCTATCCGCATATCGACGAGGCCCGCCAGTTCGGCCGTCTCGTGATGCCGCATCTCGACACGGTCTCGCTGCCCGAAGTCTATGGCCGCGTCCCGATGGGGCCGCCCGCAACACCGCTCGCAGAAGGGGAACGCCGTTAATGGAAAAGATCGACCTCACCTCCGACGTGGCGCTCAGCCGGATCGTCTATGGCATGTGGCGCCTCGGCGACGATGCCGATACCTCGCCCGCCCATGTGCGCGCCAAGATCGACGCCTGTCTGGAGCAGGGGATCACCACCTTCGACCATGCCGACATCTATGGCGGCTACACGGCGGAGGGCATCTTCGGCGCGGCGATGCGCGAGGACCCGTCGCTGCGCGATCAGATGGAAATCGTCACGAAATGCGACATCATCGTCTCGGCGGGGCGTCATTCCCACCGCAAGGTGAAGCACTACGATACCTCGCGCGCGCATATCGAAGCCTCGGTCGAGACCTCGCTGCGGGAGCTTGCCACCGACCGGATCGATCTGCTGCTGATCCACCGCCCCGATCCGCTGATGGATCATCACGAAACAGGCGCTGTGCTCGATGATCTCGTAGCCTCGGGCAAGGTGCGTGCGGTGGGCGTGTCGAACTTCCGCCCCAGGGACTGGGAACTGCTGCAATCGGCGATGAAGACGCCGCTCGTGACCAACCAGATCGAGATCAGCCTCGGCTGCCTCGCGCCCTTCACCAATGGCGACCTGGCCTTCCACCAGCGTCAGTCCCAACCCCCGATGGCATGGTCGCCGCTGGGTGGCGGCGCGCTGATGACAGGCGAGGGCCCTGTGCAGGCGGTGCTCGACGAGATCGCGCAGGCGCAGGGCGTCGATCGCGCAGCTGTCGCGACCGCTTTCCTGCTTGCCCATCCGGCGCGGATCATCCCGGTGATGGGCACCAACAATCTCGAGCGCATCGCGAAGCTCTCCGATGCTTTGAAGGTTCAGATCGACAGGGAGACGTGGTTCCGCCTCTACGAGGCCGGACTCGGTCAGGAGGTCCCATGATGAACGCCACCCGCCAGTTTACCCCGCGCACCTTCGTGCCGGGTCCCGAGAACACCCGCCTGCTGCGCGACGCCTTCGGGCGTTTCGCGACAGGCATCACCATCGTGACCGCCGCCAGCGAGAATGGCCCGGTCGCGATCACGGCGAACAGTTTCTCTTCGGTCTCGCTCGATCCGCCGCTGGTGATCTGGGCCCCGGACCGCAATTCGCGACGTTTCGTGCATTTCGAGAAGGCCGAGCATTACGCGATCCACGTGCTCGCCGCCGATCAGGACGATCTCTGCTTTGCGACTACGAAGAACGCCCACGCGCTGCTCGATCACGCCTATCACCTGAACGATCACGGCGTGCCGCTGATCGACGGTTGCCTCGCGCGGTTCGAATGTCACCGCGTGGCCTGTCATGAGGGCGGCGACCACCTGCTGGTGCTGGGTCAGGTCGAGCGCGCGGTGATGCGTGACGATGGCGATGCGCTGGCCTTCTACCGCGGCCAGGTGCGGCGCATCGAGATGAACTGAGACGGCACATATACGGCCCGGGCCGCGCAGGAGGAGCGCGGCGCCGGGCCTTCAAGGGATCGCGAGGGAGGAAACGCGCGCATGACCCTGCTGACAATCCTGGCCAGGCCGCTGGTCCGGCTGAACGACATCCTGCTCGCGATCGGACGCTGGGCGGGCGTCGTCGCCGTGGCGGCGATGGTCATCGCGATCCTGATCCAGATCTGGTTTCGCTACGTGCTCAACAACGCGCTGCCCTGGCCTGACGAGGCGGCGCGGTTCTGCATGCTCTGGATGGGGGGGCTGATGGCGCCCTCGGCCTTCCGCTCGGGCGGGTTCGTGGCGATCGACATGCTCGCGGCGATGCTGCCGAAGCTGGTCGCGCGCGGCCTGACGCTGGTGCTTCTGGTGTTCTCGCTGATGGTCTCGGTCGCGGCGCTGAAACTCGGCTGGGACGGGATCACCGGCTTTGGCGGCAAATTCGCGACCGCCTCTCTCTGGGTGCCCGACAGCCTGGCCTTCGACGCCTGGATCCGTGTGCCGCGCAGCTGGATGATGGCCTCGCTCGTGGTGGGCTTCGCGCTTCTGGTGCTGGTCAATATCGAGCTGATCCTGCGCAACCTACTGGCCCTGCGCACCGGAGACGACCCGCTGCCGCCCGTGCTCGCGATCGCTGGAGGGGCAGAGTGATGCTGGTCTGGTTCCTTCCGCTTTTCCTCGTCCTGATCCTGATCGGCTTCCCGATCTTCTTCGCGCTGCTCGCGGCCCCGGGCGCGATGCTGCTCCTGAACGGGCAGGAGCGCGACTTCGCGCTGCTTTACCGCAACCTTTACAACGGGATGGACAGCTTCCCGCTGCTCGCCATCCCGTTCTTCATGCTCGCCGGCGAGATGATGAACTCGGGCGGCATCACGCGCCGTCTGGTGGAATTCTCTGAGGCGATGATGGGCCATCTGCGCGGCGGCCTCGCGCATGTGAACATCCTGTCCTCGATGCTGTTCGCGGGGCTTTCGGGCTCGGCAGTGGCCGATACGTCCGCGCTGGGCTCGATGCTGATTCCGGCGATGGAGCAGCAGGGCTACACCCGTAAATTCGCCGCTGCGATCACCGCGGCCAGTTCGGTGATCGGGCCGATCATCCCGCCTTCGGGCATCATGATCATCTATGCCTATGTGATGGGCCAGTCGGTCGCGGCGCTTTTCCTTGCGGGGATCGTGCCTGGCGTTCTGGTCGGTGTCGGGCTGATGGTGATGGTCAAGTTCATGGCCAACAAGCACGGGTTTCCGCCCGCCTCGAAGAAACACACATGGCCCGAGCGGGGACAGGCGAGTTTGCGCGCCTTCTTCCCGCTGATGACGCCGGTCATCATTCTGGGCGGTATCTTGGGCGGCGTCTTCACCCCGACCGAGGCCGCCGCGATCGCCGTGGCCTACGCGCTGATCGTCGGCCTCTTCATCCTGCGCACGCTGCGCTGGAGCGACCTGCCGCATATCCTGATGCGGGCGGGGCTGACGTCCTCGGTGGTGCTGCTGCTGGTGGGCGCGGCGATGGCGTTCAAGACGGTCGTCAGCCTGTCGCACGCCCCCGAAGCGCTGGCGGAGTTCATCCTCGGCCTGTCGCAGAACCCGTTGATCCTGCTGTTCCTGATCAACATCCTGCTGTTCATCGTCGGGATGTTCCTCGACGCGGGCCCCGCGATCATCGTGCTGGGGCCGATCCTCGCGCCGATTTTCACCGGGCTCGGGGTCGATCCGATTCATTTCGCGATCATCATGAGCGTGAACCTGACCGTGGGGCTCGCCACGCCGCCGATGGGGCTGGTGCTGTTCGTGGCCGCCGCGGTGTCGAAGGAACGGGTGGAGACCATCGCCCGCGCGATCCTGCCGTTCCTCGCGGTCGAAGTGGCCGTGATCTTCCTGATCACCTACTTCCCCGCGATTTCGATGACCATTCCCCGTCTGACGGGGTTCGCCAACTAAAACGATACTGAAGCATATAGGGAGGAAATGATGCTCAGAACTTTCGTGAAATCGCTTGCGCTGGGGGCCGTGCTGGCCTCGGGGCTCGGCATGGCCGCGCAGGCTCAGGACGATACGATCACGCTGCGCGCGGTCGCCAACTCGAACACGAATGACGAGGATTACGACGGTCTCGTCGTGTTCAAGAACTATGTCGAGAACGCCTCGAACGGGAAGATCAAGGTCGACCTCTTCATTGGCACGCAGCTGTGCTCGAACGGGGCAGAGTGTCTGCAGGGCATCGCGGATGGCTCGCTCGACATCTACATCTCGACCTCGGGCGGGGCTGCGGGGATCTTCCCCTATGTGCAGGTGCTTGACCTGCCGTATCTGATGCCGAACGACCGGGTTGCCGAAGAGGTGCTGACCCATACCGACTTCACCTCGCAGCTGCGCAAGATGGCGCTGGCGGACAGCGACAACATGATCCGCCTGATGACGATCGGAAACACCGGCGGCTGGCGCAACTTCGCCAACACCAAGCACACGGTGAAAACGCCCGAGGATCTGAAAGGCATGAAAATCCGCACCATCGTCGCGGACCTGCCGCAGGAGCTGGTGAAAGCGATGGGTGCCTCGCCGACCCCGATCCCGTGGCCGGAACTGTTCACCGCGCTGCAGACCGGCGTCGTGGACGGCACCAAGAACGGCATCACCGACATCATGAACATGAAATTCCCCGAGGCCGGGCTGAAATACGTCACGCTCGACGGGCATGCCTACATGGCGGCGCTGTGGTGGATGAACAACCAGAAGTTCAAGGACATGTCGCCCGACATGCAGCGCGTGATCGTGGACGGGTTCGCGGCGCTCCAGCAGGCGACCTTCGCTTCGCCCAAGCGCAAGTCGATTGCCGCCTATGAGGAGTTCAAGAAGGACGGCGGCGAGATCTACGTGCCGACGCCCGAGCAGAAGAAGCAGTTCCAAGATGCGGCGCAGCCGGTCTATGGCTGGTTCAAGGACAACGTCCAGAACGGTGGCGAAGTGTTCGACGACCTGCAATCCGCGGTCGACGAGGCTTCGAAGACGGTCGATGCCGAGCGCGCGAGCGAACTGAACTGAGCCTTCGCGCTTTGAAATGATAGACCCCGCGCTACCCGGCGCGGGGTCTTCTTTTGGCTAACTTTCGGTGGGGTAGGGTTCGCTCAGGCCGATAGCCACCGCTCGAGCTTGCCGCTATCCGGCAGGCCGCCCGTATGCACCAGCTTCCCGTCGACCGAGACGCCGGGGGTCGACATCACGCCTGCCATGGCGATCGCGCGGGGGTCGGTAACCTTCTCGACCGACACCTCGATGCCGAGCTTGGCGGCCGCTTCCTTGACCAACTCCTCGGTCTTTTCGCAGCGCTTGCAGCCGGGGCCGTAAACCTTGACGTCCTTCATATCTTTTCTCCTTAGAACAATGCGTTGAACAGGAAGCCGACGGCAAGGATCCCGCTGGCGACAACCCCGATGAAGACCGCGATCAGGCGCAGTTTCAGGACCTGACGCAGGATGATCATCTCGGGCATCGACAGCGCGATCACCGACATCATGAAGGCCAGAACCGTACCGAGCGCCGCGCCCTTGCCCAGAAGCGCCTCGACGATCGGGATGACGCCAGCGGCGTTGGTGTACATCGGTACGCCCATCAGCACCGCCGCGGGCACCGACCACCACGTGCCCGAACCCATGATACGCACCATCAGGTCTTGCGGGACATAGCCGTGGATCAGAGCGCCCATCGCGATACCGATGATGATCCAGATCCAGACCCTGGAGAAGATCTCGCGCACCGCCTCGAGGCCAAGGCGATAGCGGTCGGTCATACTTAGTTCGTCGCTCTCGACCGCGCCCGGGGTGGTCGCGCCGGAATGGATGTCGCGCACCCAGTCCTGCAGCCAGCCCTCGACATGGAGCCTGCCGATCACCCAGCCCGCGACGATCGCGATGGCGAGTCCGAAGCCGAGATAGACCAGCGCCACGGGCCAGCCGACGAGGCCGATGAGCAGGATCAGCGCCACTTCGTTGACCATCGGGGCTGCGATCAGGAACGAAAAGGTGACGCCCAGCGGGATGCCTGCGGAGACGAAGCCGATGAAGAGCGGCACCGCCGAGCAGGAGCAGAACGGCGTCAAGACGCCCAAGCCCGCCGCCATCACGTTGCCGACGCCCTCGCGCTTGCCCGAGAGAAGCGCGCGGGTTTTTTCCGGGCTGAAGAAGCTGCGCACGACCCCCATCGCGAAGACGATCAGGGTGAGCAGCATCATCACTTTCGGGACGTCGTAGAAGAAGAAGGCCAGCGCCTCGCCAGTATGCGTGTCGCGAGTGACCGGCAGGAACGAGACGATCCATTCGGAGAGGGCCGGGAGCTGGCGGTAGATCCCCCACCACGCGACGAGGCCTGCCGCGACGACCACGCTCCACGCCCAGCCGGGCATCCCGCCATGCGGGGTTTCATGCTGTGTCACACTCATGTCGCGTTCCCCTTGAAACTCGTTCGGTGAGGGGGCCGCAAAACGCGACCCGGTGCCTCATCACGGGCAGATTAGCGCCGGGGGCACGGGTCGCTTCAATGCGCTCGATCAAGTTGGGCGCAATTTCTCATGTCCTGCTGCGAAAGGTCGCGGCTGCGGAAGTCAGGAAGGATCGCGCGCGATGTTACGCTCCATGAGCCGCTGGAACAGCCCGGGCGAGGCGCGGTTGATCCACCACGCGAGCCGCGCGACGCGGCCTACCGGGATCATCGGGCGGTTGCGCTTCAGCCCGGCGAGGATCACCTGCGCGGCAGCCTCGGGCGTCATGTAATCCACCCCGTCCGCAGCCGCTCCGGGACGTGCGATGCCGTCTGATTGCCGCTCGGCCCGGTCTAGATTTGTCGCCACGAAGGAGGGGGCTGCGATCTGCACACGCACGCCGTGAGAGGCCTCCTCCGAACGCAACGATTTGAAGAACCCTTCCAACGCATGTTTCGACGCTGCATAGGCGGTGCGGTGATAGAGCGGCGAGAATCCCGCCACCGAAGAAATCGCCAGATGCGTGCCGTGGCTTTCCCGCAGCGGTTCGAGGAAATGCCGCGCCATCGCGGTTGCCGCGAAATAGTTGATTTCGAAGACCTTGCGATGTGCGGCCTCGCTCAGCTCGGAGAACGGCCCGATCTGGGTGACGCCCGCGTTGTAGATCGCGAGCTCGATCCGGGGGTGACGTGCGCGGATGTCATCGCAGGCTGTCTCCAGTTGCGCCGGATCGGTCAGATCGCACGCGATGGCCTCTTCATTCGGCGCGGCGGTAAGGCCCGAGATATTCCGGTCGAGCAGCACGACCTGCCAGCCCTCGGCGCGCAGCCCCGCCGAGAGCGCCTGCCCAAGCCCCCCGGCGCCGCCCGAGATTACCGCGACGCGCGCGCTCATAGCCCGGCCTCGCGCGCCCAGAGGTCAAAGACTTCGGCGCTGGTCAGCTCTGGCGTGTAGCCGAAGACTTCCTTCAATGCGTCGTTGGCAAGGACGGGGCGGTATTGCAGAAAGCGCACCTGTTCGGGCCCGTAGCGGCTCAGGCCCAGCGGATGGGCGATGGCGAGCGCGGCCTTGATGCCGAGCGCGGGCAGGCGGCGCACCGGTTTGCCGAGACGTCTTGCGAGGTCGGTGACGCCCAGTGCGCCGTCTCCCGCGACGTTGAAGATGCCAGGCGGGCCATCGGTCGCGGCACGTATAAGGATGCGCGCCAGATCGCGGGTCCAGATGAAGACGAAAGGGCTCTCGCAACCCCGGATCGCGAGCAGGCGCGGCTTGCGAAACAGCGCGGTGATCTGGTTGTCGGTGCCCTTCCCAAGAACCGTTCCGACCCGCAGCACGACCTGCTCGAGGGCACGGTGGGTGGCGCGCGCTTCGGCCAGCATCTCCTCGACCTGCCGCTTGTGATCGGCATAGGCGAACTCGGGATTGCCGCGCACCGGATCGCTTTCGCGCAGCGGCACGGGGTTGTCGGCGTGATAGCCATAGGCCGCGCCCGACGAAGTCACGACAAGTCGCCGCACGCTGACCGAAAGCGCAGCCGCGAGCACCTTGCGCGTGCCCTCCACATCGACGCGGTAGGCTAGCTCGCGGCCCATGCCGGGACCGGGCGTCACGATGGAGGCGAGATGCACGATCACCTCTGGCCGTTCGCGCGCGATGACCTTGCCGGGAGCGTCGGTGGTGACGTCCATCGCCACGAAGCGCACGGCTTCAGGCAGCGTCTCGGGGGATGCCAGATCGGTCGCGATGACCTCGTGGCCACTTTCGGCGAGTTCTGCGGTCAGCACGCGGCCGATCATGCCGCCCGCACCGGTAATCAGGATCCGGGTCATCGCGCGGCCTCCTTTCGTCTCATGAATGTCGAGATCGCGAAGCCCGCGATGATGTGCCAGATGCCCCAGAAAGCCGCGACGATTGCCATGCCGCCCAAACCTCCGAAGAAGGCGAATATCAGCACGAGGCCGAGCCCTGAATTCTGGATACCCGTCTCGATGGTGATCGCGCGCCGGTCGAAGGGCGAAAGCCGCGCCAGCGTCGCGGTGCCATAGCCTCCCGCAAACGCCAGCGCATTGTGCAGCACCACCATCCCCGCGATCAGCCCGACGAATTGGACGAAATAGGACCAGTTGGCGCTGAGCGAGAGCGCCACGAAAGCCACGAAAATCGCCATCGACACCCATTTCAGCGGATCGCGAATGCGGGTCGTCAGATCGTAGCGGTAATGGTTCAGCGCGATCCCGGCGATCAGCGGCAACAGCAGCATGACACCCACGGTGATCGCCACGCTCACCGGGTCGATATGGGTCTCGTGCAGCAGCGCGCGCGTCGGGGCGTAAAGGCTGCCCCAGAACGCGATATTGAGCGGCGTCAGCACGATCGCCGCCACCGTGGCGAAGGCGGTCAGCGAGACCGACAGCGCCGTGTTCCCGCCCGCCCGATGGGTGAAGAAGTTCGAGACATTCCCGCCGGGACAAGCCGCGACGAGGATCAGCCCGAGCGCAATCGACGGGCTGGGCTGCAGCGCCAGCACCAGCCCGAAGGTCAGCGCGGGCAGCACCAGAAACTGCGACGTGAACCCCACGATCAGCGCCCAGGGCCTGCGCACCAGCGGGCGGAAATCGCGGGGGGAGAGGTCGATCGCGACTGAGAACATGACGATGCCGAGGATCGCGTTGAGCAGATGCAGAGCGCCGGGGCTGAAATTCAGCCGGACCGCGTCGAGCCCGGTCATGCCGGGGCCTTCCCGCCGAGCGCCTTGATCCAGCCGGTGACCGCCTTGCGATAGGTCGCCTTGTCCACGTAATAGGCCATCCGCGCGAGCTTGAGATAGGCCATGCCGCCGGTCGCGCGCTCGAACCCCTCGGCCTTCTTCGCCTGCAGGCGCTTCGCGGCCTCCGATCCCTCGCGCAGCCCGCGAATGTAGCGCGCCACCATCTCGGCTTGTTCGTGACGGCCCTGCCAGCCAAGCCCGCTCGCCTCGAGCATTCCCAGCACGAAGAGATCGTCGCGCTTGGGGTGCATCGCGTTAAGGTACAGATGCGGCGCGTCGCCTTGCCAGTTCAGCAGCTCCGGCGCGATGAAGGGGTAGTGCAGCTTGTAGCCGGTGGCCGCGAGGATCATGTCATACTCGGCCTGCGCGCCATCCTTGAAGTGCACCGTTTTGCCGTCGAGCCTTTCGATATCCGCGCGCACTTTCAGATCGCCGTGACCTGCGTGGAACAGCACCAGCGAGTTCACGATCGGATGGCTCTCGTAGAGTTTGTAATCGGGCTTGGGAAACCCGTATTTCTGCGGATCGCCGACGAACCATTTCAGCAGCGCGCCGTCGATCTTGCGCTTGAGCCACATCGGCAGCTTGATTGCGCCGCCTAGCGTGTCGGCGGGTTTGCCGAAGACGTATTTCGGCACGAAGTAATAGCCGCGTCGCATCGAAAGATCGCAGCTTTTGCCGTGATGGATCGCGTCCACCGCGATGTCGCAGCCCGAATTGCCCGCGCCCACGACGAGCACGCGCTTGCCGGTGAATTGCGACGGGTCGCGATAGGCCGAGGAGTGGATCAACTCGCCGTCGAACTGGCCGGGGAACTCCGGCATGTTCGGTTCGGAGAGCGTGCCATTGGCGATCAGAACGCCTGCATAGATCTCAGAATGCTCGCCCTCGCTATCGCGCCAACTGACCCGCCAGCCTTCGCCATCGCCGCCCAGCGGTTCAACCTTCGTCACCTTGGCGTTGAAGCGGTAATGGCGCCGAATGTCGAAATGATCGGCGAAATCGCGGAAATACTGCGCCATCTCGCGGTGGCTGGGATATTCCGCCACCTCCTCGCGCATCGGGAAATCGGTGAATTCCGTCATCCGCTTCGAGGAAATCAGATGCGCGCTTTCATACATCGTCGAATGCGCGCCCTCGATATCCCAGAGCCCGCCCACATCGCTGTGCAGCTCGAACCCCTGATAGTCTACCCCTTGTTCGCCCAGCACCTTGGCCGCGGCCAGACCCATCGGGCCCGCGCCGATCAGGGCGAACCTGCCCCTCGTATCTGTCATCTTGCGTCTCCTCCCAGACGTTTTTAAATTGAACCATTGTTCAAAATAAGCAAGCCCCGATCTGATGACGAAAAAGACGACCGAGAAACAAAGGCTTAGAGCGCCGTCGAAGCGCTCTCTCGCGAGCCGTTCACGGATTCTCGATGCGGCGGAAACGGTGTTCGCGCGGGACGGATTCGAGGGCGCGAAGGTGCGCGACATCGCCGCGCTGGCCGAGGTGCCGCTGGGTCTGGTGAACCATCACGGGGGCTCAAAAGAGGCGCTGTTTCGCGAAGTGGTGGAGCGGCGCGCCGAAGAGCTGGCGCGTCTGCGTCTGGAGGCTCTGGCGCAGGCGAAGGGGCAGGGGGCGCTCGATCTGACGGCGATCCTCGGCTGCTTCTTCCGGCCCTATCTGGCGAAGGCGGCAGGCAGCGATCCGCAATGGCTGGCCTATGCGCGGCTGGTGGCGATGGTCTCGGCCGATCCGGCCTGGGCCGATATTTCTACCGATCTTTTCGACCCGACCGCACAGCGTTTCATGGATGAAATCTGCGCGCTGCATCCCAAGGTGGGCCGGGCGGTGGTGGCAGAAGGGTTCGTCTATTCGGTTGCAGCCCTTCTGGCCTTCCTCACCTCGGAATGGCGGATCGCGGCGCTGGCCTCGCAGTCCGATGCGCAAGCCTCGGTCGAGGGGCTGGTCGCCTTCTGTGCCGCAGGCTGTGCAGCGCGCATCGCGCAGGCCGAGACGTGACCGGATGCTAAGCGCAACGACCCTGCTGGTCATCACCGCCGTGTTCTTCTCGGCCTTCCTGCGCGGCATTGCGGGGTTCGGTTTCGCGCTGGCCGCGGTGCCGATCGTCTCGCTGATGGTGCCGCCGATCGAGGCGGTGACGCTGGCGGTGCTGCTGCAGGTCGTGGTCGGGTGCCGCGATCTTTTCACGCTTCACGGGCATGTGCACAAACCCTCGTTTGCGCGGCTGTCGCTGGGCGCGATTGTGGGCACGCCGGTCGGGATTTTCGCGCTCAGCGCGGTCAGCGCCGATGCCGCGCGGGTGATGATCGCGCTCGCCGTACTCGCGGGGCTGACGCTGCTGTTGCGCTACAAGCCTGCGCGCCCGCATCCCCATGGCGGGCTCGCGCTGCTGGCGGGCGTCGCCTCGGGCGCGTTTTCCGGGCTCGCGGCGATGCCGGGGCCGCCCGCAGTGGCCTATTACCTCGGGGCAGGCACCACGGCGATGCAGACGCGGGCCTCGTTGCTGCTATTCTTCTTCGTGGCCTCGCTGTTGGCAACGCCCGGGCTGATCCTTGCGGGGGCCGTGAATGGCGATGCGCTCTGGCTGACGCTGGTTTCGGTGCCCGCGCTGGCGCTCGGCACATGGGCGGGCACTACGGCCTTCGCGCGGCTCGACAACGCCCAGTACCGGACGATCGCCATCGTGGTCATGGCGATTTCGGCTGTGCTTGCGGGCTGGCGAGGCTTGTCGGTCTATCTCTAGAGCAGGGCGCCGCTTTCGGGCTTACCCTCCGCGCCGCACGCTAGGGGCGCGGGCGAGGATGAACCATTCGCCGATATTCTCGCGGTTGATGAAGCCCACGAAATTGCCGTTCGCCCCCACCACCGCCACCGCCGGGATGCGCTGCCGCGCGAAGGCGTCGAGCACGTCGTCCATCCCGGTCTTCAGCGACACGACCGGCACATCGCGGAACATGATCTCGGAGACCGGTGTCTGGCGGAACTCGGGATCGGGCCGGGCCAGCACGCTCTCGCGGGTGACGAAGCCGAGGATCTGTCCTTCGGGCGAGAGCACGGGAAACTCCGATTGCGAGCTGTGCAGGATCGCCTGCGCAGCGGTGTCGATCGTATCTTCCGGTGTCAGCGACACGAAGGAGGTGATGACGGCGTCGCGCGCCGCCGCCCGATGGGCCAGACCGCGCATCGCCGCGTCGGAGCTTTCCGATCCCGCCGCGAAGAAGATGAATACCGCGATCAGCACGAGGATTGGGTTGCCGCTCGTCAGACCCCAATAGGCGAAGAGCACGGCGATGACCTGCCCGGTTCGGGCTGCGACCTGCGTCGCTTTCACCCGGTCCATGAACAGCGCGAGCGCCGCTCGGAAGACCCGCCCGCCATCCATCGGGAAGGCCGGGATCAGGTTGAACGCGACGAGAAGCGCGTTGACCAGCGCAAGCCGGCCCCAGAAACTTTGCGCGGGATTGTCGAGCGATTGCAGATCGCTGAGCCAGCCGCGACCGCCGAGGAAGATCGTCAGGATCAGGAAGATCACGACATTGACCGCGGGCCCCGCCACGGCGATCAGAATTTCCTGCTTGGGATTTTCCGGAATCCGCTCCAGCCGCGCGAGGCCGCCGATCGGCAGAAGCGTGATGTCGGGCGTTCGCACGCCGAACCGCGCCGCCATCGTCGCATGGCCGAATTCATGGAGCACGACGCAGGCGAAGACCGACAGGATGAAGAGCATGTTGACCAGCGCCGCCTGCGGCCCCTCCGCTGCCCAGGCGGTGGCGGTGATCCAGATGATCAGCAGAACGAAGGTGACATGGACCCTGAGCACAGTGCCGCCGATCTTGCCGAGTGAATAGGACCAGCTCATCTCAACCCTCTCTTTCCGCCGCGTGATCGTCCCGGGGAAGGGGACGGCACAGCCGAATTCCCGCTGCCCTCAATTTGACCGCTCGATTGCGTCACCACAAGAAGGTGCGACGCTGTTACCCTGTCGAGGGTGCCAAATAGACCTCGCCGGGCGCGAAGGCTCGGAACCGGTCCGCCGCGATCCCGGAGGCCGCGAGGCTTTGACCCAGCAGGGTGGGCGGCTCCTCGCGCGGCTCGTCGGTCAGCTGGAACGTGCCCCAGTGACAGCCGAGCGCTTGGGCGGGGCCGATATCGGTGAAGATGCGCACGGCCTCTTCGGGCGCGACATGCTGGGGCTGCATGAACCAGCGCGGCTCATAGGCTCCGATCGGGATCACCGCGATGTCTGGCGCACCGTGCCGGGCGCGGATGTCGCGAAAAATCGCCCCGTCGCCATAGCCGGTATCGCCCGCGAACCAGATCCGGCTCTGCGGCGTGTCGATCCAGAAGCCGCTCCAGAGAGCCATGCGCCGGTCGCCGAGGCCCCGTGCCGACCAGTGGTTCGCGGGCGTCAGCGTGACCGAGATCTCTGGGGTCAGCGCGATGCGGTCGTGCCAATCGCCGATCTCGATCCGCGCCCCGCGTACCGCCTTTCGCACCGTCGCATCGGTCCCTAGCGGCATCACCATCCGTGGACGGTGGCGTTTGTGCAGTTTGCGCAAAGTGACGGTGTCGAGATGGTCGTAATGGTTATGGCTGATCAGGACCGCGTCGATGGGCGGAAGGTGGTCGAAGGCGATCCCGGGCGCGGTGACGCGCCTCGGCCCGGCAAAGCGCAGCGGGCTCGCGCGGTCCGACCAGACCGGATCGGTCAGCAGGTTGAGCCCCGCGACCTGAATGAGAACCGAGGCATGGCCGACCATGGTGAGCCGCGCCGCGTCGCTGCGCTCGGGCGGCACGCTCGGCTCAATGGGGACGTGCTTGGGCCACCGGGCGCGCTGCCCTTCGCGCCGCCATTTGAGGATGTCGCGAAAGGAGCGATCCGTGGACGGCTGGCCATGCGGGTGAAAACGCTCGCCGTCGAAATGGTCGCTGACCGGGCCGGTGTAATAGCGGTTACGTGCCATTTCGTGCCTGCTTCAGGTTTTCGCGGAAACTGAGCGGACCGGGCATCGCCTGTCGCGCCCCTGATATGAGCGCGCCCCGGCGATCACTGCGCAAGCGCCTCGAGATGCGCGGCTGCGCCTTCCGCGAGCGCGGTCGGGTTGTAGCCGCCTTCGAGGCAGGAAACCAAGCGCCCGTCGCAGCAACGGCGCGCGACGCCACGGATCGCGCTCGTCAGCCACCAGTAATCCCCGGCGGTCCAGAGCAGGCCCGAGATGTCGTCCTCGCGATGCGCGTCGAACCCGGCGGATACGATGATCAAATCCGGATTGAAGGCCTCCAACCGGGCAAGCCCGTCCTCCCAGGCGACCTTCATCTCGGACGCGCCGCTGCCACTGGCGAGCGGCAGGTTGAGCACGTTGTCATGCGCGCCCGTCTCCGACCGCGCCCCAGTGCCGGGCCAGAGCGACTTGGGCTCCTGATGCGACGAGATGAACAGGCTGCGCGGCTCGTCCCAAAGGATATCCTGCGTGCCGTTGCCGTGATGCACGTCGAAATCGAGCACCGCGACGCGCGACAGGCCGTGACGTTCGAGCGCATGCAGCGCCGCAAGCCCGGTATTGCCGTAGATGCAGAACCCCATCGCCCGCGTCCGCGTTGCGTGGTGCCCGGGCGGGCGGGTCGCGACGAACACGCGCTCGGCCTCGCCCGTGAGAACGAGATCGACGGCCTGCAAGGCCCCGCCCGCGCCCAGGCGGCTCGCACGGCGCGAGCCCGGAGAGACATGCGTGTCCGAATCGAGATCTGCATGCTCCTCACGCGCGAAGACCTCTTCGAGCGCTTCAAGATAAGCCGCGTCGTGGCCCAGCAGGAGATCCTCGTCGCTCGCCTCGCGCGCCTCGATGACCGGCAGCTCCATCTCGTCGATCAGGCCGCGCACCGTCTCGAGGCGCCACGGCCGCTCGCGATGGGTGGGCCCGGTGTCGTGAGCGAGGCAATCCTCGTGGGTGATCGTGACGAACGTGCGCATGAAGCTCTCCAGAAAGGTCGTATCGGGGGCCTATCGGCGAGTCGCGACCCGCGCCGCGCCGTCGCTCGAACGGTGCTGCCCGTTGCGAAGCTGCGTCAGAGTTTTGGAAATGACAAGCACCCCCGGACGGAGGACACGTGCCGCCGCCGTCCTGTCGGGTGAAATCTGCGAGTGCGTCGCCCCTGCGCTCAGCAGGGCGGCCCGATCAGAAACACGGGCGGCAGCTCGCGCGCGCGGCGCTCTGCCAGTCGCCGTTTCGCAGTGGCCAGTTTGACCTGCGTGACTTCTAGGCGCAGCAGCGCCCGGCTGCGCGCATCGTAAAGCCGTCGGATCGGCGAACCCGGATTTCCGATCAACCCCGGACGACGGTTCGCGCTGCGCGGAAACCAGTCGTTCAAGCCCACGAGCGCGTCGCGCCACGCCTTGTCCGCCTCGATGTAACGCTCGAACGCGAGACTCAATGCGCGGCGGCGTGTCATGAGTTCCGGTCGCATCATCGCTCCTCCCTCAGAAGATTAGACCACTTCCAACTATAGCAGAAATACCGCGAGTCGTCAGGTTTTGCAGGGCTCCGAAGGCGCGATCGCCTCGAACACGGTTTCGCGAGCGCAGCATGATTTTCTTGTTTCTGCGGTTTAGGGTTGCATTAAATGAACCATCGTTCATTTAATGTGAGCGCCCCAAGGAGGATCATCGGCCGAATGTGCCGGCGATGGGGAGCCAGAGGAGGAAGTCATGCAAAGCGAGAGCAACCCGCACTCAGATCTCGGCGTGGTGCCGAAACGTGGTCTGGCCCATGTAGCCGGGCCGACCGATACCCCGCTGATCGAGGATACGATCCCGGCCGTGCTCAAGCGCACTGCCGAGCGTTGGCCCGATCGCGACGGCGCCATCTTCACCTCGGAGGGCATTCGCTGGACCTGGGCGGAGTTCGCGCAGCGGGTCGACCGGCTCGCCTCGGGGCTGCTCGCGCTCGGGCTTCGGCATGGCGACCGGCTCGGTATCTGGTCGCCCAACCGTTCGGAATGGCTGCTGACGCAGTTCGCGACGGCGCGGATCGGGGTGATCCTCGTGAACATCAACCCGGCCTATCGCCTGCACGAGCTGGAATTTGCGCTGCGCAAGACCGGCTGCCGGGCGCTGGTGCTGGCCGAGACTTTCAAGAGCTCGGATTACCTGTCGATGATCCAACGCCTGCTGCCGGAGCTTGCGAAGAGTGAGCCCGGTCAGCTGGAAATCATGAAACTGCCCGATCTGCGCGACATCATCACTCTGGGAGAGACCCAGCATCCCGGCTGTCATCGCTTCTCGGATGTCGAGGCGATGGGTGCGGCGCAGGACCAAGGCGCGCTCGACGCTCTCACCGAACATCTCGACCCGAACGAGCCGATCAACATCCAGTTCACCTCCGGCACCACCGGATCGCCCAAAGGCGCGACCCTGACGCATCGCAATATCGTCAACAACGCGCATTTCGTGACCCGCGCGATGCTGGCGACCGAACAGGACCGCGTCTGCATCCCGGTGCCGTTCTACCATTGCTTCGGGATGGTGATGGGCACGCTGGGCTGCGTCACCAAGGGCGCGGCTATCGTCGTGCCGAGCGAAGGCTTCGACGCGCCCGTCACGCTGGCATGTGTCGCGGCCGAACGCTGCACCGCACTTTACGGCGTGCCGACCATGTTCGTCGCGATGCTGGAGCATCCCGATTTCGCGAACCATGACCTTTCGTCGCTTCGCACCGGCATCATGGCGGGCGCACCCTGTCCGATCGAGGTGATGAAGCAGGTGCAATCGAAGATGCACATGTCGGAAGTGACGATCGCCTACGGGATGACCGAGACCGCCCCGGTCTCGTTCCAGTCGGCCACCGATACACCCTTGGAAAAACGTGTGTCCTCGGTGGGTCAGGTGCAGCCGCATCTCGAGGTGAAGATCGTGCGCGAGGATGGCTCGCTCGCCAATGTGGGCGAGCAGGGCGAGCTGCTGACGCGTGGCTACTCGGTGATGTGCGGCTATTGGGGCGAGCCCGAGCGTACGAATGATGCGCTCGATGCGGATGGCTGGATGCATACGGGCGATCTCGCCCGGATCGACAGCGAGGGCTATTGCAACATCACCGGACGGGTGAAGGACATGATCCTGCGGGGCGGCGAAAACGTCTATCCGCGGGAGGTCGAGGAGTTCCTCTACACCCATCCCGATATCAGTCAGGCGCAGGTCTTCGGCATCCCGGATCACCGGCTGGGCGAGATCGTCGCGGCATGGATCGTGCCGCGCAATGGCGCCGAGTTGACCGAGGAGGCTATCCGCGAGTTCTGCCGCGACGAGATTGCGCATTTCAAGATTCCGGCGGTGATCCGGTTCAAGGAGAGCCTGCCGCTGACGGTTTCCGGCAAGCCTCAGAAATTCGTCATGCGCGATGCAATGATCGAGGAGCTGGGGCTCGCGGTCGAGGAAACTGCCTGATTTGACGAAAGCGCCGCGCGTCTTCCGCGCGGCGCAATTTCTGCGTCAGCCTACGCTCTTGGGCTTGTGCGTCCCGTTGAGCCGGCTGCGCAGCGGCAGCAGGCCCAGCACCGCCGTCGTCGCGAAGCCCGCGCCCGCAAGGAAGGTCCATTGCGCGCCGCCGAACTCCCACAGCGCCCCTGCGATCACGCTGGCGATCAGCAGCGCCATGCCGGTGACGAGGTTGAACATGCCAAAGGCGGTGCCGCGCAGCTCTGCCGGGACGGCTTCGGCCACCAGCGCGGCCAACAGCCCCTGGGTGAAGCCCATATGCATTCCCCACAGGAGCACACCGATCGCAAGACCGCCGATCCCGCCGACCAGCGCGAGCGTCAGGTCCGCCGCGATCAACAGCCCCAGCCCGACCAGCAGCAGCCCGACACGACCGACCCGGTCGGAAAGCGCCCCGACCGGATAGGCGATCAGCGCATAGACCGCGTTCATCCCCACCAGAACCAGCGGCACCAGCATCACCGGGATGCCGTCGTCATTGGCGCGCAGGATCAGGAAGGCCTCGCTGAACCGGGCGAGCGTGAACAGCGTCGCGACGACCACGACCCACCAGAACACGTTACCCAAGAGCTTGAGCTCTGACCGGGCGAGGGGGTTGCGCACCTGCCGCTGCGCGCGGGGATGGGCGGGCTCTTTCACCACGAACAGGATCAGCCCGAGCGACAGGAAAGCCGGGATCACCGCGACCCAGAAGACCGAGCGGAAATCGTCCGAGAACAGCCACATCAGCCCGATCGCGGCGAGCGGCCCGAGGAAGGCGCCCACCGTGTCGAGCGATTGCCGAAGCCCGAAGGCCGCGCCGCGCATCTTGCCCGGCGCGAGGTCGGCGATCAGCGCGTCGCGCGGGGCGCCCCGGATGCCTTTGCCCACCCGGTCGATGAAGCGCGCGGCCACAAGCCAGTCGAAGGTCGGCGCGAGCGGAAAGATCGGTTTCGTCACAGCCGCCAGCCCGTAGCCGAGCGCGGCCAGCTCCTTGCGCCGCCCGATCCGGTCCGACAGCGCCCCCGAGAAGACCTTGGTGATCGCGGCGGTGGCTTCGGCGATCCCTTCGATCACACCCACCGCCAGCGCCGTCGCGCCAAGTCCGGTCATCAGGTAGACCGGCAGCAGCGCATGGATCATCTCGGAGGAGACATCCATGAAAAGCGACACGAACCCCAGCGCCCAGATGCCCATCGGCAATCCGCGCCCGCGTTTACCTGTCGGGGTTTCCATTGCCTCTTGCGTGTCGTCCGTCATGTGCCTCCTGCAAGCGCCGTGATGGGCTTACTGCCCGCGCGCTTGTGCCCTGCGATCATAAAGCGCGCGTATGAGCAAGGCCATCGCCCCCTCGAGGGGCAGCCAGACGAGGCAATAGAGCCAGACCAGCAGCGCGGGCCCCCAGCCGATCGGCGTCACGAACAGCCCATAGACCGCGATCAGCGTGCCCAGCAATTGCGTAGCCTCCGTCGTCGCGAACAGGCGCAGCGCCGGGAAGGGGCGCCGCCAGAACCAGCTTTGATGGCGCGTGACGAACAGCGTCATGTGCCCCGAGACGAGAAGCTTGAGGAAGATGATCGTCTGGATCTGGTCGCGCGGCAGGCCGAGATAGGCATCGACGAACCAGAACAGCACGAAGGTCTCGATCACCCCGGTCACGCCAAGCGTCGCCGCCACCGTCAGCACGCGCCGCATGTCCCAGCGCACCGGGCGTGGCGAGACCGAGACATTGTCGTAGGCGATCATCATGATCGGGAAATCATTCAGCACCGCCAGCAGCACGATCATGATCGCAGTGACAGGGTAGAAATCGAAGACGAGAATCGAGAGCGTCATGAATAGCAGCACCCGGATCGTCTCGGCGACGCGGAAGGTGGCATAGCTCGTCATCCGCTCGAAGATGCGGCGGGCTTCCTCGATTGCCGTGGTGATGATCGACAGGCCCTTGTCGGTCAGCACCAGATCGGCGGCGGCGCGCGCGGCATCGGTCGCGCCGCTCACAGCGATCCCGGCATCGGCCTTGCGCAGGGCAGGGGCGTCGTTCACCCCGTCCCCGGTCATCGCGACGATGGAATGCCCGGCCTGAAGCACCTCGACGATCCGGAACTTGTGTTCGGGCAGGACCCGCGCGAAGCCGTCGGCGGCGCGGACATTGGCCTCCACCGTGGCCGGGTCGCCGTCGAGCAACTCGCCTGCGGGATAGATCTTCTGCCCGAGGTCGAGTTTGCCCGCGATCTGGCGCGCGATGGCTTCGTGGTCGCCGGTGATGATTTTGACATCGATCCCCATGTCGCGCGCGTCCGCGATGGTGCTGGCCGCATCCGGGCGCGGCGGATCGATGATCGGCAGCAGACCAAGGAATTCCCAGTCCTGCCCGGCGCGTTTCTGTGCGGCCCCGAGTGCGCGGTAGCCCTGCTGCGCAAGGGTTTCGACTTCGTCCTCCACCGCCTTGCGTGCGTCATCTGTCAGCGCTGCAAGCTCCACGATCACCTGCGGCGCGCCTTTCGCGACTTGCCAGCGATCGGCCTCGTGGCGCAGCTCCGCCTCGCTGCGTTTGCTGACCGGATCGAAGGGCGTGAAGCTGAGGGTCTCGATAGCGTCGAGCGCAATGCCCGCCGCCGCCGCCAGCACCGCGGTGTCGATCGCATCGGGCGCGTCGCGGTCGCAGGCAAGCGCCGATGCGCGCAGCAGGTCTTCAACCGCGATGCCCTCTGCCGGGCGCGGATCTTCGACCGTCAACTCGTTGAGCGTCAGCGTCCCGGTCTTGTCCGAGCACAGCACATCGACGCCCGCCAGTTCCTCGATCGAGACCAGCCGCGAGACGATCGCCTTCATCCGCGCAAGCCGTTCCGCCCCCACCGCCATCGTCACCGACAGAACCGTGGGCAGCGCGACCGGGATCGCCGCGACCGTCAGGATCAGCGCGAACTGGATCACCTCGAGCGGCGGGTTGTTCCGCTGAAACGAGACGATCACGATCATCGCCACCAGAACCAGCGCCGCTGCGATCAGGAAATTCCCGATCTGCATCACGGCCTTCTGGAAATGCGATTTGCCATTCGTGGTCTGCACGAGCGAGGCGGTGTGCCCGAAATAGGTCTCCATCCCGGTCGCGGTGACTTCGCCGGTCATCTCGCCCAGCTTCACCACCGAGCCGGAATAGGCGCTGTCACCGACCGCCTTGTCGACGGGCAGCGACTCGCCCGTCAGAGCCGCCTCGTCGATGGAGAGATATTTACCCTCGAACAGTGTCAGGTCAGCTGGGACGATCTGGCCGATCGACAGGCGCACGATATCGCCGGGCACCAGATCACGCGCCGCGATCTCCTGCCATGTCCCGTCGCGTTTGACCCGCGCACTCGGCGCCAGCTGCGCCTTGAGCGCCGCGATGGCGGAACTCGCCTTGCTCTCTTCCTTGAAACCCACGGCCGCGTTGAGCAGCAGCATCACGAAGATCACGCCGAAATCGGACCAGTCGCGCAGCACGAGCGACAGAAGCGCTGCAAGTTCGATCAGCCACGGGATCGGCCCCCAGAAATACCCCGCGATCCGCTGTAGCAGTGTTTTCTCGTCGCTTTTGAGCGCGTTCGGACCGTATCGCTCGAGCCTCTCTGCCGCCTCTGCCGCGCTCAGACCTGTCTTGCGGTCTGTTTTCGGCACATGCTGCGTCATCGGTTCAGCGACGGTCTGGTCCATTGTGCGTGTCTCCAGCTTTGGCCCCGAGCTTTCCGAGCCACTGGCCGATTTCCGGCCAGACATTCGAAAGGGTATGGCTGCCCATGAAGAGGCCGATATGCCCGCCTTCGACGAGGCGGCTCACGATATCCTTGCGCGGCGTGCCGAGCAGCGTCTCGGCGGCAAACACCTGTTCGCGCGTGGTGATGTCGTCCGCCTTGCCCGCCAGCAGGAAGGCCGGGCAGGTGATCGCGCCCAGATCGAGCTTGCGCCCGAGGCCCTCGAACTCCCCCTTGGCAAACAGGTTCTGTTTGAACAGCAGGTCGATCGCCTGCAGGTAATAGCGCCCCGGCAGGTCGATGGGGTTCTCGTACCAGCTCTCGAACCGCTCGGTGCGCTTCATGAAGTTCCGGTCGTCGATATGCTGGTAGAGATCGACGAACTTGCCGAAATACTGCTGATCGGCATGCATGTTCTTCCAGCCGGTGAGCATGAACCGCCCCGGCATCCGGCCTTCACCCGCCTCGACCATCTCCTGATAGGCCGAAAGCGGCATCTCATGGGCGAGCTTGCGGATCGGCCCGTGCCCGGCATCGGTGTCGATGGGCGAGCCCGCCAGCACGAGACCCGCGACCTTCTCGGGGAAGCGCGCGGCATACATCGCCGACATCCAGCCGCCCTGACACAGGCCAACCAGCATCACCCGCCCGCCGAGATCATCGACCGCGACATTGATCTCGGCCAGATACTTGTCGATGTCGAAATCGCGCATCTCGGGCGTCGCGCTTTTCCAGTCGGTGCAGAGAACACGCCCCAGCCCTACATCCAAAAGCGTCTCGATCAGGCTCTGGCCCTTGGCGTAATCCGCGATGGTCGAGGAATGCCCGGCATAGGGCGCATCGACGATCACCGGAATGCCGCCGCCCGTGCCGCCGAAATCGCGCAGCCGCATCGTGTCGAGATCGAGCAGCACGTCGTTCTTCGTGGCCCATTCCGGGTCGGGCGGGTGCGTGATCTTCTCCGCCTCGTCGAAATAGGTCAGCCCTTTTTCGACCGCGTCGAGCCCGATCTTCTGCCACTCCATCGCCGCCGCCATCGGCCAGAAGAAGGGAACGCTGTGTTCGTAGGTATTCTTGGCATCGCTCATGTTCGACACTCGCAAGACGCTTTGGTGCACAGATGCACTCTTTTGAGACCCCAAGGCCGGTTGGAATGCAAGTGCAGCGAAGCCCGAGCGCGCGAACGTGAAACTGATGTGTGGAACGGTGAGGCGGTTTGGGCGGCGGATGACGCTTTCTTAATCCGTGCTCAGAAGCGCCGTGATCAACGCGCTGGACGGGTCCGACAGCTCCTCGATCACGTCGAAATGGTGCCGCCCGTAGGCGGCGACCAGATCGGAAGACGACCAGTGCTCGGCGAGCAGGGACGACTGGCGCAAGAATTCCGGACGCTCCGCCGCGCCGACCCAGACGGTAACCTTCACGCCGGGGCGCAGCTTCAGCAGGGCGGGGCTTTCGCTCGCGGCGATCTCGGGCGTGATCCCCAGCCGCGTGTTCATCGAATGCATCTGCAGCGGACGCAGATCATGCACACCGCTTACCGAGATCACCCGCCGGATGCGCGCCGCGGTTTCGTCGGAGAGCGCGCTCCCCTGAGACACCGACCGCGTCACGAGATGCCCGCCCGCGGAATGGCCGACGAGATGGATCGGGCCCTCCACCAGCCCAGCCGCGTGATCGATGGCCCGTGCGATCTGCTGCGCGATGCCGGGGATGCTGTTTTCCGGGGCGAGCGTGTAGCCGGGCAGGGCGACGGTCCAGCCCTGAGACAGCGCGCCTTCCGCCAGATGGGACCACATGTCCTTGCTGAATTTCAGCCAGTAGCCGCCATGCACGAAGACCACGAGCCCCTTGGACGCGCCGTCGGGGCGGAAGATGTCGATCCTTTCGCGGGGCGCATCCCCATAGGCCACCTCGCTCATCCGATCGGCATGGCGCGACCGGAATTCGGCGGCGCGCTTGGCCCACAGATCCGGGTAGCTGCTGCCATTCTCGATATAGCCGCCATTCTCGAAAGCATCTTCCCAGTCGATCCCGCTCAGGTCTTCCATGTTCTCTCCCGCTCGTTTCGCATCCTGTACGGAGACAGAGCATATCGCGCGGGATATTGCGAGGGCAGGGTTGGCCGGGTAGCGTGCGCCCGACCCGAAACTTTCGTGATGCATCAGCAGATTGCCGGGTTTAGAGCCGCGCCGCGGGCCGCGACAACAAGAGGAAGACCATCATGCCGAACCTGCCGAGAAAGCACCTATTCGATCTGCCCGAGGGGGTGATTTATCTCGACGGGAACTCGCTCGGGCCGCTGCCGCGCGGCGTGGCGGAACGACTGGAGAGCTGCGCGCGCGACGAATGGGGGCGGATGCTCATCCGGGGGTGGAACGAAGCGCAATGGATGGATCAGCCCGCCCGCGTCGGCAACCTCATCGGTCGGCTGATCGGGGCGCCGGAAGGGTCGGTCGTGCTGGGCGATACGCTCTCGATCAAGGTCTATCAGGTGCTGGCCTCGGCGCTCGAGATGCGGCCCGACCGGAAGGTTATCCTGTCGGACAAGGGCAATTTCCCGACCGATCTCTATATGGCGGATGGGCTGATCCGCTCACTGGGTCGCGGGCATGAGCTGCGCACGCCCGCCCCGGAAAATGTGGCAGACGCGATCACCGAAGAGGTCGCGGTGGTGATGCTGACGCAGGTCGATTACCGCACGGGCCGGATGCACGACTTCGAGGCAATCACGCGCAAGGCCCACGCGGTCGGGGCGGTGATGATCTGGGATCTCGCCCATAGCGCCGGCGCGGTGCCGGTGGACATGACGGCGAACGGGGCCGAATTCGCCGTCGGCTGCACCTACAAATATCTCAATGGCGGCCCCGGCGCCCCGGCCTTCATCTATGTCCGCCCCGATATTGCCGAGACGGTGCGCCCTGCACTCAGCGGCTGGCTTGGCCATGAGGCGCCCTTCGCCTTCGATCTCGACTATCGCCCCGGCCGCGCTGTCGAGCGGATGCGCGTCGGCACGCCGCCGGTCCTGCAGATGACCGCGCTCGAAGAGGCGCTCAAGGTCTGGGACGGGCTGACGATGGATGAGGTGCGGGCGCGCTCCGTCGCGTTGTCGGAGCTGTTCATCCGCGAGGTCGAGGCGCGCTGCCCCGAGCTGACGCTGCTCAGCCCGCGCGGCCCGGGGGCGCGCGGCAGCCAGGTCTCGTTCGGTTTCGCTGACAGTTACGCCGTGGTTCAGGCCCTCATCGCGCGCGGAGTGATCGGGGATTTCCGCGCCCCCGACGCGATGCGTTTCGGCTTCACGCCCCTTTACCTCGATGAGGGCGACGTGACGCGCGCCGCCGAAATCCTCGGCGAGGTAATGGCCGAGCGGGACTGGGATACCCCCGCTTTCAAGGCGCGTGGGCGGGTCACTTGAGCGGACGTATTCGAGCTGGCGTCAGTCCGGCGACGTGAATTCGGCGACGACCTCTCGGATCAGCTCGCGCAACCAGACATGGCCCTGATCCCGGCGCAGATGTGGGTGCCATGCGATCTGGCTGGGAAAGGTGCCGAGGTCGACCGGCACGGGCACGTTGCGCAAGCCGTAGGGTCCGGCGGTCATTGCGGCCACACGGGCAGGCACCGTGGCGATGCCGCCCAGCCGCGCGACGGCGGGCGCAGCGGTCAGGAAATGCGTGACCACGACGGCCGTGTTGCGGCGCAGACCAGTCGCTTCCGTGCGCTTGTGAACGCCAGTGCGCCAATTGCCGGGCGGCGAGACGACCACATGCGGCAGGCTCTCGTAGAGGTCACGATCCAGCATCACGCTTTCCGGCAAGGCTTGCGGCGCGACGATACAGCGGAACCCGTCGTCGAACAGCTCCGAGACCACGAGATCCTCAGGCGGCGAGTCGAACCTTCCGACCGCCAGATCGAAGGCCCGACCGGCGAGTTGTCGCGGGTCCAGATCGGGCCCGATCGGCGCGATCTCCAGCCGGGCCGACGGGGCCCGCTCCGCAAAGGCGGCAGCGAGCTCCGGCACCAGCACGATCTCGGCGTACGGCCCCAGCAAGAGCCGGAAGCGGCGCGTGGTGCGCGCGGGATCGAAGGGCTCGGCGGCACGGAAGGCCTGTTCCAGCCGTTCCAGCCCGGCGGCGATGTCGGGCGCGATTTCGAGCGCCTTCTCGGTCGGCTCCACGCCGTAGCGGGCGCGCAGGAACAGTTCGTCACCCAGCGCCGCACGCAGACGTGACAGCGCAGCGCTCACCGTGCTCTGGGATTGGCCGAGCCGTTGGGCCGCGGCGGTGACATTGCGTTCTTCCATGACTGCATGGAACACGCGCAAAAGCGATATGTCGGGCGTCATATCTCCAGAATATCGATTTCTGACGTGGCGTGCATCAATTTCTCGATCAGTAAACGCAACCTATCTCTGCTGGGACGCGTTGACGGCCCGAGACGAACAGGACCGGAAATGCCCTGAAACGCACAACCAAGGAGGCCAAACCCATGGCACGCATTCTTATTCTTTCGACCGCAGCCGATGCCCTTGGCGACACCGGCAAGTCCACCGGTGTCTGGTACGAGGAACTGGCGACGCCCTATTACGCCTTCCTCGATGCCGGTCACGAGGTGAAAGTCGCCACGATCGGCGGCCGCTCGATCCCGATCGACCCGAATTCGGACGTGACCGGCGACGACGCTCCGGCCTCGGTGACGCGCTTCCGCGACGATGCAGAGGCGAAGGCGGTTCTGGAAAACCCTTCGCGCATCGAAGACGAGGACATCACCGCCTACGACGCGCTCTACATTCCCGGCGGCCACGGCGCGATGTACGACCTCGCCGAGAGTGATATCGCCGCGAAGGCGATCAGCACCGCCTGGGATGGCGGCAAGATCGTCGCCTCCGTCTGTCACGGCCCGGCGGCCTTCGACAAGGTGAAGGACAAGAATGGCGACTCCATCGTGAAAGGCCGCAAGGTCTCCGCCTTCACCGACAGCGAAGAGCGTGGCGTTGGTCTTGCCGATGTCGTGCCCTTCCTGCTGGAGACCCGCCTGCGCGAACTCGGTGCGAAGTTCGAGAGCGTCGACGACTGGCAGCCCCATGCGGTCGCCGACGGGCGTCTGGTGACGGGCCAGAACCCGGCGTCGTCCGAGGCGGCGGCGAAAGAAGTACTGGCCCTGCTGGGCTGATATCGAGAGGCGCTGCCCGGTCCGGGTGGCGCCTTCTTCGTTCCCACCAAATTCAGAGAGGCTGACATGTCGAAAATCATTCTCATCACCGGCGCCTCCACCGGGATCGGCGAGAGCTGCGCGCGCCATGCGGTCGAGGCGGGTCACAAGGTGGCGTTGGCCGCACGCTCCGAGGACAAGCTCGAAGCGCTGGTCAAGGATCTGGGCGAAGAAAACGCCCTCGCGCTGCCCACCGATGTCACCGACCCCGATGCGCAGGAGCGCATGGTCGCCCGCGCGGTGGAGCATTACGGTCGGCTCGACGTGGTTCTGGCCAATGCGGGCGTCGGCGCCTCGGCGCGCGGCACCGAGGCCGGATCGGTCGAGAGCTTCCAGAAGATGATCGAGGTGAACTGTCTCGCCGTGACCTACACCGCGAAATTCACCCTGCCGCATCTGCGCGCCTCCAAGGGGCATATGGTGCTGACCGGCTCGAAGGCGTCGCAGGGCGCGATGTTCGGCTCGGTCTATTCGGCGACCAAGTGGTTCATCCGCGGCTATGCCGACAATCTCGGCGAGGAGCTAGGTGAAGCCGGTGGCCGCGTCACCTGCCTGCATCCGGGCATGGTCGATACGCCGTTCTTCGACGAGGCGAAACCCGACGCGCTGCGCCCCGACGACATCGCGCGCGCCTTCCTCTTCGCGATCGATCAGCCGGATCACGTCCTGATCCCGCATCTGCCGGTTTATCCGAAGCCGAAGAAAGACTGATCGGGTCGGGGCGCGTCTGTTCGCGCCCCGTCTCAGACGGGCAGGGCGTCGACCGGGTGTTCGACAGGAGGCTCCGGCGCCTCCGGCTCGGGATCGGCGGTGCGGACGCCGAAATCCTCGAGCACGGCGAGGATCGCCGGGGTCACGAAGAGCGACAGCACCGTCGCCGCGCTCAGACCGAAGGCGAGGCTCGCCACGATCGGGCGCAGGAATTGCGCCTGCGTCGAGCTCTCCAGCAAAAGCGGGCCGAGCCCGACCACCGTCGTCAGCGAGGTCAGGAAGATCGCGCGAAAGCGATCGCGCACGGCCTCCTTTCCAGCCTCGAGCATCGGGGGTCCGGTCGCGCGTCTCTCGCCGATGAATGCGTCGAGCAGGATCGCGTCGTTCACCACCACGCCCGCCAGCGTCGCCAGCCCCACGAGGCTCGGCAGCGAGAGCGGCAGGCCCAGCAGTACATGCCCCCACATCACGCCGATCAGGCTGAGCGGGATCGTCGCGATCACCGCGACGGGTCGGATGAAGCTGCCCATGTAGAAGGCCAGCAGCAGGTAGACCCCGACCGCCCCCGCCGTCATGAAGCGCGCAAGCGACGCGCCGGTGGTCGCGGTGTCCTGTTCCTCGCCCAGAACCTGCACCTTCACGTCGGGACGCTTCTGCGCCAGTTCGGGCAGGTAATCGGCCCGCATTGCCGCCATCAACTCGCGCGAATTGGCCCGCGTCGGGTCGATCGTGCCCTGCACCGAGACCGCGCGCTGCCCGTTCACATGGGTGATCGTGGTGTAACCGCGCGTCTCGCTGACCGTCGCCACCGCCGAGAGCGGCACCAGCGCGCCGTTCTTACCCGGCACTCGCAGCGCCAGAACGTCGCCGATAGCGCGCCGTTCGAAGGGCGCGAGCCGGGCCACGATATCGACCTGACCGCGCGCATCGGCGAAGCTGACCGCGCTGTCGCCACGGAAGGCTGCGCGCAGCTCACCGGCCAGCGCGGCAGGCGTCACGCCCAGCAGGTTTGCGACGCCCGGCTTCATCCGCACCACCAGCTCGGGCTTGCCCGGCTGCAGATCGAAGGTCACGTCGCGTACCCCGTCGAAGCCGCGGAAGAAGCGGCGCAACTCGCGCGCGGTGGTCGCCAGTTCGCCAAGATCCGGGCCGGTGACGAGCAGATCGATCGGTTTGCCGCCCGCGCCGCGCTCCTTGTCGGTGATCCGGAAAGCGGCCATGTCGGGCATCTTGCCAACCAGCTGCTTCCAGCGGTCGAGCACAGTGCCGACATCGGTGGTGCGCGTCCCTGCGGGCAGAAGCGAAGCGCTCACCGTCGCCATGTTCGGTCCCGTGGTCGGGCTGTCGGCATTGCTGCCATAGGTGATCGTGTAGCTTCGGACGAGCGGCTGGCCGTCTGGTTGAGCGGGGCTCAGTTCGGCATCCATTTCCTTGAGAGCCTTGACGACCTTGCTCACCCGCGCTTCGGTCAGCGACAGCGGTGCGCCCGCAGGCAGCAGAAGCCGCGCCTCGACCGTGTCGCTCTCCAGCGTCGGGAAGCTCTGGTATTTCAGGAAGCCCCCGGTGAAGGGCGCGATCGAAAGCGACACGAGGAAAATCGCGAGCCCTATGGTCAGGTAGCGCCAGCGTAGCGCCACCCCGGCAAGCGGCACGATGACCCGGTCGCGCAGCCGATCAAACGCGCCGTTCACCGCGCGCTGCACGGGGCCGGGACGCATGTCGTGGCGCAGCGAGTGGCGCATATGGGCGGGCAGGATCAGGAAGGCTTCGATCAGGCTGACCGTCAGCGTGATAAGCAGCACGATCGGGATGTATTTCAGCAGCGCGCCGATATTGCCGGTCAGGAAGCTGAGCGGCCCGATCACCATTGCCGTGGTCAGGAAGGAGGCCAGAACGCCGGGAAAGACCTGCATCGTGCCTTTGACGGCTGCGACTTGCGCAGGTTCGCCCTGTTGCCGACGGCGTACGATGTTTTCGGAGATCACGATCGCATCGTCCATCAACAGGCCCGTCGCGACCAAGAGCGCCACCATCGTCATCATGTTGATCGTGTAGCCGAGGAATTGCATCGCGAAGATCGCGCCGAGGAAGCTGATCGGCAGGCCCATCGCGACCCAGAAGGACATGCGCAGCCCGAAGAACAGCCACATCGCGACCAGCACGAGGATCAGACCCTGCAACCCGTTGACCCCGATGATGCGCAGGCGCTCGACGATGTTGCGCGTGGAATCCGCCGAGATCGCGAGCTGGATATTGCCCGGTGCCTCGGCCTGCGCCTGCGCCATCTCGCGATCAAGCGCGGCCCGCACCCGCAGCGCATCCTGCGAGGCGGTCTTCTGGACCGAGACGATGGCGGCACGCTTGCCGTCGAAATAGGTGGCCTGCGAGGGATCGGCGAAGCCTTCGCGGATCGTGGCGACGTCGCCCAGCCGCACCTCGCCGCCCGCGGCACTGCCCGCAATCGGGATCTGCGCCAGCTCGGCAGGCGTGCGCCTCTCGCCGAGGAATCGGATCGCGACTTCGCCCGATCGCCCCTCGAGCGAGCCCGCGGGCATGTCGAGGCTGTAGCGCGCCAGCGTCGCACCCACGGCGCCCATGTCGAGCCCGAAGCGCTCCAGCGCGGAACGGTCGAACTCGATCGCGATTTCGCGGTCGGAAAAGCCGTTCACCGAGACCAGCGAGATCGCGGGATCGGCGCGCAGTTGATCGGCGAAGCTCTGGGCATAGGCGTAGAGCACCGCCGGATCGTCCGGCCCGGTCACCGCCACCGACGAGACCGAGGCGGTGCGCTCGACGATCTGCACCACCGGATCGTCAGCCTTGTCGGGGAATGAATTGATCCCGTCCACCGCGTCCTTGATGTCGTTGTAGAAGCGCGTCATATCCGCGCCCTCGATCATCTCTGCGGTGATCTGGGCGCTGTTGTCGCGCGCGAGGCAGGTCAGCTTCGCAAGGTTCTCGACCCGCGTGAGGATTGGATCGGTCACGGTGCAGATGCCGGTCTCGACCTCCGAAGGGGCGGCGCCGGGATAGGTGATACGGACCGAGACATCCGAGGGCGGGGTCGCCGGAAAGGTGTCGCGCTGCAGGCTCGGCAGCGCCATCAGCCCGAGGCCCGCAATCGCGATCATCGCGATATTGGCCGCCGTGCGATGGCCGGCAAAAAGCGCGATCATTGCGCGGCCCCCGCGGGCTTGGCGGCGTCGCCCTCGGGCGCGGCTCCTTTGCCGCCGCCGCCACCACCGCCACCACTGCCCGGTTGCGGGCTCGACGGTGTCTGACCAAGCGCCTCGGCGGCGATCTCCGCCTTGCGAGCCTCGTCCTCGGTCGCTTTCACCGCCATGCCCGGTACCGCGATCGACGGGTCGGTGATCACCAGTTGATCGCCCGCCTTGAGACCCTGTGCGATCACCGCCAGATCGCCCGAGACGAAGCTGGTCTTAACTGCGCGCTTCGCCAGCGTCCCATCCTCGGAGACGACCATTGCACTCCCACCCGCCACCGCTTCGGCGGGCACGACGAGCAGGCTCTGCTTGGGCGCGGCGAGTTCCACCGCGACGACCATGTTGCGCCGGAGGGGCGGGCGCTCGCCCGCCTGCGCCTGACCCAACGGATCGTCGACCCGCACCACGACGGGCGCGCTTTGCGTGGTCTCGTCGATCGCGTCGCCCATCCGCTCGACCCGGGCCTTCCAGACAATGGGATGCTCGGGTTCGGGCAAGGTGACGCGCGCCTTCAGATCCGTGACCTTCGTGCCGTCGCCCGCGAGCCGGAGCAGGGGCCCCATCCGCCCGATCGGGAATTGCGCCGAGATGTCGACGGCCTCGATGCCTTCGCCGCTCAGCAGGACCTGACCGCGATTGACGTATTGCCCGAGATCCGCGTCGAGCGAATTGACCCGCAGGTCGAAAGGCGCCGTGATCGTCGACAGCCCGATCGCACGGTCGATTGTCGCCGCCTGCGTATCCAGCACTTCGCGCTCTGCCTCGTTCAGCTTCAGCTGGCTTTCGAGATCGGCGACCTTGGTCTGCGCGGTCAGCAGTTGGCGGCGCACCCCGTCGAGTTGGGTTTGAGTGATCCGGCCCAGATCGTGGAGAGATTTCTGCCGGTCGAACTCATCCTGCGCCAGCGCGAGGTCGGATTGCGCCAGTTCCAGGCTCGTGCGCACCGTATCGTCCTTGACCTTCGAGGCGGCGACCTGCGCCTCGAGACTGGCGCGCTGCAGTTTCAGATCGCTGTCGTCGATGGTGAAAAGCGGCGTGCCTTTCGCCACGATGTCACCGGGCGCGAGCGGCTCTGCGATGTCGCGGATCTCGCCCTCGATCCGGGCGATGGCGCGCCACTCGCGCACCGGGGCGACCATGCCGTAGCCGCTGACGCGCGGGATCATCTCGGTGGGCGCGAGCGTGATCACCCGCACCAGCGCCGCCGGGCGGTTCGCCTCGCTCGGACTGGGCAGCGATTTCAGATCGCCCGCAAAGACGATCGCCGCCACACCGAGAGCGGTCGGCACCGCCACCATCGCGAGCCTTGCCAGACCCGTGCCAATTCCCGCCATGATGTCCCTCATCACTCATGTCTTTTCACTATCTACCCAGAACTTCGCGCATCGACCTAGCGTAAATGTGACGCACCCCCCGGAGGGAGGGGGACGCGCGCGGCGCGAGCCTCTCAATACCAAAGACGATCGGAGCAAGGCTTGGCGGGCGCGGGCCGGGCCCTACACTCAACCTAGATCACATCTCGAGACGACCACAGCCACCTGTTCAGGGAGCCAGACACGCCATGAAATATCCTCTTATCCTGGCCGCCGCGGTCTTCGGGGGCGCACTCGCCTCCACCGCGCAGGCCGATATCACCGTCTCCTCCAAGATCGACACCGAGGGCGGTCTCTTGGGCAATATCATCGCGCTATCGCTGGAAAATGCCGGGATGCCGGTGGAGCGGCGGCTGCAATTGGGCGGCACGCAGGTCGTTCGCAAGGCGATCCTCGCGGGCCAGATCGACATCTATCCCGAATATACCGGCAACGCGGCCTATTTCTTCAACGAGGCCGATAGCGATATCTGGAAGGATGCGGCAAAGGCCCATGAGCGCGCGGCCGAACTGGACAAGCAGAACGATATCACCTGGCTCGATTCCGCGCCGGCCAACAACACCTGGGCGATTGCGGTGACGGGCGATCTGGCCAAAAAGAACGACCTCACCACCATGTCCGATTTCGGCAACTGGGTGTCGAATGGCGGTGACGTGAAGCTCGCGGCCTCGACCGAATTCGTTTCGTCCCCCGCCGTGCTGCCCGCGATGGAAAAGGCTTACGGATTCAAGTTGAGCCCCGATCAGACCGTGGTTCTCTCGGGTGGCGACACGGCGGCGACCATTCAGGCGGCGGCGCGCGGCACTTCGGGCGTGAACGCGGCGATGGCCTATGGCACCGATGGTGGCGTGGGCGCGGCGGGGCTCGTCGTGATGGAAGACGACAAGGGCGTGCAGCCGGTCTACGAGCCCACCCCGATCGTGCGCGACGCGGTGCTGAAGGAATATCCGAAGATCCCCGAAGTGCTGAACCCGATCTTCGACAAGCTCGACATGCAGACGCTTCAGAAACTTAACGGCCGTATCCAGGTCGGCGGTGAACCCGCCGAGGCGGTCGCGAAGGATTACCTGACGCAGATCGGGGTGTTGAACTGAGCGCCGCAGCGATGCGTGTGCGGGGCGTGACCGCTGGCCTCTCGCCGCCCGGGGTGCTCTTCGCGCTCTTGGGGCTGGCTGCGATCTTCACGCCTTTCCTGACGCTCGCCGCGAACCGGATCGTGGCGGGCGAGGGGCGCGCCCTGTGGAGCGTCGCCGCGCCGCAGGTCACGGGGCCCGGGATAGCGCTGATGCTGCTGGGGCTCGCCTTGGGCCTGCCCGCCGCGCGGCCTTACTTGCGCATCGCGGGCGCGGCGCTTGGCCTCGCGGGACTGGTCTGGCTGCTGATCGCGGGCGCGTCGTTTCTGCTGACCGAGGCGGGCGAGTATGCGCGTGTCTCGCCGGCGGCGGGGTTCTGGTTCCTGCTGGTGGTCTTCGCGCTGATGATGGCCGACGCGCTTTCCGCGCTGTCGCCGGGGCCTGCAGCGCGGGCGGGAATTTTAGGGCTGGTGATCGCGCTCGTCGCGGCGCTGCTGTGGTCGGGGGCGCTGAGCGATCTGTCTATCGCGCAAGAATTCGCGAGCCGCAAGGATGCCTTCTACACCGCGAGCCTGCGCCATCTGGGCCTTGCGTTTGGCTCGCTGCTGGCCGCGGCGGTGATCGGCCTGCCGCTGGGCGTGATGTGCCACCGCAATGCGGCGCTGCGCGGTGCATTGCTTCCGGTGCTGAGCTTCCTGCAGACGATCCCCTCGCTCGCGATGTTCGGGATCATGATCCCGGTGCTGAGCTGGCTGAGCGGGATCATCCCCGGCGCCCGCGCGATCGGTATTGCGGGGATCGGCTTCGCGCCTGCCTTCCTTGCACTCACCCTCTATTCGCTGCTGCCGGTCGTCGCCAACGTGCTGGCGGGTCTGCGCAGCGCACCTGCCTCCGCGCTAGAGGCTGCGCGTGGGATGGGCATGACATGGCGCCAGCGTCTGGCGCGGGTGGAACTGCCGCTGGGCTTGCCGGTGGTGCTGGCCGGGCTGCGCATCGTGCTGGTGCAGAATATCGGGCTGGCAGTGATCGCCGGGCTGATCGGCGGCGGCGGCTATGGCACATTCGTCTTTCAGGGCCTCAACCAGACGGCGGGCGACCTGATCTTGCTGGGCGCGCTGCCCACTGTCGCCCTGGCGCTGGTTTCGGCCATCGCAATGGACATCCTCGTCGAACTGACGACCCCCCGAACGGAGCGTGAAGAATGATCGAAATCGACGAGATCACGAAGCTCTATGACGACACGACGGCGGTGGACCACGTTTCGATGACGGTCGAGACCGGAACGATCACTGTGATCGTGGGCACCTCCGGTTCGGGCAAGACCACGCTTCTGCGGATGATCAACCGGCTGATCGAGCCGAGTTCCGGCGAGGTGCGGATCAATGGCGAGTCCACCGCCGCGCTGCCCAAACACGAGCTGCGCCGCCGGATCGGCTATGTCATTCAGGGCGACGGGCTGTTCCCGCATTATACGATCGCGGGCAATATCGGCGCGGTGCCCAAACTGCTCGGCTGGTCCAAGGACAAGACCAGCGCCCGGGTCGACGAGTTGCTGGACCTGTTCTCGATGGAGCCCGCGCAGTTTCGCGACCGTTATCCGGCGGAGCTGTCGGGCGGTCAGCAGCAACGTGTGGGCGTCGCCCGCGCCTTGGCCTCACGGCCCGATCTGCTGCTGATGGACGAGCCTTTCGGCGCGCTCGACCCGATCATTCGCGCCCGCGCGCAAGCCGATCTGCGGCGCATCCAGCGGCAGCTGGGGTCGACCATCGTGCTGGTGACGCATGACATGGAAGAGGCGATCCATCTGGGCGACCGGGTGGCTGTCATGGATGGCGGAAAGCTTCTGCAACATGGCACGCCCGCCGAGATCATCGCCGAGCCCGCCACCGATTTCGTCGCGCAGATGGTGGGCGGGGTCGATCGTCCGCTCCGGCTTTTGTCGTTGATCCCGGTCTCGGACGTGATGGAAGAGGGCACGGCCGAGGGCGCGCCGATCGCGCCCGACACCAGCCTGCGCGATGCGCTGTCGCTGTGTCTTTGGCGCGGCTGCGAGGCGCTGCCGGTGGCGGATGGCGAGCGTCCGCTTGGCCGGGTCACTCTGGCGACGATCCGCGCCCGCGCGACGGAGCTGGCATGAGCCGCAGCGGCGCGATCCGGGCCGCCTGCGTGGCGCTGCTGCTGGCGCTGGTGCTGCGCCCGCATTGGTTCGCCCCGGTCTTTGCGCCCTTCGCCCCGGCGGGCGGGCCGGTGATCTACGAGCGCGCCTCGATCCTGTCGCTCTCGCTCAGCCATCTGGGGCTGGTGGCGCTGGCCTCCGGGTTGGCGACGCTGGTCGCGGTGGGCCTTGCCATCCTCGTGACGCGACCTGCGGGCGCGGCTTTCCTGCCGCTGTCGCGCACGATCACCAATATCGGCCAGACCTTCCCGCCGGTTGCGGTGCTGGCGCTGGCGGTGCCCGCGCTCGGCTTCGGGGCCGGGCCGACGCTGGTGGCGCTGTTCCTCTACGGCTTGCTGCCGATCTTCGAGACGGCCATTGCCGGGCTCTCGACTCTGCCGCCCGCGACGATGGAGGCCGCCCGCGGCATCGGCCTGACCCGCTGGCAGCGCCTGATCCGGGTGGAATTGCCGCTGGCCCTGCCGGTGATCCTGACGGGCATTCGGCTGTCGGTGGTGATCGCCATCGGCACGGCGACGGTCGGCTCCACCGTGGCCGCGCGGACTTTGGGCGAGGTGATCATCGCCGGGCTTTTGACCAGCAACACGGCCTTCGTCCTTCAGGGCGGCGTGATCGTGGGGTTGTTCGCGGTGCTCGTCTATGACGCCCTGAGCCTGCTGGAGACCGCCCTCACACGCCGTCTGGGGCGTCCCTCCGCCGGGGCGGAAGCGTAGCGCACGGCCCGGTGAAGGACGATAGCGTTTCGCCGAGACCGCGCGCCGTGGAACAGGCTTTCTTTCGCGTAGGACATTGATGGAATTCGTTCCGCTTCCGCTCGGCGAGATGGGATAAAAGACTAATTTTATCAGATGCTTGTCTGGCGCATCGACTCCGGTATGCGGCGTTACTAGGTAAGGCGCCTGTCATTCCGACGCGCCCTACGGCGGCGTCTTCGACCTATCGGAGGTATCTCGCATGAAACCCGTTCGCACCCTCATCGCCATCGCAGCCCTCGCCGGGATCGTGGCGCCCGCGGCCCAGGCCGCGAGCCTCGCTGATATCCAGAAAGACGGCGTCTTCCGCGTCGGCACCGAAGGCACCTATCCGCCCTTCACCTACCATGACGAATCCGGAAAGCTGACCGGCTTCGACGTCGCCATCGCGCGCGCCATCGGCGAAAAGCTGGGCGTGAAGGTGAAGTTCCTCGAAGGCCGCTGGGACGGCCTGATCGCTGGGCTCGATGCCGACCGCTACGACGCGGTGATCAACGAGGTGGGCATCACCGATGCGCGCAAGAAGAAATACGATTTCTCGCAGCCCTATATCGCGTCGAAAGCGGCGCTGATCGTGCGCAAGGACGAGACCGACATCACCGGCTTCGACGATCTGAAAGGCAAGACCGCCGCCCAGACGCTCTCGAGCAATTTCGGCAAGATCGCCTCGGATCACGGTGCCGAACTGATCGGCACGAACGGGTTCGATCAGTCGATCGCGCTTGTCATCCAGAACCGCGCCGATGCGACGGTGAATGACAGCCTGTCCTTCCTCGACTTCAAGAAGAACAAGCCGGACGCCCCCGTGAAGCTGGCCGCGACCATGCCCGATGCGAACTATTCCGGCGTGATCATCGCGAAGGACCAGCCCGACCTGCTGGCTGCGATCAACAAGGCGCTCGACGAGATGAAGGCCGACGGGACCTACCAGAAGATCTCCGAAGAGTATTTCGGGGAAGACGTCTCGAAGTAAGCCGAATGTCGAGCCGCGCGCGCCTTCGGGATTCAGCCCGGAGGCGCGTCAGGCTTGCAGAAAGGATCCGCTATGGCTGACTGGTTGCCCCTGATGTGGTCATCGCTCGTGCCGCTTTTGCAGGCGACGGTGACCTTCACGATCCCGCTGACGCTCATCACCTTCACGCTGGGCCTTGCGCTCGGGCTGCTCTGCGCGGTGATCCGGCTGTTCGGGCCGCGTCCGCTGGTGTGGATCGTGCGGTTCTATGTCTGGGTGATCCGGGGCACGCCGCTTCTGGTGCAGCTTTTCCTGATCTTCTACGGGCTGCCGAGCCTCGGGATCACGCTCGACGCCTTCGTGGCGGGGCTGATCGGCTTCACGCTGAATGTCGGCGCCTACACGTCGGAAATCCTGCGCGCGGCGCTGTCCTCGGTGTCCAAGGGGCAGTGGGAAGCGTCCTATTCCATCGGCATGAACTGGCGGCAGACGATGACCCGCACCATCGTGCCGCAGGCCTCGCGCGTCGCGGTGCCGCCCTTGTCGAACAGCTTCATCTCGCTGGTGAAGGATACGTCGCTCGCCGCAGCGATCACCGTGCCGGAACTGTTTCAGGCGGCGCAGCGGATCGTCGCGACCACCTATGAACCGCTCGTCCTCTATGTCGAGGCGGCGCTGATCTATCTCGCGCTCTGCTCGGTCCTGTCGGCGCTGCAGGGGCGGCTCGAACGGCGCCTTGGCCAATATGGCGGCTTTCTGGAGGAACGCACATGATCGAGCTGTCGAATATCACCAAGCGGTTCGGCGAGAACGAGGTTCTGTCGGGGATCTCGCTGTCTTTGCCTGAGGGCTCCGTGACCGCGTTGATCGGCCCCTCCGGTGGCGGCAAGAGCACGCTTTTGCGTACCATCAACCTGCTGGAGGTGCCGACGAGCGGCACGCTCGCCATCGGCGACGCCACGGTGACGCTGACCGAGGGCGGGCGGCTCTCGCGCGGCCAGATCCAGAGCATTCGGCAACAGACCGGGATGGTGTTCCAGAACTTCCAGCTCTTCCCGCATCGCACTGCGATCGAGAACGTGATGGAGAGCCTCGTGACCGTGCAGAACTGGCCTGCCGCGAAAGCCCGCGAGCGCGCGATGTCGCTCTTGGAGAAGGTCGGAATGGCGCATAAGGCCGATGCCTGGCCCGCGACGCTTTCGGGCGGGCAGCAGCAGCGCATCGCGATTGCCCGCGCGCTCGCCCCGTCGCCGAAAGTTCTGCTCTGCGACGAGCCGACCTCGGCGCTCGATCCGGAACTGGCGGCGGAAGTCGTCGACGTTCTGGCACAGCTGGCCCGCGAGGGCACGACGATGGTGATGGCCACCCACGATTTGCGGCTGGCCTCGCAGATCGCCGAGCGGGTGGTCGTGCTGGAAAGCGGCGGGGTGGTCGAGACCGGCCCGGCGCGGCAGGTCTTCGATGCGCCCGAGCGCGAGCGCACCAAGCGGTTCATCGCCACGCTGAAATCGACCGGCGAGACCGCAGCCCCGGATACTGCCCCGCGCCCCGTCTGAGGCGCGGGCGGCGGCGGGTTCAGAACGCCCAGTCCTCGTCCTCGGTCGCGACTGCCTTGCCGATCACGTAGCTCGATCCCGAGCCCGAGAAGAAGTCGTGGTTTTCGTCCGATCCGGGCGAGAGCGCGGCGAGGATCGCGGGGTTCACGCGCGTCGCCTCTTCGGGGAAGAGCGCCTCATAGCCGAGGTTCTGCAGCGCCTTGTTGGCGTTGTAATGCAGGAAGTGCTTCACATCCTCCGTCAGGCCCAGACCGTCATAGAGCTGCTCGGTATAGCGGCCCTCGATGTCATAGAGGTCGAACATCAGCGAGAAGGCAAAATCCTTGATCTCGGTGCGCTCGGTCTCGGTCGCCCGCTCCAACGCGCGCTGGAACTTGTAGCCGATGTAATAGCCGTGGATCGCCTCGTCACGGATGATCAGGCGGATCAGGTCGGCCGTGTTGGTCAGGCGCGCGCGGCTCGACCAGTGCATCGGCAGGTAGAAGCCCGAATAGAACAGGAAGCTTTCCAGAAAGACGCTCGCCACCTTGCGCTTCAACGGGCTCGCCGTCGCGTCGTATTCGTCGAGGATCAGCCGCGACTTGGCCTGCAGATGCGGGTTTTCCTGCGACCAGCGGAACGCCTCGTCGACCTCGGCGGTGTTGCACAGTGTCGAGAAGACCGAGGAATAGCTGCGCGCATGCACGGCCTCCATGAAGGCGATGTTGGACAGCACCGCTTCCTCATGGGGCGTCGCCGCATCCGCCATCAGCGCAGGCGCGCCCACGGTGTTCTGGATCGTGTCCAGCAGCGTCAGCCCGGTGAAGACCCGGATCGTGAGCGTCTGCTCATCCTCGGTCAGTTGCGACCAGCTTTGAATGTCGTTCGACAGCGGCACCTTCTCGGGCAGCCAGAAATTCGACGTGAGCCGGTTCCAGACTTCGAGATCCTTGTCGTCCTGAAGGCGGTTCCAGTTGACGGCACGCGGAACGGGGCGGGATGTGTGCAGATCTTTCATGGCGGGCCTCACAGGGAACAGGATACGCAGCCCTGCACCTCGGTCCCCTCGAGGGCCGCTTGGCGCAGGCGGATGTAATAGATGGTCTTGATGCCGCGCCGCCATGCATAGATCTGGGCGCGGTTGATGTCGCGGGTCGTGGCCTCGGCCGGGAAGAACAGCGTCAGCGAGAGACCTTGATCGACATGCTCGGTCGCTGCCGCATAGGTGTCGATGATCGCCTCGGGGCCGATCTGATAGGCGTCGCGGTAGAACTCGAGATTGTCGTTCGTCATGTAGGGCGCGGGGTAATAGACCCGGCCGATCTTGCCTTCCTTACGGATCTCGATCTTCGCGGTGATCGGGTGGATCGAGGCTGTCGCGTTGTTGATATAGCTGATCGAGCCGGTGGGCGGCACGGCTTGCAGGTTGCGATTCCACAGGCCGGTCTCCATGACCCGGTCGCGCAGCTCGGCCCAGTCGGCGCGGGTGGGCAGGGTGATCCCGAAGCGGTCGAACAGGGCCGTGACGGTGTCGCTCTCAGGCAGAAAGTCGCGGGTGACGTATTTCTCGAAGAAGCTGCCATCGGCATAGGCAGAGGCCTCGAACCCCTTGAAACTCCGGCCATGCTCGGCGGCCAGCCGGTTCGACTCCGCCAACGCGTGATAGGCTACGGCGGCGAAATAAACGGAGGTGAATTCGATCCCCTCGGGGCTGCCATAATGGACGCGCTCGCGGGCGAGGAAACCGTGCAGGTTCATCTGACCCAGACCGATCGCGTGGCTTTCCTCGTTGCCCTTGCGGATCGAGGGGACGGCGTTGATCGCGCTCATCTCCGACACCGCCGAGAGCGCCCGGATCGCGGCCCCGACGCTCGCGCCCAGATCGCCGCCATCCATCACCTTGGCGATGTTGAGCGAACCCAGATTGCACGAGATATCCGTGCCCATCTGCGCGTAGCCCAGATCCTCGTCGAACTCGGAAGGCTCGGCCACCTGCAGAATCTCCGAACACAGGTTCGACATGGTGATCCGTCCCGCGATCGGGTTGGCGCGGTTCACCGTGTCTTCGAACATGATGTAGGGATAGCCGCTTTCGAACTGGATCTCGGCCAGCGTCTGGAAGAAGGCGCGGGCGTTGATCTTGCGTTTGCGAATCCGCGCGTCGTCGACCATTTCGTGGTATTTCTCGGTCACGGAAATCTCCGAGAAGGCGCAGCCATAGACCCGCTCCACGTCATGCGGCGAGAAGAGATACATCTCCTCGTTCTTCTTCGCGAGCTCGAAGGTGATGTCGGGGATCACCACGCCGAGGCTCAGCGTCTTGATCCGGATTTTCTCGTCCGCATTCTCGCGCTTGGTGTCGAGGAAGCGCAGGATGTCGGGGTGATGGGCGTGCAGATAAACCGCGCCCGCACCCTGACGCGCGCCCAGCTGGTTGGCATAGCTGAAGCTGTCTTCGAGCAGCTTCATCACCGGGATCACGCCCGAGGACTGGTTCTCGATCCCTTTGATCGGCGCGCCATATTCGCGGATATTGGTCAGCATCAGGGCCACGCCGCCGCCGCGTTTCGACAGTTGCAGCGCCGAGTTGATGCCGCGCCCGATGCTTTCCATGTTGTCTTCCAGTCGCAGCAGGAAGCAGGAGACGAACTCGCCCCGCGCCTTCTTGCCCGCGTTGAGGAAGGTCGGCGTCGCGGGCTGGAAGCGACCCGCCAGCATCTCATCCATCAGCCGCATCGCCAGCGCTTCGTCGCCGCGCGCGAGCGTCAGCGCCACCATCACCACCCGGTCCTCGTAGCGTTCGAGATAGCGCTGCCCGTCACGGGTCTTCAACGTGTAGGAGGTGTAATATTTGAACGCGCCGAGGAAGGTCGGAAAACGAAACTTTGCCGCGAAAGCCGCCTCCCAGATCGCGCGCTGAAAGTTGCGCGAATACTGATCGAGCACGGCGGCGTCGTAATAGCCTTCCTCCACCAGATAGCCGAGCTTCTCGTCCAGCGAATGGAAGAACACCGTGTTCTGGTTCACATGGCGCAGGAAATATTGCCGCGCCGCCATCCGGTCGGCCTCGAAGCGGATATTGCCCTCCGCGTCATAGAGGTTGAGCATTGCGTTGAGCGCGTGGTGATCAAGCCCCGCGAATTCCGAGGCCGTGGCCCCGCTCGGTTTTACTTCGCTGTCGAGCATTCCAGCCTCCAGAAATTGTCGAGACCCGCGCGCACGCGGTCGATGTCAGTGTCGGTCCCCGCCAGTTCGAACCGGTAGAGCACGGGGATGTTGCATTTGCGCGCCAGCAGATCGCCCGCGCAGGCGAAGAGCGCGCCGAAATTGCGATTGCCGCTGGCGATCACGCCGCGCAGACCCGCGCGGCGGGCGGGATCGTTGAGAAAGGCGATGACCGGTTTCGCGACCGCGCCGCGCCCCTTGCCGTCGGCGTAGCTCGGGCAGATCAGGACGTAGGGGCAGGGCGGGTACGGCATCGCCGCCTCCGCCGAGAGGGGCAGACGCAGCGCGGGCAGACCCAGCCGCTCCACGAAGCGCTGCGTGTTCCCCGAGGCCGAGGAGTAATAGATCAGCCTTGCCTGTCCCATGATCCGGGCCCGCGCTCAGCTGAGCTGTCCGATCATGTCGGGCCGGAAGCCCGCCCAGTGATCCTCGCCCGCGATCACCACGGGCGCCTGACGGTAGCCGAGGTCCTGCACCATCTCCATCGCGGCGGCATCCTCGGTGAGGTCGATCACGTTGTAGTCGATCCCCTTGGCATCCAGCGCACGGGTCGTGGCGGTGCATTGCACGCAGGCCGGTTTCGAATAGACGGTGATGGTCATGTGTCCTGTCCCTTTGTTGGCTGTCGGCAGCGCGGGACAAGGCTCGTGGGCAGGGTGCCGCAGCACATAGCCACGCGCCCGGGCCCTCCGCCGCGGTCGTCGTCTATCTGCTCTGGCAGGTCTCCTGGCTCGCGGCTCGAGCGCCTCTCGGTCCGTCTTCCCGGCGCATTGCACCAGTGACATTCGGACATCAGGCTCGCCGCTTACAGTTGCGGGGGCAGCGCCGGAATTCCACCGGCTTCCCTCTTCGCCTGCGGAGTGACTCGCAGGAACCAAAGCAACATCATATTGGGATGCATGGTGTATCGGTGTCAATATATAGATTGCCCTGCCGCGCGAAACTCTCGCGCGACAGGAGCGTGTCTTGCCTCAGGCCCCGTCGCCGAGCGCCCGGATATGCGCCGGGAGGCGGTCGTTCTGGCCATACATGAAGTGGTTCTCCATGCGCTCCGAGAAGCGGCTGGCCTCGGTCTCGCGACCCACGGCCTCGGCCATTTCGCGGATATGCATCGGGCTCGCCCCGCAGCACACGCCGAGGTAATTCACCCCGATCGCCTGCGCCTCACGCGCAAAGGCGCCGATCTCGTAGCGGTTGCAGGCCAGCGGATCGAGCGCGGTTGGAAAGGTCCGGCCATGCGGCGAGGGGCAGGTGCAGCCGTTGTGATCGGAGAGGTTGAAGAAGGTGGGCTCCTCCTTCGTGGTCCGGTAGGGCACGGGCAGGGCGCCGACATGGCAGCTCACCGCCGCGCGCACCTTGCGCAGCCACGGCATCATCGTCTGCGGCCCGCGGAAGCAGTTCAGCCCGACGACATCGGCGCCCGCCTGTTCGAGTTTCTGGCAGGTCTCGACGATGCCGACCCCGTCCATCATCTCGTTGGCCGCCATCGGCGCCAGCGTCAGCACCACCGGCAGCCCCGACGCCTTCGCGGCCTCGAGCGCGCATAGCGCCTCGCCCGCGTAGTAGAAGGTCTCGCCGATGAGGATATCCGCGCCTTCCTCGACCGCCCAGCCGACCATCTCGTCGAACATCGCGCGCACCTCGGCCTGCCGCGCCGGATCTGCCGGGTCCCAGATATTCGTGTTCGAGATATTGCCCGCCATCAGATTTCCGGTCTTGGCATCGGCGACCTCGCGGGCGATCTTCAGCGCCGCGCGGTTGAGCGGCTCCAGCAGGTCTTCCTTGCCGATCACGCGCATCTTCTCGCGGTGGCCGTTATAGGTGAAGGCCTCGACGATATCGCTGCCGGCGCGCTGGAAATCGACATGCAGATTGCGCAGCGCCTGCGGGTATTCGAGCGCCACCTCGGGCACGAATTCCCCGGCGGTCAGATAGCCGCGCCGTTCCAGTTCGAACAGAAAGCCCTCGGCGCAGATTACCGGGCGCGCGTCGAGCAGGCGGGTCAGTTTGTTGTCATTCATGGAGAGATCCTCTCAGTTCATCCATGACCATCGTTGGACAGAGCCGAGCCTCGCAGGGAACGAATGACGCTCCCTACTGCAATGGTCCTCGGTCGGGCCGCAGAGAGCGACCGCAAGACGAAAAGCGGGTCAGAGGCCGCGCCGGGCGCGTGCCCCGCCGCGCCGCACCGGCGGGGGCATCTCGATCGGCAAGGCGAAAGGCTGCGGGGTCAGCGACTCCAGCAACAGCTCGCAGAACACCTCCACCGCTGGTGAGATCAGGGAGTGCGGATAGGCCTGCATATGGGCGACGATCGCCGCCTTCGCATAGGGCATGTCGCCCGGCAGCGTGCCAAGCCATTCCATGTAGCCCAGCGTGCCCAGCTCACGCGCCCGCAGCGGCGAGATCGGCCCTATATCGAGTTGTAAGAGTGAAAGCGTTCGTTCCAAAAGCATCGCGCCCTCCGCGCAAAAGGGCGGGATTGGTCGCGGCACGGCGATATGCGAGGTCCGATCTGGTCCATCTCTCGACTCTCCGTCCCAGGGCACCCCGCCCGGGTTTAAGGTGACCGAGATGCGCGGCGGCGCATCCGAGATGGCAGGTCTCCTGACTCGCGGGTCGTGGCTTCACCGGACCTTCCCAACCTTTGCAGGTCAGTGGCGTTTTCGGTGGCGCTCGCCGCTTACAGTTGCGGGGGCAGTCACGGAGTTGGGCCTCGCCCGCACCGTGTTCCCTTTTCAGCCGACCCTTTGGGGCCGGACACCATCCCGGATTTGATCGCAGGAAAATCCGGCGCTGTCCAGAACGGATTGGGCGGCTGGAGGGTGCGCAGGCAGAGCCCCGTCCGAAAGGCTCCGCGTTGACAGAGATCAAGGCCCCGATGCGCGCCTCGGATAGAGTGCCCGCAAGTGCAAACAGGAGAGGCGAGCCCATGACGACGAAGAAAGAAGTCATTCCTTTCGATAGCTTACGCCGCGAAGATGTCGCGCTTGTGGGCGGCAAGAACTCTTCGCTCGGCGAGATGGTGCAGGAGTTGGGCGCCAAGGGTATTCAGGTCCCGCCGGGCTTCGCCACCACCGCCGACGCCTATCGGATGTTTCTTGAAGAGAACAAACTGACCGAGGCCATCGCGGGCTATCTTGCGGATTACGATGCCGACAAGATCAGCCTGCATGTCGCGGGGCAAAGCATTCGCGACACCATCGTGGCCGGGGACTGGCCTGCCTCGACCGTAGCCGCGATCCGGGAGGCGTATCGCGATCTGTCCAAGCGGGCAGGGGTGCCCGAGGTCTCCGTCGCCGTGCGCTCGAGCGCGACGGCCGAAGACCTTCCCGATGCCAGCTTCGCCGGTCAGCAGGAGACCTATCTCAACGTCTCGGGCGAGGAGGAGCTTCTGACCGCCTGCCGCAAGTGCTATGCCTCGCTCTTCACCGACCGCGCGATCACCTATCGCAAGCTCAGAGGGTTCAATCACCTCGATGTCGCGCTCTCCGTGGGCGTCCAGCAGATGGTACGCTCCGATATCGGCGGGTCGGGGGTGATGTTCTCGATCGACACCGAAACCGGCTTCGACAAGGTCGTGCTGATCAGCGCGGCCTGGGGCTTGGGCGAAAACGTCGTGCAAGGCGCGGTCACGCCGGACGAGTTTCAGGTCTACAAGCCGTTCCTCGGTAAGACGGGGATCAAACCGATCATCGAGAGGAAGCTCGGCGCGAAAGAGATCAAGATGATCTATGCCGGGCCGGACGCTCCGAACCCGGTGCGCAACGTGCCCACCTCGAAAGCCGAACGCGGTCGGTTCGTCCTGTCGGATGACGAAGTGCTCGACCTCGCGCAGCAAGCGGCGACCATCGAAGCGCATTACGGGCAGCCGATGGACATGGAATGGGCCAAGGACGGCGTCACGGGCAAGCTTTACATCGTGCAGGCGCGCCCCGAGACGGTTCAGTCGCGAGTCTCCGCCGGGTCTTTGCGGCGTTACACGATCGGCGCGCACGGTCCGGTCGTCGTCAACGGTCTGTCGGTGGGCGAGCAGATCGCGACCGGGCGGGTCTGCCTGATCGAAGACGTCAAGGATATCGACGATTTCGTGGACGGCTCGATCCTTGTCACCTCGACGACGGACCCCGACTGGGTGCCGGTGATGAAACGGGCCTCGGCGATCATCACCGATCACGGCGGCAGAACCAGCCATGCCGCCATCGTCAGCCGCGAGTTGGGTGTTCCCGCCGTCGTCGGGTGTGGAGATGCGACCCATGTGCTGCATGACGAGCAGGAGGTGACCGTCTGCTGCGCCGAAGGGGACGAGGGTCTGGTCTATGACGGCTTTGCCGAGTTCACGGTCGAAGATCTGAACCTCGACGCGGTGCCGGAAACCAAGACCAAGGTCATGCTAAACCTCGCCAATCCGGCCATTGCCGCGCGCTGGTGGCGGCTGCCGATCGATGGTGTCGGTCTGGCGCGGATGGAATTCGTGATCTCGAACACGATCCGGGTCCACCCGATGGCGCTGCTGCATTTCTCCGACATTCAGGAGGCGGAAGTGCGGGAGGAAATCGAAACCCTCACAAGGGGATACGAGGACAAGTCCGAATATTTCGTCGATCAACTGGCGCTCGGCCTGTCTCGGATCGCCGCCGTAGCCTATCCGAACCCGATGATCCTGCGGCTGAGCGATTTCAAGACGAACGAATATGCCGACCTGCTTGGCGGGCGGCAGTTCGAGCCAGTGGAATCCAACCCGATGATCGGCTGGCGCGGGGCCTCGCGCTATTACGATCCGGCCTATGTCGACGGGTTCCGGCTGGAATGTCGGGCGATCCGTCGGCTGCGCGAAGAGGCCGGGTTCGACAATGTGCTGGTGATGGTTCCGTTCTGCCGGACGCCCGAGGAAGCCGACCGCGTGCTGGCGGTGATGGCCGAGGAAGGGCTGGTGCGCGGATCGAACGGGCTGCAGATCTACGTGATGTGCGAAGTGCCCTCGAACGTCATCCTCGCCGAAGCCTTCGCCGAGCGGTTTGACGGGTTCTCCATCGGGTCCAACGATCTGACGCAGCTGACCCTCGGCATCGATCGCGACAGCGACAGGCTCGCGACGCTCTTCGACGAACGCCATGCCGCGGTTCAGTGGATGATCCGGACGGTCATAGAGAAAGCGCATGGCGTGGGCGCGAAGGTCGGTCTCTGCGGTCAGGCGCCCTCGAACTACCCTGAATTCGCCCGCACACTGGTGGAGTTCGGGATCGACTCGATCTCGGTGACACCGGACAGCTTCCTGAAGGTGAAAGGCCATGTCGCGGAGGCCGAAGGCAAAGGGTGACCGGACGCCCGCGGGCTGCACGCGTTAGAGGCGCAGCCCGGTCTCGGCGTCGAAGACCTTGGCCTTGCCCATATCGACCTCAAAGCTGAAGGGCGCGCCCGGGGGCAGGGCGTCCTCGGGCCGGACCCGGGCGATCACCTCGGTCTCGCCCAGGGCGAAGACGATCATCGTGTCCGGTCCGGTCGGCTCGACCAGATCCACCGGACGTTCGAAGACGAAACGGTCGGGGCCGGGCAGTTCGGTCCCAGCCATGAAGATCACCTCCGGCCGAAGCCCGAGGACGACCTTTTGCCCGTCGGGGGCGGTGATCCGCTCCGCGAGATTTTGGGACAAGGGGAACCGAAGCGCTTCTGCCGCGCCCTCCGCCACTTCGACAGATACGCCTTCCGGCCCCCCGCGGCGCAGGACACCGGGCAGCATGTTCATCGGCGGCGAGCCCATGAAGCCCGCGACGAACAGGTCCACCGGATCGTCGTAGATCGCGCCGGGCTCGGCCACCTGACGGATATGGCCGTTATCCATCACCGCGATCCGTGTCGCCAGCGTCATCGCCTCGATCTGGTCGTGGGTGACATAGACGACGGTCTTGCCGAGCCGCTGGTGCAGCTTCTTGATCTCGGTGCGCATCTCGATCCGCAGTTTGGCGTCGAGGTTCGACAGGGGCTCGTCGAACAGAAACACTTCGGGCTTGCGCACGAGCGCGCGGCCCATTGCGACGCGCTGGCGCTGGCCGCCCGAAAGCTGGCCGGGCTTGCGGTCGAGATAGGGATGGATCTGCAGAAGCGTGCTGAACTCCTCGACGGCTTTGGTCTGATCGGCGCGCGGGACGTGGCGGGTCTGCATCCCGAAGGTGATGTTCTCACGCACCGTCTTGGTCGGGTAGAGCGCATAGGACTGGAACACCATCGCGATGTCGCGGTCGCGCGGCGGGGTGTCGTCGACCCGTCGCCCCGCGATGTCGATATGGCCGTCGCTCAGCGTCTCGAGCCCGGCGATCAGGTTGAGCAGGGTCGACTTGCCGCAGCCCGAGGGCCCGACGAGGACAATGAACTCGCCCGCCTCGATCTCGAGGTCGATGCCCTTGATCACCTCGTTGGTCCCGAAGCGTTTGCGCACGCCCTGAAGGGAAATTCCCGCTGCCATCGCTACCCTTTCACCGCTCCGGCCGAGAGACCGCGCACGAACCACGCCCCGGCCAAGACATAGACCGCCAGCGTCGGCAGGGCCGCGATAATCGCCGCGGCCATGTCGACGTTGTATTCCTTCACCCCGGTCGAGGTGTTCACCACGTTGTTGAGCGCCACCGTCACCGGGTTGCTGTCGCCGATCGTGAATGCGACGCCGAACAGGAAGTCGTTCCAGATCTGGGTGAACTGCCAGATCACGGTGACCACGATCGCGGGCAGCGACATCGGCAGCACGAGCCGGAAGAAAATTCCGAAGAAACCCGCCCCGTCGACCTTCGCCGCCTGAATGATGCCGTCCGAAACCCCGATGAAGAAGTTGCGGAAGAACAGGGTCGTGAAGGCGAGGCCATAGACCGTGTGCACGAGGATCAGCCCCGGGACCGTGCCCGCAAGCCCGAGTTGGCCCAGCACCCGCGCCATCGGCAGAAGGATCACCTGAAACGGAATGAAGGCGCCGAACAGCATCAGCGCGAAGATCGTATCGGCGCCGCGAAAGCGCCACTTGGTCAGCGCATAGCCGTTGAGCGCGCCCAGTATCGTCGAGATCGCCACCGCCGGGACGGTCATCATCACCGAGTTCCAGACATAGGGCGCAAGCCCGTTGCAACGCACGCCCACGCAGGCGCTGTTCCACGCCTTCTCCCAGGCGCTGAAGTCGAGCGCCTGCGGCGGGCTGATGAGTGAGCCCTCCCTGATCTCGGCCAGCGATTTCAGCGAGGTCGATATCATCACCAGAAGCGGGATCAGGTAGTAGATGCAGAACAGCCCGAGCACCACGAAGAGCAGCGCGCGCATCAGGCCGTGATGCAGCCCCTTGCGCCGGACGATCCCGCCTGTGCTGCGTGCGCTCATCCGGCTGTCTTCCTCAGTTCCGAGTAGAGATAGGGCACGATGATCGCGATGACCGTCATAAGCATCATCGTGGCACTCGCCGCCGCTACGCCCAGCTCGCTGCGCTGAAAGGCGAAGGAATACATGAAGGTGGCGGGCATGTCGGTGGCATAGCCCGGCCCCCCGCCAGTCAGCGCGATCACCAGATCGAAGCTCTTGATCGCGAGATGGGCGAGGATGATGACGGTGGAGAGGAACACCGGTCGCAGCATCGGCAGCACGATCCCGGTATAAGTGCGCCACGGGCCCGCGCCGTCGATCGCCGCCGCTTTCAGCACCTCGTCATCGACCGAGCGGAGCCCGGCCAGAAACAGCGCCATCGCATAGCCCGAGCTTTGCCAGACGGCCGCGATCACCACCGTGTAGATCGCGTAATGCGAGTTCACCAGCCAGTCGAATCTGAAGCTCTCGAACCCGGCCTGATGCATCAACCGCTCCAGGCCGAGGCCGGGGTTCAGCATCCATTTCCAGACCGTTCCGGTGACGATGAAACTCAGCGCCATCGGGTATAGGTAGATCGTGCGGATCACCCCCTCGATGCGCACCTTCTGGTCGAGCAGGATCGCCAGAAGGATGCCGATCGCCATCGAGATCGAGATGAACAGGCCCGAAAAGATAAACAGGTTGCGGATCGCCACGTACCAGCGCGGCGTCTGCCAGAGACGGACATATTGGCTCACCCCGTCGAATTGGTAGTCGGGCATCACCCCCGAGCGGGTCAGCGAGATATAGGCCGTCCAGCCGATGAAGCCGTAGACGAAGAACAGGCTCGCCGCGAAAAGCGGAGAGACGACAATCGCGGGCAGGCGCCTTTCCAGCGCCCGCCCGAACCTTGCCATGGGGCCCGTCCTCCCGGACATTGCAGGCCCTAGTTTTCCTGCGCGCGCTTGACCGCGGCAGCGAGTTGCTTGACCGCGTCCTCGGAACTCATGTCGGAGTTGAAGAACGCCGTCACAAGATCGAGGAACTCGCCGCGCACCGAGCGGGGCACCGCCATCTCATGCGTCATCGACGGCACCAGCGTGTCGTTCTCGATCGCGGCCAGCAGGTCTTCGTGCGAGCGTTTGGCACAGGCGTCGAAATCATCGAGCGGCACATCCGTGCGCGCCGGGATCGACCCTTTCGCGAGGTTGAAGACCTTCTGGAACTCGGGCGACATGATCAACCGCGCCAGCACTTTCTGGCCCTCGATGCGGTCTTCTCCCTCCACCTTGAAGAAGGTGAAACTGTCCGAATTCAGCACGAAGCCCTTGCCCGGCGTGGGCCAGCACAGGAAATCCTTTTCCGGAACCTTGCCCGCCGCGAGGAATTCGCCCTTGGCCCAGTCGCCCATGATCTGGAAACCGGCCTCGCCGCGCATCACCATCGCGGTCGCGAGGTTCCAGTCGCGGCCCGAGAAGTTCGGATCGACATAGCCACGCAGCTTGCGCAGCTGATCGAAGGATTTGACCATCATGTCCGAGGTCAGGGCCTCCGGATCGAGCTCCACCAGCGCCTTGCGGTAGAAATCGGCCCCACCGATTCCCAACACCACGTCTTCGAACAGCGTCGCGTCCTGCCAAGGCTGACCGCCATGGGCGAGCGGCACGATACCCGCCGCCTGCAGCTTGTCGGCGGCTGCGTTGAACTCGTCCCATGTCGTGGGCATGCCTTCGACGCCCGCTTTCTTCAGCACCTCGGGGTTGGCCCAGATCCAGTCGACGCGGTGGATGTTGACCGGCGCTGCGACGTATTTGCCTTCGTATTTCATGATTTCGGCCAGCGCCGGCGGCAACACATCGTCCCAATTGCCCTCATCCGCCACGGACTGGACGTCGTTGAGCGCGCCTTGCTGGGCCCATTCCTGAATGCCGGGCCCTTTGAGCTGCACGGCGGTCGGCGGGTTTCCGGCCACGACGCGCGCCCTCAGCGCGGTCATCGCGGCATCGCCGCCACCGCCCGCGATCGGCGAGTCGATCCATTCCCCGCCCTCGGCCTCGAAGGCTTTCTTCAGTTCTCCGACGGCCTTGGCCTCGCCCCCGGAGGTCCACCAGTGCAGAACCTCGACCGTGCCATCCGCCCGCGCGGCGCTGGCCGAGAGCGCGCCAGCGACACTCACCGCCGCCATCATGGCTTTACAAATATGCATGTTTTCCTCCTCCTCCCGGTCGCGCTTGCGGTGAAATTTCGCAGCCAGACCTGCGATCTAGGCTGGGGCGACATCGGTGAACCGTCATTGACCGGGATCAACGATCCGTGATCTGGGTGCGGCCGGGGGAGCGTTCTGCGGCATTCCTACGCAAGGCGAGACGATTGCGTAGGCCGCGGAAAGGCTTACCATCGACGTGGGATCACCGAAGGCCCCCGGGAATGCAGGATACCGACGCCGCACCAGCATTTGTCGAAACCGCCGAGGCGGTGCTGGCGCGTCTGTCCGTGCCGTTTCCGGACGGGCTGTCCGCCGAGGAGGCCGCCGCGCGCCTCGCGCGCCACGGCCCGAACGCCCTGCGCCGTCAGAAACCGCGCAGTGCGCTCAGCATCTTGCTGCATCAGTTCCAGGGGGTGATCGTCGCGCTTCTCGTTCTGGCGACGGTGTTCTCGCTGGTCATCAACGATATCGTCGAGGCGTTGGCGATACTCGTCGTGCTGCTCCTGAACGGCGCGATCGGGTTCTTCACCGAGCTGCGCGCGACCCGTTCCATGGAGGCGCTGTTCAGCGTCGCCGAGGTCCGTACCCGGGTGCGCCGGGACGGGATGCTGCGCGAAGTCGACGCCCACGATCTGGTGCCGGGCGATCTCGTGATGCTCGAGGCGGGCGACGTTGTGACCGCCGATCTGCGGCTGGTCGAAGCGTCGGGGCTTTATTGCGATGAATCCGTGCTGACGGGCGAGTCTCTTCCGGTGCGCAAGATCACCGAAGCGTTGCCCTCCGACGTCGTGTTGGGGGATCGTTCCAATATGGCGTTCAAGGGCGCGGCCGTGACGCGGGGTGCGGCGATCGGCGTAGTGGTGCGCACCGGCATGGAGACCGAGATCGGCAAGATCAGCCAGCTCGCGATGGAGGCCAGCACGGAGCCCACACCGCTCGAACACCAACTGACGCGGCTCGGGCAGCGACTTGTCTGGCTGACGATCGTCCTCGCCGTCGCGATCATCGTCACGGGACTGGCGCAGGGCCACCCGCTCACCGGTATGATTCAGACCGGGGTCGCGCTTGCCGTGGCCGCGATCCCCGAAGGTATTCCCGTCGTTGCCACGCTGTCGCTCGCGCGTGGGATGTGGCGGATGGTGCAGCGCAACGCCCTGATCAGCCGGTTGTCCTCGGTCGAGACGCTCGGGGCGACCACGCTGATCCTGACGGACAAGACGGGGACGCTGACCGAGAACCGGATGAGCGTGGTTCAGGTCTTGCTCGACGGGGGGAGCGTGAATCTGGACGGCCCGGATAGCGGAATCGCGGACGACCGTCTGCGCGCGGCGCTGCAGATCGGCATGCTGTGCAACAATGCCGAGCTGGGGGACGGCGAGGATGGCCGGATCGGGGATCCGACCGAGCTGGCGCTACTGAGTGCAGCGCGAAAGCTAGGGGTGTCCGAAGACGGAGCAGATTCACGCCTGCTCCAGCATGCGTTCGAGACCGACAGCCTGATGATGGCGACGGTCCATGAACTTCCGCAGGGGGGTATGCTCTACGCGACAAAGGGCGCGCCCGAAGCGGTGATCGCTGCGTGCTCCGAGGTTCTGGGGCCGGAGGGTGCGCGTCCGCTGAGCGATGAGGACAAGGCAAGCTGGATCGCCCGCAACGCTGAAGCGGCGGGCGAGGGGTTGCGCGGGATCGGACTCGCTATGAAGCAGGCGGGGGGGACGGAGGAGGCCCCCTATGAAGGGCTGACGCTGGTCGGTATCGCCTGTCTCGCCGATCCCCTGCGCAAGGATGTCCCGCCCGCGATCGCGGCCTGCCAGAGCGCAGGGATACGGGTGATCATGCTGACAGGGGATCACGCCGAGACCGCCGCACGCATCGCCAGAGATGCCGGGATCAGTGAGGACGGTGTAATGGCGATCGAGGGGAGAGAGCTGACAGGTCTCGATCTTGAGAGCGCCAGCGATGACACGCTCGACCGCCTGCGCAAGGCCAGCGTCTTCGCCCGCGTGGCCCCGGCGACGAAACTGGAGCTTGTCAGTTTCTACCAGCGCGAGGGGGAGACCGTCGCGATGACGGGCGACGGGGTGAATGACGCACCGGCGCTGAAGAAGGCCGATATCGGCATTGCGATGGGGCAACGCGGCACCCAAGTCGCCCGCGAGGCGGCGCATATGGTGCTCAAGGACGATGATTTCGCGACCATCGTCGAGGCGGTGCGACAGGGCAGGGTGATATTCGGCAATCTCCGCAAGTTCATCGTCTACCTGATGTCGTGCAATCTCTCGGAGATCCTCGTGGTGGGGATCGCCGTGGGGGTGGGGCTCCCCGCGCCGCTCCTGCCCCTGCAGATCCTGTTTCTCAATCTCGTCACCGATGTCTTCCCGGCGCTTGCGCTTGGGATGGGGCATGGCGACGGACACGAAATGAGCCGTCCGCCCCGCGACCGTGCGGAGCCGATCCTCGCGAGGCGTGAATGGGAACGCATCGTCATTCTTGGGGTCATTGTAACCCTCGCGACGATGCTGGCCTTCGGAGGGGCGCTCTACGGTTTACAGCTTGCCCCCGGGGCCGCCGTCACGGTGGCCTTCGTCACCCTCGCGCTGGGCCAGCTTTGGAACGTGTTCAACATGCGGGAGGGGGACACTCACGCCCTGCGCAATGATGTGACGCGCAACCCTTATGTCTGGGGCGCGCTCGTGCTGTGTCTCGTGCTGATCGCGGGGGCGCTGTGGCTACCCGGGCTCTCCGATGTGCTGCAGCTTCCGTCGCCCGGAATCGCGGGGCTGACGCTCGCCGGGGCGATGAGCCTGCTTCCGCCGCTGCTGGGGCATCTGGTCGTATCGCGCGCAACCCGCAGATAATTTCCGCTCACGCGTTGAGCCACATCAATGAAACTGCCTCCTGTCTTCGCCTAGGGAAGATCATGGCCGTTCGTGACAGGGAGCGGTCTGTCGACTGGCATCACCTTGGGAGGAGGCGTGATGACTTGGGCGATCATCCAGAAGTCGGCCGCCGAACGCGCCGCCGCCACGCTCTCCGAGGAGGACCGCAAGGCGTTCACATGGGACACCGCGCGGGCGATGCTCGACGGGTTTCCCGATGGCGGATTAAACATCGCGCATGAGGCGGTGGATCGGCATGTCGCTGCGGGTCATGGGGATGACGAGGCGATCCTCTGGCTCGGCAAGGACGGCGAGCGGCAAAGCCTGAGCTATCGTGATCTTGCTGCCCGGACCGCGCGCTTCGCCAATGTTTTGACTGCGCACGGGCTGGAACCGGGCGACCGGCTCTTCGGTCTCGCCGGCCGGGTGCCCGATCTCTACGTCGCGGCGCTGGGCACGCTGAAGGCAGGGATGATCTTCTCGCCGCTCTTTTCCGCCTTCGGACCCGAGCCCCTGCGCACCCGGCTCGAGATCGGCGAGGCCAATGCGCTGATCACCACCGCCTCGATCTATCGCCGCAAGATCGCCGCGTGGCGGGACGAAATTCCCTCGCTCAAACTGGTGCTGATCATCGGCGACGAAGCGCCGGAGGGTTGCGTGGCGCTCGGCCCTGCGATGGCGGCGGCCTCGGAGGCGTTCGAGACGGTTCATACGGCACCCGAAGATCCCGCGTTGATCCATTTCACCTCCGGCACCACGGGCCGCCCGAAAGGCGCGGTGCATGTGCATAATGCGGTGGTAATGCATGCGGCGGCGGGCCGCTACGCGCTCGAACTGACGCCGGGCACACGCTACTGGTGTACCGCCGATCCGGGCTGGGTGACGGGGACATCCTTCGGGATCATCTCGCCGCTGGTGAACCGGGTGCGGATGATCGTTGATGAGGCCGATTTCGATCTCGACCGCTGGTACGGCATCCTCGAGCGCGAGCAGATCGAGGTCTGGTACACCGCGCCCACCGCGATCCGCATGATGATGCGCGCAGGGAAAGAGGCGGCCGAGCCTTACGATTTCTCGACGCTGCGGTTCATGGCCTCGGTGGGCGAGCCGCTCAATCCCGAAGCCGTGGTCTGGGGCAACGAGGTCTTCGGCAAGCCCTTCCACGACAACTGGTGGCAGACCGAGACCGGCGGCATCATGATCGCCAATACCCGCGCGATGGATGTGCATCCCGGCTCGATGGGCAAGCCGCTGCCGGGGATCGCGGCGGGGATCGTGGAGCGTGTCGACGACGGCCTGCGCGAGTGCAAACCCGGCGAGATCGGCGAACTGGCGTTGCGCCCCGGCTGGCCCTCGATGATGCGCGCCTATCTGCACGAAGAGGCGCGCTACGAGAAGTGTTTCGTGGGTGGCTGGTATCTCTCTGGCGATCTCGCGATGCGCGATAGCGAGGGCTATTTCTGGTTCGTCGGTCGCGCCGACGATCTCATCAAATCCTCCGGTCACCTGATCGGCCCCTTCGAGGTCGAAAGCGCGTTGATCGAGCATCCGGCAGTAGCCGAGGCTGCCGTGATCGGCCTGCCCGACGAGACCGCAGGCGAGGTCGTGAAGGCCTATGTCGCGCTCAATCCGGGGTTCGAGCCGTCCGAAGATCTCGAACGCGACATCCGTGGTCTCGCGCGCAAGAAGCTCGGCGCGGCGGTCGCCCCGCGCGAGGTGGTGTTCCGCAAGACCCTGCCGAAGACCCGTTCGGGCAAGATCATGCGCCGTCTGTTGAAAGCGCGCGAGCTGGGCCTGCCGGAAGGCGATATTTCGACGCTGGAGAGTGACGAGAGATGACTGCCGACAAACCGCACCTGACCCATGACCACATCCGCGAATTGCTCACGGCGATGATCCGTGTGCGCCATTTCGAGGATAAATGCGCCGAGCTCTACACGCAGGAAAAGATCCGCGGCTTCCTGCACCTCTACGATGGCGAGGAGGCGGTGGCCTCGGGCGTGATCCCGCGGCTTGGCCCCGATGATCGCGTGGTGGCGACCTATCGCGAGCACGGTCATGCGCTGGTGCGCGGCGTGCCGATGGAGCGCGTGATGGCAGAGATGTATGGCAAGGCCACCGGTGCCTCGGGCGGGCGGGGCGGCTCGATGCATATCTTCGACGCCGAACGGAATTTCTACGGAGGCAACGCGATCGTGGGGGGCGGGCTGCCGCTGGCCGTGGGGCTTGCGCTGCGCGACCGGATGATGGGTGCGCCCAATGTCACCGCCTGCTTCTTCGGCGAAGGGGCTGTGGCCGAGGGCGAGTTCCACGAGTCGATGAACCTTGCGCAGCTCTGGTCGCTGCCGGTGCTGTTCGTGTGCGAGAATAACGGCTACGCGATGGGTTCGGCTTTGGCGCGGACCGAGGCCGTGACCGACATCCGGCGCAAGGCGGCGGCTTATGGGTTCGCGACCGAGCAGGTGGACGGGATGGATGTGGTCGCGGTCGAGGCCGCCACCCGCCGCGCGCTCGCCGCGATCCGCGAGACTGGCAAACCCTATTTCCTCGAATGTCTGACCTATCGGTTCCGCGCGCATTCGATGTTCGACGCCCAGCTCTATCGCGACAAGGACGAGGTGGCCGCGTGGCGCGAGAAGGGACCGATCGTGCGGTTCCAGTCCTGGCTCTACGAGAGCGGGTTGATGCATCCCGAAGAGGTCGCGCAGATCGAGGCGGGGGTGGAGGACGAGATCGCCGCCGCCGTCGCCTATGCCGAGGGGAGCGAGTGGGAGCCGCTCGAGACGCTCACCCGCCATGTCATGGCCGAGGAACGCCCCGCGCCGCCCGCGCCGCCCGAACCCAGCGCCGAGACCGTCGAGATGACCTATCGCGAGGCGGTCAAGCAGGCCATCCGCGACGCGATGATCCGCGACGAGCGGGTCTTTCTGATGGGCGAGGATGTGGGCGCTTACGGCGGTTGCTATGCGGTCTCGAAAGGGTTGATGGACGAATTCGGCGAGGACCGCATCCGCGACACGCCGCTGTCGGAGTCCGGCTTCACCGGGGCCGGGATCGGTGCGGCGGCGGCAGGGATGCGGCCCATCGTCGAGGTGATGACGGTGAATTTCTCGTTGCTCGCGCTCGACCAGATCATGAACACCGCCGCCACGATCCGGCATATGTCGGGCGGACAGTTCGGCGCACCCGTGGTGATCCGTCTTGCGACCGGCGCGGGCAAGCAACTCGCGGCGCAACATTCCCATTCGCTCGAAGGGTGGTACGCGCATATTCCGGGGCTGCGGGTTCTCGCGCCCGCCACGCTGGAGGACGCGCGCGGGATGCTCTGGACTGCGATTGAGGATCCCGATCCGGTGCTGATCTTCGAGAATGTCATGCTCTACAACATGACCGGGCAGATCGCCGCGAATGCGGGGCCGGTCGACATCGACAAGGCCGCGATCCGGCGCGAGGGCAAGGATATCAGCCTGATCACATATGGCGGATCGCTGTGGAAGACGCTCGAGGCCGCCGAGGCGCTGGCGGGCGAGGGGATCGAGGCGGAGGTGATCGACCTGCGCTGCCTGCGCCCGCTCGATGATGAGACGATCATGGCCTCGCTCGCGTGCACGCGCCGCGCGGTGATCGTGGACGAGGGCTGGCGGTCCGGTTCGCTCTCCGCCGAGATCGCGGCCCGGATCGGGGAGCAGGCCTTCTGGCATCTCGATGCGCCGGTGGGGCGGGTGTGCTCGGCCGAGGTGCCGATCCCCTATCCCAAACATCTCGAGGACGCCGCCATTCCGCAGGTGCCCGCTATCGTCGCCGCCGTGAAGACGACGCTCGGGAAAGGGTGACGCGATGGCCGTTTTCAAGATGCCTTCGCTCGGCGCGGATATGGAGGCGGGCAAGCTGGTCGAATGGCTGGTGAAGCCCGGCGATACGGTCAAGCACGGCGATATCGTCGCGGTGGTCGAGACCCAGAAGGGAGCGATCGAGATCGAGGTCTTCGAGGACGGTGTGGTCGAAAAGCTGGTGGCAGAGCTTGGGCAAGACCTGCCGGTTGGCGCGCCGCTTGCCGTTATCAAAGCGCCCGGGGAGGCGTCGGCGGAGACCTCTGAGGCCGCGCCGCCAGTTGCGCCGCAGTCGCCTACCGAACCGGTCGAACCGGAGGTATGGATGGAGCCGCCAAGTGCGCCGCCTCCCGCCACCCCATCAGGGATCGCCGCCTCTCCTGCCGCGAAGGCACGCGCCGCAGAATTGGGGGTCGCGCTGGAGAGCCTGACCGGCAGCGGGCCGGGGGGCGCGATCGTGCTCGCCGATGTCGAGACGACGAGACCCGCCGCGACGCCGAGCCCGGCAGAAGATCGCGGCGCATATATCGCAGAGATGCGCAAGGCGATCGCCGCTGCGATGGCCCGGTCCAAACGCGAGATCCCGCATTACTACGTCACCCACACGGTCGATCTCAGCGCTGCGAGCGATTGGCTGAGCGCCGCCAATGCGAACCGCCCGCCCGAAGAACGCATCCTGATGGGCGCGCTTCTGATGAAGGCGATGGCACTGGCGGCTCGCGAGGAAAAGGCGGTGAACGGGCATTTCGGGGAGGACGGGTTCACGCCATCCCCGGCGGTTCATCTCGGCCTCGCAATCGCGCTTCGGGGCGGCGGGCTCGTGGCCCCAGCAATCCTCGATGCCGACAAGAAAAGCCTGCAGGATTTGATGGAGGCGATGCGCGACCTCACGATGCGCGCTCGCGCCGGGCGGCTCAAAAGCTCGGAGATGAGCATGGCGACGCTGACCTTCTCGGCGCTTGGCGAGAGCGGGGTCGAGGCGATGGCCGGAATCATCGTGCCGCCGCAGGTCGCCATCGTCACTGCCGGCGCGCCCGGCCCGCAAGCATTGGTGCGAGACGGCAAGGTGGTTGCCGCGCAGGCCGTGACGCTGACCCTCGCCGCGGATCACCGCGTGAGCGACGGGCGGCTGGGCTCGAAATTCCTGACCGCGATCGACGCGAAGCTGCAAACGCCGGAGGAGCTATGACCGAAGATGAAATCCGCAGAGCCTATATCGAGGAGCTCGTGCGCGTCGCTCCCGATCTCGATCCCGCCGAAATCGCGGGGTCCGATCATCTTCAGGACGATCTTGAACTCGACTCGATGGATATTCTGAATTTGGTGATTGCGCTCGATAAACGCTTCGGCGTCGAGATTGCCGAAGCCGAGTATCCCCAGATCGCCACCCCGGATCTTGCTGCGGGGTTTCTCGCGTCGCGGATGTGAGAGGGAGGGGCGCAGCCGTATCTGGCGGAGCTGCTTTATCGGAAGTCCTGCGGGGGGCTGGATAGGGCAGCAAGCAGTCCGGCACCCCCCGCAAGAAGCCTCAGAGTCGCTGCAGCGGGATGCGCAGGCTGATCGAGAGCACATGCGCGTCGTTCTCGAAGGTCAATGGAGCGACCGGCGATTCACCACTGGTCAGCGGCGTGCTGCCGCCCTTCGCGGTCCCGAAGCTGTAATAGCGATAGGACATCTCGAGGATCGCCGGATGCTTGCCGGGAGCCGTCAGTTGGTAGGCCATGCCGATGCCGAGCGAATAGGCGAAATCGCCGTGGGTGTCGCCCGAGAAGCTCCGGTCTACGGAATCCTTCGCGGTATTCGTCCGCGTCCAGTCGCTGACCTTGTTGTTGGCGTAACCAAGCCCCGCCACGACGAAGGGATGCAGGCGGGAATTGACGCCCATCTGCTCGAACGGGGAATAGTAGAGATTACCCATCACCGCGCTGGTCGAAACCGAAGCCGAGGTGATATCGGCATGGTTGCCGCTGGTCGTGTGCGGACCGGTCGTCGTGGCCGAGCCAGTCGTGAGGACGCTGACATCACCGCGGAAGCCGTTCATCCAGTCATAGCCGAAGGCGATCTCTCCGAAGCCACTCGTATCGTTGCTCAGGTTGAAATCGATCCGCGGATCGTCCGGATATCCGGGCGGGAGCCAGTGCTCGTCGGAGGGTCGGGTGTTCGCGACCCCGAGCCCGAAGCGCACGTAAGGTCCGTAAGTGACGCTTGCCGTGCCCACCTTGAAGAAGTTGGCCGAGTCTTGTGCCGTAGCAGCCGCCGGGGCCGCAAGGCTGAAGACAAGGGCGCAGGCCGCAGCCAGCTTCGTTGAAAATTCCATCTCGATGCCTCTCTGTCCGTCTTTAGTCATTCGCCGGGTCGGATATCCCCATGTCGCGGGATAATGATCTCCGAACCGTGCAAGCAGAAGTGAAATTCTCTGCCCACGCTTTACGCGAGGGCAGAGTGTTGCCTAGGTTCCATAGAGTCTCAGCCGTCATGCCCGGCGAGAACCGCGATCCGCACCGCTTCGGCTTGCGCGGCGAGACTGGTGGCTGCCGCGCCCGTCACCGGCTGGCCGAGAATGGTCGTCACCGCCGTCACCGTGGCGGCCGTGATCGGCACGGTCTTGTCCGAGGCCGTGCCCAGGAAAATCGCCTCCAGCGTCGCGGTGTTGTTCGTCACCCCGAGACTCGAGAGCGCCGAGCTGCCATCCAGCGTGTCCTTGAGAAGGGCGAGGTTTTGCAGTGGCGAGTCGATGAAAGAGACGTTGTCCCAGTTCAGCGAAAGCTGGTCGATCGCCTGATTGAGCGGCAGGTTGTAGAACGAAACCATGGTCGGCGAAATCGTCGCCAGGGCTTCCTCATAGGCGCGCTGAAGCACGTGATCGGGTGAACGCGCCACGTTCAGCCGCCCGAGCTCGACCTCCGGAATGCCTTCGCTGGACCAGACGGGCTTGGTGCCGCGCGTGCCCGACGGGGTGCCGGCTTGCGGACCCTTGCCCTCGGAATCGGGGCCGGGGCCGCCCTGACCCTGCCCGGAAGAGCCGCTGGCGCCGCCATGGCCGCCGCTCTCCTCATGCGTGCCGTCGTCCTCGTGGCCGCCGCTGCTCGAGCCATGGCCAGCCTCGCCGGTCTTGCCCTTCTGCTGGCCGCCATCCGTGTGATCGCCATCGGTATGCGAGCCGCTGTCCTGCGCAAAAGCGCTCGGCACGGACAGATGGAATGTTCCGAAGGTCGGGCCGGGCTGCACGGTAAGGCCCAGCCCCGCGATGAGCGCGATGCCGGCTACGGTCGTTGCGCGTTTTGCAGTCTTGCGTGTCATGACTGCCTCCTTGTTATGTTGGAAATGGGTCTGTCGACCCGGACCCCGCGCCGACGGGCGGGTCCGGGCTATTGCGTTTCGGATGCGATCAGCCGTGCCCGGCGAGGATCGCGATGCGAACGGCCTCGGCATCTGCAGCGAGGGATGCCGCCGCGGTACCCGTCACCGGAACCCCGAGGATCTGCGTCACCGCAATCACCGTATCGGTCGAGATCGGGACAGTCTTGTCCGACGCCGCGCCGAGGAAGATCGCCGCGAGCGTGTCGGCATCATTCGAGACGCCGGAACTCGCGAGCGGCGTCGAGCCGTCGAGCGTCGCCTGCAGAAGGCCGAGGTTCTGCAACGGCGAGTCGATGAAGCTCACGTTGTCCCAGTTCAGCGAAAGCTCCTCGATCGCCTTGTCCAGCGACAGGTTGTAGAAGGAGACCATCTCGGGCGAGATCGACGCGAGTGCTTCTTCATAGGCCTGATCAATCACGTGCTCGGGCGAGCGCGCGACGTTCAGACGACCGAGTTCGACCTCAGGAATTCCTTCCTGCGACCAGGTCGGCTTGCCGCCGCCAGAAGAGGAGGGGGCGCCTGCCTGCGGCCCCTTGCCGTCGGAATCTTCTCCCGGGCCGCCTTGTCCCTGACCTTGCGATTGCCCGGTCTGAGCGCCTTTGCTGCCCTGACCCTGACCGCCTTGATTTCCCTTGCCGGTCCCTTGGTCGCCGGACTCCTGTGCATTGGCCGCGAAGCTTAGCGGACCGGTGACCGGTGCCTGCCATGCGATCGCGACTCCCAGCGCCGCTGCAAGAGCGACGAGCGAGACGCGAGATTTGCCCGTGAACAATGGATTACGCATTTCATCTTCCTCCACTTTGATGACGCATGGAACCCGCGTCGATCAGAGAAAATCACAGGAGAAGAGAGCGAACTTTGATTCCTATCAATATGATGAATATTTCTATCTAACCGCGTCACAGACCGACTCCGTGCTTCTCGATCCTCGTCTGCCACGATCGAGGTTGCGACCGCACTTCATGGATCTCGGCGGCAAGTTCCGGGCAATTTGGCGCCTGAGCGACGACCGGCTTTCAAGACCTGAGCGACGACCAGAAAGTCTCTTCCGCGAGGTTGTAATTGCCTTGCAGGCGCATCGCCTTGATTTGCAATTCGCAGACCGGAAGTTCCGTGGAGAGATCGACCAGATGTCCCGCCGTGATCGGCTCCAGTGCGAGCGATTCCGGGACCCACGCGACCCCCATGCCGATCACCGCCATCTCGACCGCCGCCAGCGTCAGTGCCGTCTCGACCTTGGGCGCATAGCGGATCGCCGGGCTGAGATAGGGCAGGATGCTGCGCTCCATCACTTGGCCGAAGAAAACGTCCGAGGGGTAGGCGATGTAAGGCGTCTCGACGGGACCGGCGCCCTCGGGCGCGGCTCTCGGCAGGCTGGAGTTGAAGACCGGGATCAGCCGGTCGGTGCCGATCGTGATCTCCTCGAGAAAATCGGCACGGGCGTCGTCTCTTTCGTCCGGCGTGCGGTAGACGATCGCGACATTGGCCTGCCGCGAGAGCAGTAGCCCCGTGCAGGCGTCGAGATTGGCCGAGCGCAGGCGGACATATATCCCCTCGCGCTCTGTCGGCATCTTGCGCAGGATCGATGGTATATGCCCGGTGGTCAGCGAGTGCTGGCAGGCGATCACCACGCGGTTGCTTGCCACGCTGTCGCCGCGCCGCAGATCGGCGACGAGCTGACGCAGCCCGTTCGACAGCTGCATGATTTGTTCTCGCTGCGCCCGCGTCGTCGGCTTGAGACGGATCGGCTTGTGCGAGCGGTCGAACAATTCGACGCCGACGAAATCCTCGATCTGCTTAATTCGGCGCGAGAATGCGGATTGCGTGAGCATCCTGCGCTCGGCTGCGCCGCTGAAAGATCCCGTATCCTCGATCGCGAGGATGTCTTCGAGCCATTCCAGTCGCATATCGCCCCTAACTTGCAAGAAGTGCAAAACATATCAAGAATTTCGAATTTGCATAGGGGGTTGATCTGCGCAACGCTCGATACAGACAAGTTACCCAAGGAACTCCATATGCATCTCGCTCGCTTTCCCCGCGTTCATCTGGCGCATCTGCCGACCCCTCTCGAAAAGCTTGATCGCCTCTCGAAAGAGCTGGGCGGGCCGGAAATCTGGATCAAGCGCGACGACTGCACGGGCCTGTCGACCGGTGGCAACAAGACGCGCAAGCTGGAATTTCTGATGGCCGAGGCGCAGGCGATGGGCGCCGATACCGTGATGACCCAGGGCGCGACCCAGTCGAACCACGCACGCCAGACGGCGGCGGCTGCGGCGAAGCTCGGGATGGCCTGCCATATCCTGCTTGAGGATCGCACCGGCTCGAACGACGCCAATTACAACGAGAACGGCAACGTGCTTCTCGACCATCTGCATGGGGCGACGACGTCGAAACGGGCGGGCGGCAAGGACATGCAGGCCGAGATGGAGGCGGTCGCCGAGAAGCTGCGCGGCGAGGGCCGGACGGTCTACGTCATTCCCGGCGGTGGCTCCAACGCGACCGGCGCGCTCGGCTATGTGAACTGCGCCTTCGAACTGGTCGGGCAGGCGAATGACCGCGGGCTGGTGATCGACCATATCGCGACGGCGACCGGCTCGGCGGGCACGCAGGCCGGGCTGATCACCGGACTCAAGGCGATCAATGCCGGGATCCCGCTGACGGGGTTCGGGGTGCGCGCGCCGAAGGACAAGCAGGAGGCCAATGTCTTCGCGTTGGCGCAGAAGACCGCCGAGAAGCTGGGCTGCCCCGGTGTGGTGGCCCGCGAGGACGTGGTGGCCGATTGCAGCTATGTCGGCGAGGGTTACGGCATCCCGCGAGAGGATACGCTGGAGGCGATCCGCATGTTCGCGCAGCTCGAAGGGATCCTTCTCGATCCGGTCTATTCCGGCAAGGGCGCGGCCGGGCTGATCGACTATTGCCGCAAGGGGCATTTCAAGAAAGGCGAGCGCGTGGTCTTCCTACATACCGGCGGCGCCGCGGCGCTGTTCGGCTACGAGACCGTCTTTGCCGAGGCCAACAAAGCCCTCGTGGTGGCCTGAGATCATGATCCGGCCGCGCTTCTCCAAGAGCTTCACCCAGCAGCCCCCGATCCCAGAGGAGGGGATCGAGGCGGCCGTGGCGGTGATGCGCTCGGGGCGGCTGCATCGCTACAACCATGCACCCGGCGAGGCGAGCGAGGTGGTGGAGCTGGAGCGCGAATACGCGCAATGGCAGGGCGCGCGCTATTGCCTCGCGGTGGCTTCGGGCGGACAGGCGATGCAGATCGCCCTGCGCGCCGCGGGGGTGATGCCGGGCGATCGCGTGCTGACCAACGCCTTCACGCTCGCCCCGGTGCCGGGCGCGATCGCGGCGGTGGGGGGCGTCCCGGTTCTGGTCGAGATCACCGAGGATCTGGTGCTCGACCTCGAAGCGCTGGCGACGAAGGCTGCGCAAAGCGGCGCGCGGCACCTTCTGCTGTCGCATATGCGCGGTCACCTGTGCGACATGGACCGTCTGATGGAGATCGCGACGGCGCATGGGCTGACCGTGATCGAGGATTGCGCCCACACGATGGGGGCGCGGTGGAACGATCGGTTGTCCGGCTCTTTCGGGCTGGCGGGGTGTTTCAGCACCCAGACCTACAAGCACATGAATTCCGGCGAGGGAGGCTTGCTGACCTCGGATGACGCCGAATTCATGGCGCGCGCGACGGTCCTGTCGGGCTCCTACATGAACTACGAGAGCCATGGGGCAGGGCCCGCGCCCGAGATCTACGACAAGATCCGGCTGGAGACGCCCAACATGTCCGCCCGGATGGACAATCTGCGCGCGGCGATCCTGCGCCCGCAGCTTCGCCAGCTGGAACAGAGTGTTGCCGCGTGGAACGCGCGCTACGATCTGGTGGCCGATGGGCTGACGCGCTCGCCCGCGATCTGCCTACCGCGTCGGCCGAAGGCGGAATTCTATGTCGGCTCCTCGATCCAGTTTCGGGTGCCCGGCCTTGCGCCTGCCGAGGCGGAGGTCCTGATCGCGCGGCTTGCGGAGGCGGGGGTCGAGGTGAAATGGTTCGGGGCCGATCAGCCCCGGGGCTTCACCTCCGATCATCGCAGCTGGCGCTACGTCGCTGCGCAGGAGCTGCCCCAGACCGATGCGGTTCTCGCCAGCCTCTTCGATATGCGCCTGCCGCTGACGTTCAGTATCGAGGATTGCGCGCATCTTGCAGGTCACATCGTCGATGCAGTCGAGAGCGTCCGCGCTAGGGTGAGCGCATGATGCGGCGGGTCGGCATTCTGGGCGGTATGGGACCGGAGGCGACGATCCTGGTTATGCAGAAGGTTCTGGCCAGCGTGACGGCGCGCGACGATGCCGATCATGTGCCGCTGATCGTGGATCAGAACCCGCAGGTCCCCTCGCGTATCCGCCACCTGATTGAAGGTACGGGCGAAGATCCGGGCCCGGTTCTCGCCGACATGGCGCGCCGGCTGGTGGCAGGCGGGGCGCAGGCTCTCGCGATCCCCTGCAACACCGCGCATCACTACCTGCCCGCGATCCGCGCGGCGGTCGACGTGCCGGTGCTCGACATGGTGGAGCTGTCGGTTGCCCGGGCCGCACGCTTGGCCGGGCAGGGTGGTAGGGTCGGCGTTCTTGGCTCACCCGCGCTGCGCAAGGTGAAACTCTTCGATTCAGCCGCAGCGCGACACGGGCTGGACCTGCGCTACAGCGAGGCGGAAGACGATCTTCTGGCTGCGATCCGCCAGATCAAGGCGGACGGCCCGCAACCGGGCGCGCGCGAAAAACTGGCGGCCGCCTCGAGCGCGTTGTTCGAGCGCGGCGCAACTGTGCAGATGATCGCCTGCACCGAATTTTCGCTTATTCCGGAGGCAGTCTGTCCCCGGACGGACGTATTTGACACGCTCGACGAGCTGGTCAGTGCTATCGTCGCCTTTGCGACCGCACCGGCGGAGGGGCACAGCGATAGTGGAACGCGATAACCATCAAAGCGAGAGATACATCTCGCAATGTTACCAACGGAGGTTCTGACATGAACAAATTCAACAAGATCATGATGACGGCGGCGGCCGCGCTGACGCTCTCGACGTCCGCGCTCTGGGCCGAGACGATGACGATCGGGACGTTCAGCGATCCGACCCCGATGAACGCCGCGCGCGCCGAAAAGGCTTTCGAGAAGGCCACCGGCTGGACGATCGAATGGCGGGTGTTCAACTCGGGCACCGACGTGATCGCAGCCATGGCCTCGGGTGATGTCGAGGTCGCGGAACTTGGCTCCTCGCCGCTGGCGATCGCCGCGAGCCAGGGCGTCGACCTGCAAATGTTCATGGTGTCCTACGCGATCGGCGATTCCGAGAGCCTGATCGCGCATAACGGCTCGGGCATCAAATCGCTGGAAGATCTGAAGGGCAAGCGCGTCGCGGTGCCGGTGGGCTCCACCGCGCATTACTCGCTGATGGGCGCGATTTCCCATGCCGGGATGAAGGAATCCGATCTGACCATCATCTCTATGCCGCCGGACCAGATCGCCGCCGCATGGGATCAGGGCACGATCGACGCCGCTTTCATCTGGCCGCCGGTGCAGACAAATATCCTCGAGACCGGCAGCCGTATCGTGAGCGCCGCCCAAACCGCGAAATGGGGCTATCCGACCTTCAACGCATGGACCGTGAACACCAAGTTCGCCGAGTCCCACGAGAAGGAAATGGTGGCCTTCGCCAAGGCGATGAACGCGGCGAACAAGGCCTATCTGGACGATCCCTCGGCCTGGACGCCCGATAACGAGAAGGTCAAGGAGATCGCCAGCGTGACCGGCGCGGGCGCCGACCAGATCCCCGGCATTCTCAAGGGCTACACCTTCGTGCCGCTGTCCGAACAAGTCAGCGACACCTGGCTTGGCAATGCCGCGAACATCATGAAATCGACCGCGGAATTCCTGAAATCCGCGGGCCGCATCGACAGTGTCGCCGACGATTACTCGGCCTTCGTGAATACGAAGATCGCCGAAGACGCCCTGAAGTGAAACAGTCTTTCCTGCCCGGGTATACGATCCGGGCAGGACCAAGAAACCGAGAGGGAGCAGCGACGTGGGATTAAATGTCGAGGACGTATCGGTCGTCTATCCAGCGGCGGATGGTCGCCCGCCCGTCGAGGCCTTGAGCCGGATCAACCTGACAATCGAGGACGATGAATTCGTCGTGGCGCTCGGCGCATCGGGGTGTGGGAAATCCACGCTTCTCAACCTGATCGCGGGGTTTCTGTCGCCGTCCTCGGGGGCGCTGATGCTCGATGGCGAGCAGGTCTCCGGCCCGGGCGCGGACCGCGCGGTGGTGTTTCAGAAACACGCGCTCCTGCCGTGGCTGAACGTTTTGGACAACGTGGCTTTCGGCCTGCAGATTCAGGGCGTCGCCGAGGCCGAGCGCAAGAAGGTCGCCAACAGGTTCCTGAGCATGCTCGGGCTCGACGGGTTTCAGGGCGCGCCGGTGTACTCGCTTTCCGGCGGGATGCAGCAGCGCGTCGGCATCGCCCGCGCGCTTACCTGCGATCCGCGCGTTCTGCTGATGGACGAGCCGCTGGGCGCGCTCGACGCGCTGACCCGCGAAAAGGCGCAGGAACTGATCCTGAACATCTGGAACGACACCCATAAATCGGTCTTCTTCATCACGCATAGCGTGGAGGAAGCACTGTTCATGGGCACCAAGCTGGTGGTCATGTCGCCGCGCCCGGGGCGGATCACCCACGTATTCGACCTGCCGTTCTCGCGGCAGTTTCTCGATGGGATGCCCGCCCGACAGGTGAAGGCCTCCCCGAAATTCATCGAACTTCGCGAAGAAGTCCTGAAGATCATCTTCGCCGACGAAGAGGCCGCGGCATGACGGAGCAAACAACTCAAACCCCGACGAAACCGCCCGGACTGTGGGCGCGGATTTCCCGCTCGCGCGCGACCAAGCCCGGTCAGACCTACGGCGTCCCGGGGCAGGGCAATACGCTGTGGCTCTCGATTGGCTCGATCCTGTTTTTCTTCTTCGTCTGGTGGCTCGTGACCTTCATGGGCTGGGTGAAGCCGCTCTTCGTGCCCTCGCCGATGGCGATCGTGTCGAAGTTTCTCTCGGTCTGGAGCGACGGCTATACTGGCACCTCGTTTCTCGATCACGTAGTGATTTCGACCGTGCGAGTCTTCGGCGCCTTCCTGCTGGCTTGCGTGATCGGGATTCCGTTGGGGCTCGCGATGGGGATGAGCCCGATCATGCGCGGCATATTCGACCCGCCGATCGAGTTCTACCGGCCGATTCCGCCGCTCGCCTACCTGCCGCTGATGATCATCTGGTTCGGCATCGGCGAGACCTCCAAGGTCCTGCTGATCTTCCTGTCGGTCTTCGCGCCGGTCGTGCTGGGGGCGCGCTCTGGCGTCAAATCCGCCGCGATCGAGCAGATCCACGCCGCCTATTCCTTCGGTGCGACACGCTGGCAGGTGATGCGCTATGTCATCATGCCCTCCGCGATGCCGGAGATCCTGACGGCGATGCGGATCGGGGTCGGCTTCGGCTGGACCACGCTGGTCGCCGCGGAGATGGTCGCCTCGACCAAGGGGCTTGGCTACATGGTGCTCTCCGCCAGCCAGTTCCTGCAGACACCGGTCGTGATCATGGGGATCTTCGTGATCGCCGCGATCGCCTTCGCTTTCGATCTCTTGATGCGCTTCGTCGAGCGTCGCCTCGTGCCCTGGAAGGGCAGAATGTAACGGGAAGAACCACCATGATCTACTTGAAGAAAGCCGTCCGGACAGCCGAGGCGGATCAGGAAGGCGTGCATGACATCGTCTCGAAGATGCTGGCGAAGATCGCGGCCGGCGGCGAGGACGCGGCGCGTCACTATGCAAGAGAACTCGACAAATGGACCGGCGAGATCGTCGTCACCCCGGAGCAGCGCGCCGCCGCCAGCGCCGCCGTGCCCGAGCCGCTCAAGGCCGATATCCAGTTTGCCCATAACAACGTGCGCCGCTTCGCCGAGGCGCAGCGCGCGACGGTCACCGATTGCACGATCGAGATACTTCCGGGCCTGACCGCCGGGCAGAAGCAGATCCCGGTCTCGGCCACCGGTTGCTACGTGCCCGGCGGGCGCTACAGCCACGTTGCCAGCGCGATCATGACGATCACCACTGCCAAGGTCGCGGGCGTGCCCCACATCACCGCCTGTTCGCCGCCGCGGCCCGGTCTCGGCATCCCGCCCGCGATCCTCTACGCGATGGACCTGTGCGGCGCCGACGTGATCCTTTCGATGGGCGGCGTGCAGGGGGTGGCCGCGATGGCCAATGGTCTGTTCGGCCTGCCAAAGGCGGATATCCTCGTCGGACCCGGCAACCAATATGTCGCTGAGGCCAAGCGGATCCTCTTCGGCCAGATCGGCATCGACATGTTCGCTGGCCCGACCGACAGCATGGTGATCGCCGATGCCACGGCGGATCCCGAGATGGTCGCCTATGATCTGGTGGGGCAGGCGGAGCATGGCTACAACTCGCCCGTCTGGCTCGTCACCTCCGATCGCGCTCTGGCCGATCAGGTCATGCGCCTCGTGCCGGAGCTGATAGAGACCCTGCCGGAACTCAATCGCCACAGCGCGAAAGCGTCCTGGGCGGATTTCGCGGAAGTCATCCTGTGCGACGGCGCCGAGGAGATGGCGCGGTTCGCCGATCAACTCGCGCCCGAGCATCTGCACGTGCAGTGTCGGGATCTCGACTGGTGGCTGGCCCGGCTGAAATCCTACGGCTCGCTGTTTCTCGGCGAAGAGACGACCGTAGCCTTCGGTGACAAGACATCGGGCCCCAATCATGTGCTGCCGACCTCTGGGGCCGCGCGCTACACTGGCGGGCTCTCGGTGCACAAGTTCATGAAGACGATCACCTGGCAGCGCGCCACCCGCGAGGCGGCCCGACCGCTCGCGGAGGCGACGGCACGAATCTCGCGGCTCGAGGGGATGGAGGGGCATGCGCGGTCCGCCGATATCCGGCTTTCCAAGTTCTTCCCCGAGGAACATTTCGACCTGCGTCCGGCGCAGGTCCAGGGCTGACGCGGAGCGCGGACGGAGAAGGGAGGCAGGGATGCCGGAATTGTCCTTCACCCGGGCAGGCAACGGGCCGCCCCTCGTCCTCGTGCACGGCTATCTCGGCGGCAGCGCAATGTGGGACGCGCAGCTTGCGCATTTCAGCCCGTTCCGCGATGTCATATGTCCCGATCTCGCGGGGTTCGGGGCAAGCGCAGCGCTGGAGGCGCCCGAGAGCATCGAAGGTCACGCGCGCATGGTGCTCGGACTTCTCGACCGGCTCGAGGTCGAGCGCTTCGATCTTCTCGGCCATTCGATGGGCGGCATGGTCGTGCAGGAGATGATCCGGCTGGCCCCCACGCGCATCCGCAAGCTGATACTCTACGGCACCGGGCCGCGCGGCGTGATGCCGGGTCGGTTCGAGACGATCGCGCAATCCCGTGAACGGCTTCTGCGCGACGGGGTGCCCGCGACCGCGCGGCGGATCGCGGCGACATGGTTCCGGCAGGGAGAGGCGGCGGAGGGATTTCCGCTCTGCCTGTCGCTCGGGCAGAAGGCGCGCCAGCAGGCCGCACTCGCAAGCCTCACGGCCTGGGAAGCTTGGGATGGCACGCCCGCTCTTGGCGCGATCGCAAGCCCGACCCTCGTCCTTTGGGGCAGCCGCGACCGCTCCTATGACTGGACGCAGCCCGAAGCGCTCTGGCGCGGCATCCCGGGGGCGGATCTCGCCGTGATGCCCGGCTGCGCGCATAACGTTCACATGGAGAAACCGGACCGGTTCAACAGGCTGGTCGGCGATTTCCTCGATGCGGCAGACTTTTAGCAGGACGCTGAAATCGCCGCGCCGCGACGGGAAGCCGGAAAACAGAAAGCCCAGAGCGAACTCTGGGCTTTGATCTTTGAAATCAATCTCTTGCGAGAACTTTGGCTGCCGGCGGTAAGGAGTTGATCGGTCTTGCCTTCATGCTTAAGGCATTGCATGCGTTATTGTTTTTCTGCGTGGCCTCTTGGTTTTTGCTACATCTGGGTGTTCCAGGGCTAGATATTCGAATTCGGCGCGGCAGGGAATTTTTCGGTAGTCCGCACAGGTGATTAAGCCAATAAATCTCCCGGGTTGATAGAAGGGTCAGCCTAGCGATTTCACCGTCGCCCGCAGCAGGAGCACCCCGCCGCTACCGTGGCCGGATTTTACTCCGCCGTTGACAAGGCCCGGATGCGCGCAATGATCGCCGCTCAGGACAATACCTCCGACACGCTGACCGAGCTGATCCAAACCTCGCGCAGCCTGCGGCAGGACGAAATCACCGAGGAGATCGTGGAGCTTGCCACCGCAAGCCTGCCGGTTCGGTAATCGAGGAGGAGCCGATGTCGGAGACAATCGAAGGGGAACGCGCCAAGCCCCAGCCCGCCGATGACGTGGCGCGCGAGGTCGATCTGCCGTGGTGCGAGCCCAAGCCCAGCCACGAGGATGTCCGCGCCCCCGATCTGACCCGCGAGATCATGGCGCATCCGAATTACTTGCAGGCCGATGAGGATGTCGATTTCCTCAACCGCGACGACATGCGCGGCGCGCGCCTGCAGCTCGATTACCAGAAGGCCGAGACGCTGCTGCGCGAACAGGGCATCGCCCATTCGATCGTGGTTTTCGGCGGCACCCGGATCCCCGAACCGCAAGCCGCGCATGAGAAGCTGGCCGAGATGGAGGCCCGCAGCGCGGCCGATCCGGGCAATGACGATCTGACGCGACGCGTCGAGATTGCCAGACGCGTCGCCGCGAAAAGTCGCTATTACGACGTCGCCCGCGCCTTCGGCCGGATCGTCGGCGCGCGCGAGGGCCCGCATGGCAACCGGCTGGTGATCGTCACCGGCGGCGGGCCGGGGATGATGGAGGCCGCCAATCGCGGCGCCTATGATGCGGGCGCGCGTACGGTGGGGCTCAATATTACGCTCCCGCACGAGCAATTCCCCAACCCCTACATCACGCCCGGCCTGTGCTTCCGCTTCCGCTATTTCGCCCTGCGCAAGCTTCATTTCCTGATGCGCGCGCGGGCGCTCGTGGTGTTTCCGGGCGGCTATGGCACGCTCGACGAACTGTTCGAGACGCTCACGCTGATCCAGACCCGCAAGATCCGCCCGCTGCCGGTGATCCTTGTCGGGCGCGAGTATTGGAGCCGGGTCTTCGATCCGGATTTCCTTGTGGAGGAGGGGGTGATCGACCCCGAGGACCGCGACCTGTTCTGGTATGCCGAAAGCGCCGAGGAGATCTGGGAGGATATCGGGCGTTGGTATGCGCAGTTCGGTCGCAATATCGACGAACCAATGGGAGGAGAGGATGAAGATTTCATTTCACGGTGCCGCGCATGAGGTGACGGGCTCCTGCCATCTCGTCGAATGCGCGGGGCGCAAGATCCTGATCGATTGCGGCATGTTCCAGGGCCGCTCGGAACTGGTCGAAGACAACGCCGCGAAATTCGGCTTCGAGCCCTCAGAGATCGACATGGTATTGCTGACCCATGCCCATCTCGATCACTGCGGGCGGCTCCCGCTTCTGGTCAAGCGCGGCTTCAAGGGCGAGATCATCGCGACCTCGGCCACGCGCGATCTGGCGCGACTGGTGATGCTCGACGCGGCGCATCTGCAAGAGGAAGAGGCGCGCCGTCATCACCGCCATGGGCGGCGCGGCGGGTCGCGTGAGGCGCTTTACGACACGATGGACGCGCTCGACGCGGTCGATCGGTTCGGGCGCAACGCGACTTATCGCAAGACGCTCTCGCTGTTCGACGGGATCGAGGCGACCTTTTTCGACGCGGGCCATATCCTCGGCTCGGCCTCGATCCGGCTTGACCTGACCGAGCATGGCCGCACCCGCAAGATCCTGTTCTCGGGCGATCTGGGCCCCGACAATCGCCCGCTTCTCAACGATGCCGACCCGCCGGAGGATGCAGATATCGTGGTGATGGAAACCACCTATGGCGAGCGCGACCATCGCGGGCTCGAGGCCTCGATCGCGGAATTCCTCGCCGCGATCCGCGCGACCACGGGGCGGGGCGGCAATGTCATCATCCCGACCTTCGCGCTGGAGCGTGCGCAGGAGTTGCTGTGGTTCCTGCGCGAGGGGATGGCCTCGGGCGAGATCGAGAAATCGCTGCGGGTGTTCCTCGACTCTCCGATGGCGATCTCCGCGACCCGGATCTTCGCGCGCCATGACGAGGCGCTGCGCCCGGAACTGGCCAATATCATCCACAAGGGGCGCGACCCGTTCCAGCTGCCCGAGCTGCATTTCACCCGCGAGACGCAGGATTCGATCGCACTCAACGAGATCCGCTCGGGCGCGGTGATCATGGCGGGTTCGGGGATGTGCACGGGCGGGCGCGTGCGCCACCACCTGCGCCACAATCTCGCGCGGCAAGAAAGTGCTGTGATCTTCGTGGGTTACGCCGCCGAAGGGACGCTCGCGCGGATCATCGTGGACGGGGCGAAACATGTGAAGCTTTTCGGCGAGGAGATCCCGGTGCGTGCGCAGATCCACACGATCAACGGCTTTTCCGCCCATGCCGACCAGACCGATCTGAAACGCTGGCTGGCCCGCACCCGCCACCCGGAAAAGATCTTCCTCGTGCATGGCGAGAAAAAGTCGATGGAGGTCTTCGCGAAAGGGCTCGACCCGGCGAAGGTCGTTATGCCCGAGCTGCATCACAGCTTCGAGCTCTAGCCGCGCTCACAGCCCCGGCAGGTCGATCGCGACGGCCGCGTGATCGCTTGCATGGGGGCGGTGGCGGCCGATGCCGGGCAGGCGCTCGCCCTGATAGCGGGCGGCCTCGGTGCCCAAGCCCTTGCGCAAGATACGCGGCACCGCATCGGGGTAGCGCGCGGCGAGCGCGGGCGAGGCGAACAGCACATCGGGGCAATGGTAGCGCGCCGAATGGGGGTCGTAATAGGTCCAGCGTTCGGGCCGGGGCATCCGCGCCATCAGATCCACGCTGAACCCGTGTTCAAGCGGCGCCGTCGCGCGGGGCAGAGGTAGCTCGGAGGCGTCGGGTTCGTTGAGATCGCCAAGGATCAGCCAGAGCGCTTCGGCCGGATTGTCGAAGTGCTGCTCGATCAGCGCCCGCGTCGCCAGCGCCTCGAGGTGCCGGGTGCGCCAGGCGGCGGCCTCGTCGGGGTAGGGCGATTTGAAATGCGTGATGAACAGCGTCAGCGCGCCCACTTCGACCATCAGGCAATCGCGCCGGAAGATCGGCATCTCGGGATCGACGCCCTCGGGCAGCTCCAGCCCCAGATCGCCCGGCGTCAGCGCTGCGTGACTGCGCACCGCTCCCAGCGCGCGGCGCGACAGCACCGCCAAATCGAGCCCGCGCCCGTCATTGCCCGGCAGGCAGACCCGCTCGGGGTAAGGCCGCGTGCCGGTGGGCAGCAGGTAGCGCGCGTGGAAGTGCTCCAGGGTCGCGATGTCGAACACCTCTTGCAGCGCGACCAGATCGGCGTCGATCCCGGCGAGCAGATCGGCCGTCAACCGCCGGTCGATCGGATCGAGGCGCGGGTCCTCGGGGTCGTCGCTGTCCCAAGCCCCATGCAGCCGCCCCAGCTCCCGGTTCGGTAGCAGGCGCATGTTTTGGGTGTTGAGGCTCGCGATCCGCATCTTGGCGTCAGCATCGCATGGGCGGGGCGGTTTGGAACAGCGCGAATGCGTCCGTTGATCCTCCCCCAATGAAGTGGTCCGCCGTTTTGTTTAGAAAAACGGAGGATCAGAATGGCTACGAAGCGACACAAGCCGGAAGAGATTGCCACGAAGCTGCGGTGATCACGGGGGCAACGCCTTGCAAGAGCTTGAGCGCGAGGCAGCGGGGCGCATCTTCGACACGCAGGTCGCTCGGATCGGTGAACATTGCCCGAACCGCGCTTCGGATCTTCTCCGGCGATGCGGACAGCGCAATGGCATTATCACCGGGTTTCGACATTTTGGCCTTGCCGTCGACACCGGGCAACCGGCCTGACTTGGGGATGATTGCCCTAGCCTCGGCCAGCACGGTGCAACCTGTCATTTGCGTTGATGCGCCGCACCTTCTCGGGATCATGGGCGTTGTCGGTCAGCGCGTGCCAAATGGCCCTTCCCACATTTGTCACGCGAGATTAGCTGCTGGATGAGTGTTGGCGGGGCGTCTTTGCGTGCTTTTGTTTCTGGCCCATTTGGGTCAAATGCTGTTTGTAAGATTCACAAAAAGCTCTAACTATTGCGCTCGTTCAGAAAACCCAATCTGCATTGGACCGATTAAGTGAATTCGCAAGACGCTTTGATGCCGGGAGCACGCGGCGCCGAGGACCAAACTGCTCCTGACGCTGGCTACAAGGCCTTGATGGAGTTGATCGATGACGGGTTCTGCGTCATCCAGTTCATCGACGGTCCCAGAGGCCCACTCAGCGACTACGTCCATATCGAAGCCAATTCCGGTTACGAGAGGCATACCGGGATTGACGGCATTGTCGGCAAGACCGTTTTCGATGTCGCTCCGCAAGATGGGGACGAGTGGGTGAAAATCTACGGCGAAGTGCTCAGAACCGGGGAGCCTCTGAGGTTCGAGCGCGAATTCGTTGAGGTCGGGCGGCACATCGAGGTCTCTGCGAGGCGGGTGGAGCCCGCAAGCAAAGCTCAGGTCGCGGTTCTCTTTCGCGATATCACCGATCGCAAACAGAAGGAGCGCGAGCTACGCGAAAGCCAGCGGCGCGCGGAAAAGAACGCGCGTCACGTCGCGCGAGCGCTCTCGGCCGGGGCGATCCTGGGCACTTGGGTCTGGTATCTCGACAGCGAAACCTTCGACCTCGATGACGACTTTTCCCGCAGCATGGGGCTCGACCCCGCGCGGGCTGTCGAAGGCCTGACCATCGAGCAGATTGTCGTAAACGTGCACGAGGACGACAAGCCGGGTCTGATGGCGGCGATCGACCGCGCGACGCAGCAGACGTCGCCTTACGCGCATCAGTTCCGTGTTCGGCGGGCCGACGGGCGCTATCACTGGGTCGAAGCCAACGGCCGGATGGAATCGCAAACACCGCGCATTTTCGCAGGCGTTCTCATGGATCTCGATGATCGGCGCGCCATTCTCGAGGAGCGCGACAAGGCGGCCGCGGCGCTGTCTCAGCTGAATGAGACTCTGGAGCAGCGCGTCGAAGAGCAGACCGCGAAACTGATGCAGCAGGAGGAGAAACTCCGGCAGGCCCAGAAAATGGAGGCCGTGGGGCAATTGACCGGCGGTCTCGCTCACGACTTCAACAATCTCCTCACCGCGATTTCGGGATCCCTCGAATTCGTCGCGAAGCGCCTTGAAGACGGGCGTCCCGAGGAAATCCTGCGGTATCTGGAAGCCGCGCGATCGTCGACCGAACGTGCCGCAGGCGTCACCCAGCGCTTGCTTTCCTTCTCGCGTCAGCAGTCGCTCATGCCCAAGCCCACCGACGTTCCCCAGCTGGTGCACGGGATGGAGGACCTGTTGCGGCACACGATCGGGCCGCACATCTTGATCAGAACGGAGCACAGCGCAGCGCCTTGGCCCGCGATGGTCGATCCGAACCAGCTCGAGAGTGCGCTGCTAAATCTTTGCATCAATTCGCGCGATGCCATGCCCGACGGTGGCACGATCACGATCAGCACGGCCAACGAAGTCATACAAGATGGACATTCGGAACTTCAGCCCGGTAACTACCTGCGCCTTTCCGTGCGTGACACCGGAACGGGGATGTCCGCAGAAGAGATATCGAAAGCGTTCGATCCTTATTTTACCACCAAGCCCAGCGGTAAAGGCACCGGCTTGGGCCTCTCGATGGTCTATGGGTTTGCGCGGCAAAGCGGCGGATGCGCTACGATCGAAGCCGATTGCGGTGTGGGGACGACAGTGAACATTTTTCTGCCGCGCTCTACGGCGGCGATCGAGTTCCCCACTGCGCAGCGTCCGGTGGCTGAAGCTCCGGCCGCGAGCGCCGATCACTCGATCCTCGTGGTCGATGACGAAGTCATCGTGCGCTTCGTCGTGGTGGAGGCCTTGGAAGAGGCAGGGTTCACTGTCTACGAAGCCGGGAACGCGGCTGACGGCCTCGCGTTGCTGCACGAACAGCCGGGGGTGTCGGTTCTGCTGACGGATATCGGCTTGCCCGGCGGGATGACGGGTCGTGAACTCGCATCCCGGGCGAAAGAGTCCCGCGAAGACCTGAAAATCATATTCATGACCGGATATGACGAAGAGGCCGCGACAGGGCCGGCTCAGGTCGACGCCGAAGTCCTTTTGAAACCGTTTGATTTCGACGAGATGGTGCATCGCGTGAAGAGGCTCTCAGGGCTCAGCTGAGTGATGCGGTTCGTCACGAACGGTGTTCGGCGCATTCGCTTTTGCGATTTCGAGTGACAGGGACGTCGGTTCCATTGACCGGTTTGCAAGATCGCAGTGCCCGTGGACGTCGACGATCAGGGGCTTGTCCTCGGGGCAAGATTGAAGACCATGCGTTGACTTTGCCGCAGCTAATTGGCTTACCTGTTTTATTCATAAGAACGGGAGTTCCTGCACATGCCGCAGACAGCGACGGCAAATATCCTGACCATACTCGAAACTGATTTCTCAGGTGTCGTCGAGGAGTGGCTAGGCACTCAGGTGAAAGAGGGCGTGAAACGCTCTGACCTGTTCTCCGACTCCGAGAGTCGTGCGCAGAACCAGGAACTTCTGAAAGCCTTCACCAAGGGTATCCGTGCCGGCGTCGTAAACGAAGAGTTCAGCCTGGACGACGACGAATGGGAAGACCTGCGTGCCGTCCTCGCAGACGTCAGCAAGGAGCGCGTCGGCCGTGGCGTCACGCCGACCGAGATGGCGACATTCGTGCTCGCCCTCAAAGCTCCGCTGTTCAAGCGGCTCGAGGCGATGACGGATGTCGAAAGCGGGAAGCTTATCAGCGACGTGCTGATGGTGACCCGTCTCGTCGATGCTTTCGCGATTTACACCAACGAGATCTTCATCGGCGAGCGCGACCAGATCATAGAGCGCCAACGTCAGGAAATGCTCGAGCTGTCGACCCCGGTGGTCGAACTCTGGGATCGCGTTCTCACGCTGCCGCTGATCGGCACTCTGGATTCCGCCCGGGCGCAGGAGGTCATGGAGAACCTGTTGCAGACCATTCTCGAGCGGCAGGCCGAGGTGGTGATCATGGACATTACCGGTGTCGGCACGGTCGACACGCAGGTGGCGCAGCACCTTTTGCGGGCCGCGGCCGCCGTGCGCCTGATGGGCGCGGAATGCATCATCAGCGGCATCAGCCCGATGATCGCGCAGACCATGGTGCAGCTCGGCATCGACGTGGGCACCGTGTCCACCCGGTCCAGCATCCGCACGGCCCTGGCCGATGCATTGCAGAAGGTCGGCTACGTCATCAAAACCAGCGAGGTCTCCTGACGTGTCGGGTGTGACGTCCATAAACCTGGTCGAGAACGCGCTTCTGGTCTCCATTCAGGACGACGTCACCGATACGGAAATCGTGGAACTGCAGGACACGCTCTCCAACCGGATCGCCAAGGAGAACGTCAAGGGCGTGATCCTCGACATCAGTTCGCTGGAGATCGTCGATACCTTCGTCGGGCGCGTCATTGCCCAGCTCGCTGGCATTTCCAAGCTGCTGGCCGCGGAAACCTACGTTGTCGGGATGCGTCCAGCGGTTGCGGTGACCTTGGTCGAACTGGGGATGTATCTGCCCGAGACCCGCACGGCGCTCAGCCTGACCCATGCACTCACTCAGTTGCGGCGTGCCTGATCCAAACGAAACATCCAGCAGACCAGCCGTCGCGGAGATAACGCTTGCGACCAGCCGCGATGTGGTCGCTGCGCGTCAGGCCGTCGCTCGAATTCTCAAGGAGCGCGGGCTGTCGGCGGTGCGGATCACCCGTTTTGCGACGGCTGTGAGCGAAATCACTCGCAACGCAATCGTGCACGGAGGCGGCGGCAAGATTTCAATTTATCTCGACGACCGTTCCGAGTATCTGCGCGTCGAATGCCGCGACGAGGGGCCGGGAATCGAAAACGTAACGCTGGCCATGTCCGACGGTTACACGACCGCGGGAGGCCTCGGCAGAGGGCTCGGCGGCGCCAAGCGCCTTTCACACGGGTTCGAGGTCCGCTCTGCCCCCGGCAAGGGCACAACCGTTTCCATGAGCGTGAAGCTATGAACCAGTGGGTGGAAATTGATGATCGCAGTGCCGTGGCAGTCGTTCGGCGGCTCGCGCGGCGCCATGGGGTCGCGATCGGTCTTCCCGAGACACGCGTCGGCGAACTCGCGATCGTGGCTACGGAGGCCGCGACCAACATGCTGCGCTACGCAGAGCGCGGGCGAGCCCTGATCGAACTTGTGCGCCAGCCCGGTGCCGACGTCATCAACATGATCTTCACGGATCGAGGGCCGGGGATCTCGGATATCGACCGGATGTTCCAAGATGGCGAAAGCTCGACTGACTCCGCCGGTCTCGGGCTCGGGGCGATCGTGCGCCTCTCGGATACGTTCGACATTTTCAGTTCGCCGGACACCGGAACGACGATCGTATGCACCTTCGGCGGGAAAAGCAGCGGTGCTGATTGCGGCGTCGAAGCGGTGGGGCTGCGTGTTTGCCACCCGAACGAAGACACCTGCGGCGACGACTTTCAGATCCGGCAGACCCCGCGGGCGACCGATGTGTTGCTCTGCGACGGCCTTGGGCATGGCCCCGCCGCCGCCGAAGCCGCCGGCGAGGTGATCGCAGCTGCAGGCGCCGCGGGCGGGCTTTCGTCGGAGCCAGGTAAGCTGATGCGCCAGATTACCGAGCGGCTGGTCGGTCGACGCGGGGCGGTGGTAGCTCTGATGCATGTCGCACAGCCGCAGATGGAGCTACGTTACGCGGCGCTTGGCAATATCTCGACCTTGCTGATCGGCGCGAAGGGTATCAGGCGGCTGGCGGTGCGCGACGGTCGCATCGGTGGCGCGGCGACTCATGGCTACGAGGAAGCCGTGCAACTGGAGGCGGGGGACATGGTGATCCTGCATAGCGACGGTTTGAAAACCTTGCGGGAGGCGCATTTTCCGCCCGGATTGCTGAAGAAAAGCCCGCTGTTGATCGCCGGATTTCTTCTGGATCGCGCGTTCCGCGGGCGCGATGATGCGAGCATCGTCGTCATGCGCATAAACCGGGGAGGCGACCAGTTACCATGGCAAAACTCACCACCGTGACCCTTGAGAAGAGCGCCGACGTGGCCCGGCTGCGCGATGTCGCCATGACGCTCACCAACGTCCTGCAATTCGGCGCGTTCGAGCGCACACGGGCCGTCACCGCCGTCGTCGAACTCGGTCGCAATGCAATCGAACATGGGCAGAAGGGACGCGCGACCTTCTCGCTCACCGAGGTGGAAGGCAAACCGGCACTCGGGCTTCTCGTGACCGACCAGGGGCGCGGCATCCCGAAGGAGAAACTTCAGCCGGATGGGGCGCCTTCCTCCTCGACGGGGATGGGGCTGGGGCTTCGCGGTGTGCAGCGCATCGCAACGCGTTTCGATGTCGAGACCGGTCACGAAGGAACTCGGATCGAGGCGGTTTTCCGCTCGTCGGCAAATCTGCCGGCGGATGCCCGGCTCATCGATCAGGCGACAGAAGCGCTAAACGATCTCAGCATGAAGGACCCGACAGCGGCCCTCAGCGAACAGAACCGCGAACTCTCGGAGGGGATCACCGAACGCGACCTGCTGATGCAGGAGCTACACCACCGGACCGGCAATAACCTCGCGCTCATCGCCGCGCTCATTCGTATGAGCAAGTCGCGGGCCCAACAACCGGAGACCCAGCAGGTTCTGACCGAACTCGAAGTCCGTGTCGGGGCGCTCTCCAAGGCCCACGAATTGATGCAGCGCGGGAAGGAGACCGGAAAGGTGGATCTCGCGCAGATGGCTGCCGAAGTCGCGAGAACTTCGGAGCGTGCGTTCAGCGGCGAAAGCCTCGACGCCAATATCGAGGTGACCTGCGCAGAGCTGATGCTCGACAGCAAGCTCGCCATCGACATTGGGCTCATCATCGGAGAGCTCATCACCAATGCGTTCAAATATGCCTTTACCGGCAGGGAGAGCGGAACCATTCGCGTCGACGTCTCCGGCGACCTGCAAAGCGGGATCGCCCTGGTCGTCTCTGACAACGGCATCGGCTTGCCGTCGGATGCCGAGCGTCCGGAACGGTCGAATTCACTCGGCTGGCGCCTGATCCGGACCCTGACGTTCCAGCATGATGCGACGCTGACCGTGGACGGCTCCGACGGGCTGCGCGTCTGTATCAAGTTTCCGGCACAAAGCTAAATTTCGGCTCTGATCGTCTTCAGGAATACGCCTGCTTCCCGATGATCAGGATCGTGCGACGATTTCAAGCGAGATGCCGTCGCGCAGATCACGGAGAGGGTCTACCCGGTCAGAGAGGTGGCCGAGCGCTTGGGCGTGAGCCAATGCTCCCTCTGCTTCTGGAGGAAGAAGTTCTCGAAAGCGTCGGCTAGCGACGCGGAGACGGATGCCGAGATCTGTCGGCTGAAGAAGGAACTGGCACGGGTCTCGGAGGAGCGCGACATCTTAAAAATGGTCCCCGCTTATTTCGCCTGGAATGCAAAGTGAGATACGCGTTCGCGGCCGAGCATCGCGGGCAGTTCGTCGTCAGAGCCATGTGCCGCGGCCTTCGTCGGTCCGTGCCGCGTTTGTGCGTTTGGGACGCCGGAAAAAAGAAAGCCCAGAGCGAACTCTGGGCTTTTCTCTTTGAAATCAGTCTCTTGCGAGAGATTTGGCTCCGGCGGTAGGGATCGAACCTACGACCAATTGATTAACAGTCAACTGCTCTACCGCTGAGCTACGCCGGAACATGTGAGGGTGTATATGAATCTCGAATTGGGATGTCCAGAGGGTTCTGGCGAAAAAATTCAGGCTTTCGTCACGTCAGCGAAAATAGCGCCTCCGGACGCAGGTCGGGCGCGGCGATGACTTCGTTTTGTACAGACATTTCAACGAGATGGGCGAAGACATTCCGTTCGGCGGCTGGCAGGAGGGCTGCGGGCACGTCAGTGTATATCGCGCGGGTGAGCGTCTGCGGGGTGGCGGGGCGCTCTGCCAAGGCGCTTCGGATCTGCGCGGTGCGGGCGTCGCGATGTGCGCGCTGACTCGCGATCAGCGTTTGCGGATCGGTCACCGGCTCGCCATGGCCGGGATAGAGAATGCGCGGGCGGAGTGCCTCGATGCGCGCGAGGGAGCGATAATAGTCGCCCAGATCGCCGTCGGGCGGTGAGATCAGCGTCGAGGACCAGCCCATAACCACATCGCCGGTCAGAAGCGCATCGCCCATCGCGAAGCTCAGATGGTTGCAGAAATGGCCGGGCGTATGCAGCGCCGTGAGCGACCAGTCGCCATGGCTCAGCGTCTCGCCATCCTCGATAAGGATGTCGGGGTCGAACGCGTGATCGACCCCTTCGCCGCCGCCGGCATGTCCACGCGCAGCAAGTTCCGCCATCACAGGCGCGCGCCCGGCCTCGGGCGGGCCGAAGGCGAGGATGGGCGCGCCCGTGGCCTCGGCCAAGAGCCGCGCGCCGGGGGAATGGTCGAGATGGGCATGGGTGACGAGGATATGGCTGACGCGCTCTCCGGAGGCGAGCGCGTCGAGCAGCGCCTGAAGATGGGCAGGATCGGCGGGGCCGGGATCGACCACCGCGACCTCGCCTGTGCCAATGACATAGGTGCAGGTGCCGGTATAAGTCATGGGGGACGGGTTCGGAGCCAGGATCCGACGCAAGCCGGGCTGCAATTCTTCCATCTTTCCCTCCGTCGCGGCCATCGCTAGGGTTCTGGCATGAATTTTCGCTGGCTGAAACAGATGATGCCGCGCGGGCTTTATGGGCGGGCCGCGTTGATCCTGATTCTGCCGGTGGTGACGATCCAGCTGGTGGTATCCGTCGTCTTCATCCAGCGCCATTTCGAACGTGTCACGCAGCAGATGACCGAAGGGATGGTGCGCGAGATCGCGCTGCTCGATCAGGTCGCGACCAATGCGCCGACGGCCGAGGTTGCGCGCGAGCGGCTCGACGTGCTCGACAAGACACTGAACTTCACCTCGCAATTCCCGGCGCCGACGGATATTGCGTCGCAGCGGGGCGATACGCGCAACTTCTTCGATCTCACCGGGATCGTGGTGATCTCGACCCTGCGCACCAATCTGTCGCAGATTCGCTCGATCGTTCTCGACAACACCACCAACTCCGTGCGGGTGGTGCAGGAGACGCCGAACGGGCCGTTAGCGGTGACCTTCGCGCGCAGTCGGGTGTCGGCGTCGAATCCCCACCAATTGCTCGTTCTGATGGTCTTTGTTTCCATTCTGATGACGCTGATCGCCTATATCTTCCTGCGCAATCAGCTGCGCCCGATCCGCAGACTGAGCCATGCGGCGGAGGAATTCGGCAAGGGGCGCAACCTGAATTACCGCGTCTCGGGGGCGACGGAGGTGCGCGCCGCGGGCCGCGCCTTCCTCGACATGCGCAACCGGATCGAGCGGCAGATCGAGCAGCGCACGCTGATGCTCTCGGGTGTCAGCCACGATCTGCGCACACCGCTCACGCGTCTGCGGCTCGGGCTGTCGATGATGGAGGAGACGGACGAGGTCCGCGCAATGGAGCGCGACGTCGACGAGATGGGTCGCCTTGTCGATGCCTTCCTCGATTTTTCGCGCGACGGCGCCTCGCATGGCGAGCCGGAGACGCTGCCGATCTGCGGCTTCGTCGAAGGCGTGGTGGAAGACATGCGGCGGATGGGCCGCGACGTGACGCTCGTCGATTGCGACACGGAGGAGGAGGCGACTTTCCGTCCCGATGCGCTCAAACGCGCGCTGGCAAACCTGATCGGCAATGCGGTCCGCTACGGCACCCGCGCCGAGATTACCGTCTCGATCGCGCGCACGGGATGGCGAATCGCGGTGCATGACGACGGCCCTGGCATCCCGCCCGAACGCCGCGAAGAGGCGATCCTGCCCTTCACGCGGCTCGATCCGGCGCGCAATCAGGATCGCGGGCAGGGGGTGGGCCTCGGCCTCTCGATCACCGCTGACATCCTGCGGCGCCATGGCGGATCGCTGAAACTCGGGCGATCCGAACGGCTTGGCGGCTTGATGGCCGAGATGATCCTGCCGCGGTGAGCGGCTACACGTTCCATCACGCGCGCGCACGAACCGCTCACGGCAGCGAGATCGCCTCTTGCGGCCTGTCCCGGGGCCACGCATTGTGACGGATGAGTGACATGGCCTAGTTGAATGGACGCTTCGCGGCTCCTAGATATTGGGTCGAACAGGGGAGGGACGTGGTCGCCGAAAACGGGGCCGGACCCTCCTGCCAAGAGAGGAACGCCGATGACCGAATTTAGCTCTGTCACCCATCCGGTCCTGCCGTTGCGCGATATCGTGGTTTTCCCCCACATGATCGTGCCGCTCTTCGTCGGGCGCGAGAAATCCGTGCGCGCACTCGAAGAGGTGATGGCGGATGACCGTCAGATCTTGCTCGCGAGCCAGATCGACCCGTCGCAAGACGACCCCGACACAGACGGGATTTTCCGCGTTGGCGTGCTCGCCAACGTGCTGCAACTGCTGAAACTGCCCGATGGCACCGTGAAGGTTCTGGTCGAGGGCAAGAGCCGCGTGCGCATCAGCGAGTTTGTCGAGAATGACGACTACTTTGAAGCGAATGCCGAGCCGCTGATCGAAACCGAGGGCGACGTGGAGACGATCCGCGCGCTGCTGCGTTCGGTCGCCGAGGAATTCGAGCGCTACGCGAAGATCAAGAAGAACATCCCCGAAGAGGCGCTCTCGGCCGTGGCCGACGCGACCGAAGCGGACAAGCTGGCCGATCTCGTCTCGGGCCATCTGGGGCTGGAAGTGGCCCAGAAGCAGGAGCTTCTGGAAACGCTCGACGTCTCCGAGCGGCTGGAGCGGGTCTACGGGCTCATGCAGGGTGAGGTCTCGGTTCTCCAGGTGGAGAAAAAGATCAAGTCCCGTGTGAAAACGCAGATGGAGAAGACCCAGCGCGAGTACTACCTGAATGAGCAGATGAAGGCCATTCAGAAGGAACTCGGCGATGGCGAAGACGGCCAGAACGAGATCCTCGAGCTGGAAGAGCGCATCGAGAACACGAAGCTTTCCAAAGAGGCCAAGGAAAAGGCCGAGGCCGAGCTCAAGAAGCTCAAGTCGATGTCGCCGATGTCGGCGGAAGCCACCGTCGTGCGCAACTATCTCGACTGGATGCTGTCGATCCCGTGGGGCACCAAATCCCGCGTCAAGAAAGACCTCAGCAAGGCGGAGGCCGTGCTTGATGCCGATCACTACGGGCTCGAGAAGGTCAAGGAACGCATCGTTGAGTATCTCGCGGTGCAGGCGCGCTCGGCCAAGTTGAAAGGCCCGATCATGTGCCTCGTGGGTCCCCCCGGCGTGGGTAAGACCTCGCTCGGCCGGTCTGTCGCCAAGGCAACGGGGCGCGAATTCATCCGCATCTCGCTCGGCGGCGTGCGCGACGAATCCGAGATCCGCGGACACCGTCGGACCTATATCGGCTCGATGCCCGGTAAGATCATTCAGGCGCTGAAGAAGGCGAAAACCACGAACCCGCTGATCCTGCTCGACGAGATCGACAAGATGGGTCAGGACTTCCGTGGCGATCCGGCTTCGGCCATGCTTGAAGTGCTCGACCCCGAGCAGAACGCGACCTTCGTGGACCACTATCTCGAAGTGGAATACGACCTCTCGAACGTGATGTTCCTGACGACGGCGAACTCCTACAACATGCCGGGCCCGCTTCTGGACCGGATGGAGATCATTCCGCTCGCGGGCTACACCGAGGACGAGAAGGCCGAGATCGCCAAGCAGCACCTGATCCCGAAGCAGATCAAGGGTCACGGGCTCAAGAAGAACGAGTTCGAACTGACCGATGGCGCGCTGACCGACGTGATCCGCTACTACACCCGCGAGGCGGGCGTGCGGAACCTTGAGCGCGATATCGCGAAGCTCGCCCGGAAAGCGGTGACCGAGATCATCAAGTCGAAGGGTCAGATCAAGCACATCACCGTCGATGAGGCGAAGGTGGGCGAATATCTGGGCGTCAAGAAGCACCGCTACGGTCTGGCCGAGAAGGAAGATCAGGTGGGCGTCGTGACTGGCCTCGCCTGGACCTCCGTGGGCGGCGACCTGCTGCAGATCGAAGCTCTGCGCCTGCCGGGTAAAGGTCGGATGAAGACCACCGGTAAGCTGGGCGACGTGATGAAGGAATCGATCGACGCGGCATCCAGCTACGTCCGCTCGGTCGCGCCGCAATTCGGCATCAAGCCGCCGCGCTTCGAGAAGTGGGACATCCACGTCCACGTGCCGGATGGCGCGACGCCGAAAGACGGGCCCTCTGCGGGTCTGGCGATGGTGACCTCCATCGTCTCGGTGTTGACCGGAATCCCGGTGCGCAAGGATATCGCCATGACTGGCGAGGTCAGCTTGCGTGGCAACGCGATGCCGATCGGTGGCTTGAAAGAGAAACTGCTCGCGGCACTGCGTGGTGGGATCAAGACGGTGTTCATCCCCGAGGAGAATGAAAAAGACCTCGCGGATATCCCCGACAACGTGAAGGAGGGGCTGGAGATCGTGCCGGTCACTCACGTTCGCGAAGTCCTCGCCCGCGCGCTGGTGCGTCAGCCCGAGCCGGTCGATTGGGACGAAGAGGCCGAAGAGGCGGCAGCCGCCGCCGCAGCCGCGGCCAAATCGGACGCACAGGGCGCAACCGCGCACTGATCGCCTTCGAATTGAAATCGAGAACGCCCGTCGCATGTCGCGGCGGGCGTTTTTGCATTTGAACAGGTTTGCCCTTAACCTCTTCGTATTACGGTCAAAAAAGGAGCCGCCATGGCCAAGAGCCAGAAACCGAAATCGACCCGCAAACCGCCCGTCACCACGCCCGAAGCGCCGCCGGCCTCCGCCGCGACGCTTACGCCCTCCGCGCCTCATCCGGCGCCTGAGCCGAGCGAGGCGAAGGCGCTCGTGCGCAAGAGAAGCTTCGTGGATCGGGTGATGGTCGAGGCCGGCGTGAAGCGCGGCGAGGCGAAAGCGATGTCGGAGGCCGTGCTGAAAGTTCTGGGCGAGGCGCTCTCGGAAGGCGAGGAACTCAGCATCCCGCCGCTCGGCAAGCTGAAGATCAACCGCCAGTTCGAGAAGAACGGCGACGAGATCCTCGTGGTCAAGCTGCGCCGCCCTTCGGGCATGCTCGAGGCCGTCGCGGCAGAGGCGGATGGCGCCGCGCAGGCCGAGGACGACGCCTTGGAAAGCGAGGTCGAAAACCGGGGCTGAGATTTCGTCGAAAACCCTCTTGCGGAGCCAGAAGCGGGGCGCTAAAAGCCCGCCACGGAGGGCGATTAGCTCAGCGGTAGAGCGCATCGTTCACATCGATGATGTCGGGGGTTCAAATCCCTCATCGCCCACCATTTTCCTACGAAGGCGCGTCTTGAACAGACGCGCCTTCGTCGTTTTCCGGTTAGTTTTCTGCGCCCCGCGGCGTCAGATTATGGGCCAGACAGCACGCCAGAGAAGCGCCCGAGGCGCGAGACGCGGAGGATGCGATGACCGACACGATGCCGATGAACGAAACGCCCCCCGACGAGGGGCTGCGCGTCTCCGATTGTCCGGACTGGCTCTATCTGCTGCGGGAATTCGACACGCTCTACCGTCATGGCTCGGCGGGCGGCAGTCGCCTCATCCGCAGCCACCGCAAACGGGTGCGCGACACGCTCTCGCAGATCATCGACACCAATCCCCCGGTGACGCCGCGCCAGCCGCAGCCGAAACCGGTGACCGCGCATCTGTCGCGGGCCCTCGATCTGGGCGAGCGCGGTGCGGTGGCGGGCATGGCGCGGGCGCTGTCGCGTGTCGCGAGCCAGCTGACATGGGAATATGGCTACGAGAAAGTGCCGAAGGCGCTGGCACGCAAATATGCCTATTGCGAGGTGCTGGGCCCGCGCGGTCCGGTGGCTTCGGATCGGCTGGTGCTGGGATTCGTCCTGTTCGCGCCGCGCACGACCTATCCGCAGCACAGCCATAAGGAGATCGAGGAAAGCTATATCTCGGTCGCGGGCCCGTGGTCGGAAAATGACACTGCGGTGCATGCGCCGGGGTCGCTGATCCTGAACCGACCCGATCACGAACACCGCATCACCACGGCCGATCTCGATCCCTGCCTGCTCGCCTATGCCTGGGTCGGGCCGGAAGCGCGGCTGTCCGCGCCGGGGATGAAACTCTCCTCGACCCGCAAGGCGCGGATGCGCGAAGGCATCTGAGCCCTTGATCCCCGCGCAAGGCGGAGCTAGAGGAGGGGTCGGGGGCGGTTAGCTCAGTTGGTAGAGCGTCTCGTTTACACCGAGAATGTCGGGGGTTCGAGTCCCTCACCGCCCACCATTCCCCATGAATAATATTGATATCAACTGCTTGCGTGGCGTTGCGCGACCGCGCTCAGACTCTGTTCGCGCATGGCTCTATGATATGCGCGCCGCGATGCTACCTTTTCTTCAATCACAGGAAAGGAGCGCACGATGAGTTGGAACCCCGCCCTCGACCCCGAAATTCCGATCGGCGATGCCGTGGACGCCATTGAAACCGTTATCGCGCCCCGAGCGCGCGACCTTGGTGGATTCGAGGTGCGCCGCGCCTTGCCCTCGGCTGCACGCCAGATGATCGGCCCGTTCATCTTCTTCGACCAGATCGGCCCGGTGGAGTTCCTCTCCGGCCAGCGGGGCATCGACATTCGCCCGCACCCGCATATCGGGCTCGCGACTGTGACCTACCTGCTGCAAGGCCGCCTGCATCACCGCGATTCGCTGGGCACCGATCAATGGATCACGCCGGGCGCGGTGAACTGGATGAGTGCGGGCTACGGCATCACCCATTCCGAGCGCACTGACGGCAAGGTCCGCGACACCGGCCAGCATCTCGCGGGTATCCAGACATGGGTTGCGCTGCCGGAGGATCAGGAAGAGGGGCAGGCGGCGTTCAAACATGTGGGTGCCGAAGCGCTTCCCGAATTGCAGGCCGAGGGCAAGACCGTGCGGCTGGTGCTGGGCGATGCCTGGGGCGCGCATGCCCTGATCGATCTGCCCTCCGAGATGTTCTACGCCGATGCGAAGCTCGATCCGGGCGCGCAGATCCCGCTCCCTGACAATCACGAGGATCGCGGGGTTTATGTGCTGCAAGGCTCCGTCACCGTCGCGGGCGAAACCTACGAGGAAGGTCGGATGCTCGTTTTCCGCCCCGGCGACCGGGTGTCGCTCAAGGCGGGCGGGCAGGGCGCCCGGCTGATCGTTCTGGGCGGCGCGACCATGGGCGGTCCGCGCTATATCTGGTGGAATTTCGTGGCCTCCTCGCGCGACAAGATCGACGCGGCCAAAGAGGCATGGCGCGCGGGCGACTGGGCGCATGGCCGATTCCAACTGCCGCCCGCGGATGATGCGGAGTTCATTCCCGCGCCGGAACGTTGATTGCATCCGCCGAGAAAGGGGGCGCTGCCCCCGTCGCCGGACGGCGACAAAACTAAAAGAAGAGGGGGCTCCGCCCCCGACCTTCGGTCTCCCCCGGGATATTTCTGCCAAGGGGAAGCAGAAAGCGCATCTCATCGGGGCGCGTGCGGGCGCGATAAATAAGGGCCGCGGACGCGCACTGAGGAGCCGCAATTTGCTTGCCCGAACGGCAGGTGAAAATTCGTCGGATTTTTGCTCTCAGGCCGCTTGACGGGGGCAGGTCGCCCGCGTAATACCCTCCCCACGCTCGGACGGCGATCCGGGCAGATGATGCGAGCGGTTGTAGCTCAGTTGGTTAGAGTACCGGCCTGTCACGCCGGGGGTCGCGGGTTCGAGCCCCGTCAACCGCGCCATCATCCGGATCGCCCCGAGCGCAGATGCGCGGTTGTAGCTCAGTTGGTTAGAGTACCGGCCTGTCACGCCGGGGGTCGCGGGTTCGAGCCCCGTCAACCGCGCCACTTTCCCCCCTTCTACGGTAAAGTTGCGTTTGTGAAACGCGCATCTGTCGCTTATATCCGGGCGAAGTTTCGGGAGGAGCGCATGCGCTGGATCAAGCAGTTTTTCGACCACATCACCCTGCTGCAAGCAGTCCTGTTCGCGGGTCTGCTGGGTCTCGCGCCATTCACCCCAGAGCCACATATTTGGGAAAAGCTGAAGATGTTGGCGGCGGGCACGCTGGTGCGTACGGTCGATTGGTTCGATCTGGTGATGCACGGGCTCCCGTGGTTCGTGCTGGCGGTGAAGCTGGCGCAATGGGTGAAAACCGGACAGACCGGGAAATCCGGTAGGGGTGCGTAATGAAAGACGACATGGACGCCAAAGGGCTGATCGAGACGATGGGCGCTGCCGCGCGGGCGGCCGCGGCGGAACTGGCCTTCGCCAGCGCCGAGGTAAAGCAGAAGGCGCTGGAAGTGGCGGCCGATGCGGTGCTCGCGCGTAAAGATGACATCGTCACCGCAAATGGCGAGGACATGGCCTACGGGGCCGAAAAGGGGCTGAGCCCCGCGATGATGGACCGGCTGATGCTGGACGATGCGCGGATCGAGGCGATCGCCAAGGGATTGCGGGCGGTGGCAGCGCAACGCGATCCGGTGGGCGACACGATCGCGGAATGGGACATGCCCTCGGGGCTGCATATCAAGCGCGTGCGCACGCCGCTTGGCGTGATCGGCGTGATTTATGAATCGCGGCCCAACGTGACGGCGGACGCCGGAGCGCTATGCCTGAAATCGGGCAATGCGGTGATCCTGCGCGGCGGCTCGGAGAGCTTCCATTCCAGCCGTGCGATCCATGCCTGCCTGCTCGAGGGGCTGCGTGCGGTGGGGCTGCCCGAGGCGGCGGTCCAGCTCGTGCCGACCCGCGACCGCGCCGCCGTGGCCGAGATGCTGCGCGCGACCGAATTCATCGACGTGATCGTGCCGCGCGGGGGCAAGGGGCTCGTCGGTCTGGTGCAGGCCGAGGCGCGTGTTCCGGTCTTCGCCCATCTCGAGGGCATCTGCCATATCTATGCCGACGGGGCAGCCGATCTGGAACAGGCGCGGGCCGTCGTGGTGAACGCCAAGACCCGGCGCACCGGGATTTGCGGCGCGATGGAGTGCCTTCTGATCGACCGCGCCTTCTGGAAGAAACATGGCGGCGTGCTGATCGAAGACCTGCTCAAAGCAGGCGTCGAGGTGCGCGGCACGGGCGATTTGCTGCAAATCGAGGGCGTCACCGAGGCAAGTGCGGAAGATTTCGGGCGCGAATTCCTCGATATGATCTGCGCGGCGAAGATCGTCGATGGCGTGGATGGCGCGATCGAACATATCCGCCGCTATGGCAGCCAGCACACGGAATCGATCCTGACCGAGAATGACGCCGCCGCCGACCGCTTCTTCGAGCGGCTCGACAGCGCGATCCTGATGCGCAACGCCTCCACCCAATTCGCCGATGGCGGCGAGTTCGGCATGGGCGCAGAGATCGGTATCGCGACCGGCAAGATGCATGCGCGCGGGCCGGTAGGCGCCGAGCAGCTCACCTCGTTCAAGTACCTGGTGACCGGGCGCGGCACGGTGCGTCCCTGAGCGCACCGTACCCTCCGATTTCCGCCTGACGCGGTCGCTATCAGAAGGCGATCGTGCCGCCTTCGGAATCGACCGACCAATCGAGTCTGCGGCCCTGCCGCGCCGCCTCGCGCGGCAGGAGCGCGAATTGCACCCGCGCGGGTGTCAGGTCCAGCCGCTCCCCATCGAGCGCCGCGAAGGCCGCACGATCGGGTCGCGCTTTCTCGGCGCGCGCCGTGATCATCCAGCCGTCGCCGCAGGGCATCGCGCGGATATCGCCGCCGAAGGGCAGCGCGGTTTCGAGGCAAAGCATCGCGAGAAGCGCCAGTTTCACCTCGGCGCGCGGCGTCTCTCCCGGCGCCCGCCAATCGTAGTCCACGCGGCTCTGAGCGGAGACTTCGCCCAGCAACCCGGTGATTTCCGCTTCGCTCAACTGCTGATCGGGTCCGGCGCGTCCAAAGGCCAGCCGGAAGAACTTGACGCGCGCATTCGCCGCCGCCACGCTTTGCGAAATAAGCTCCACCTCCGGGCCGGGCGCTTCGCTTGTCATGGTGAGCAATTCTACCCCATTGCCGATGGCCCCGATCGGGCTGATAAGGTCATGGCACAGGCGCGACGCGACAAGTTCGATCAAATCAGCGTCCTCCGCACCCGCATTCGCGGTCTCGAATGGCATCAAACTCTCCAGAAGGTGAAATGTGATCTATGAAATCCTAGAACCCGGCATGCTGGTCAGGAATCCCGCCCAGCCCGACTGGGGCACTGGCCAGGTGCAATCGCGTATCGGCGAAAAGGTGACGGTCAATTTTGAACATGAAGGCAAGCTTGTCCTGGACGGTCGGCGGGTCGCGTTGGAATTGGTTTTCTCTGAACAAAGTTGATGAAACGTTAACAGGCGCGTGAGGTCACGCGAGAAATTCCGTCAACCGGAGGATGTGGCGCATCGCCCCCCGTCGTGATGCGTCCATGACACGCTCCGCGCTGCGCGATATTGCCAATCCGGGCGCGGCTTTCTAAACCGGGCCAGCGAATATCGGCAGGAGGACGCCCGTGATCGACAGCGCCGCATTCGAAATCAGGCTGGCCCGCGATGCCGCCGATCTCGTGGCGTCGCAGCGGCTTCGCTACCGCGTTTTCGTCGAAGAACTCGGCGGCGGCGGCGAGACGGTCGATCACCAAAATCGTCTGGAAAGCGATCGGCTCGACTCGATCTACGATCATCTTCTGCTGGTCGATCCCGCACGCGCTGAAGGCGAGCATGTGGTGGGCGCCTACCGGCTGCTACCTTCGGATCGGCTGGAGCGGGCAGGGCAATTCTATTGCGATAGCGAATACGACCTCTCGCCGCTTGTCGGCACCGGGCGCAAGTTGCTGGAGCTTGGGCGCTCCTGCGTCGATCCGGACTATCGGGGCGGGGCGGCAATGCTGCTTTTGTGGAACGCGCTGGCCGATTACGTCCTTGCCCATGACATCGAGATTCTCTTCGGCGTTGCGTCCTTCCACGGCACCGATGCCGAGAAGCTGAAAGCGCCGCTGTCGTGGTTGCATCACCATCACCTAGCGCCCGCGCACATGCGTCCGCGCGCGCGGCCAGAGGCGTTCCAGCCAATGGACCTCGTGCCTGAGGCGGCGCTGGATCGGCGTGCGGCGCTGGCCGAAATGCCCAATCTGATAAAGGCCTATCTGCGGCTTGGCGGATTCGTGGGCGAGGGGGCTTTCATCGACTATCCGTTCAACACGACCGACGTTCTCCTGCTCATGGATACCAAGGCGATGAGCGACAAGCATCGCAGCTTCTACACCCGTCGTTTCGAGGGCCGCGCGTGAGCTGGATCGAGGACGAGCCCGATCCAAAGCAGTTCGGCGCGCTCGATTGGATGCGGGCGGGGCTGCGCGGTCTGATCTGGGGGCTGATGCTGCTGATCGGGCTTGTAGTGCTGCTGCTGGTGCGTCTGGTGGAGCGCCCGGTTCACGGGCTGGCGCGGCCCTGGACACCGTGGATCACGCAAGCGGTCTGCCGGATGAGCTTCCCGATCCTCGGGATCTCCTATCGCGTCACGGGGCGTCCGATGACCAAGATCGGGGCGGTGGTCGCAAATCACGGATCGTGGCTCGATATCTTTGCGCTCAACGCCTGCCAGCGGGTCTATTTCGTCTCCAAGGCCGAGGTCGCCAAATGGCCTTTCGTCGGCTGGCTCGCGCGGGCCACGGGCACGGTTTTCATCAAGCGCGATCCGCGTGAGGCAAAGACGCAGCAGGGGCTGTTCGAGGATCGCATCCGGGCGGGCCATCACCTGCTGTTCTTCCCCGAGGGCACCTCGACCGATGCGCGCCGGGTGCTGCCCTTCAAGCCGACGCTGTTTCAGGCCTTCTACAGCCATGGGCTGGAGCGCGTGATGCAGATCCAGCCGGTCACCGTGGTCTACACGCCCCCCGCGGGCGAGGACGTGCGGTTCTATGGCTGGTGGGGCGATATGGAGTTCGGGCCGCATCTGATCAAGGTGCTGGCACAGGCGCGGCAGGGCGCGGTCGAAGTGGTGTTCCACGCGCCGCTCTCGGTCTCCGACTATCGCTCGCGCAAGGAGCTTGCATGGGCTGCGGAAAGCGCCGTGCGTCGCGGCTTGCCTTACGAGATCGCACGCGCCCGGTAATAGGCCAGCACGTAGAGGCGGATTGCCGTGGCAAGGCCCGTCTCGGTGCCGCGATCCACATCAATTTCGGCTGCCAACTCGTTGAGGCCTAATGATTTCTCATGGGCGATATCGCGGAAGGCACGCCAGAATTCATCCTCCAGCGTGACCGAGGTGCGGTGCCCGCCCAGCGTCAGGGAGCGTTTCTTCGGTCGGCTCATTCGTCGTGCTCGCGCTGATGGCCGTCGAGATCGCGCCGCTCTTTCGTGGCGCGGCTTTCCTGTAGCGCTTTCTCGGCCTTGCTGCGACCGAATTTCTCAGCATTCACAGAGCCTTGCTCGCGCTTCTTCACGCGCGCCTGCTGTTTGCGGAACTGGTTGAGATTGGTGACCTTGCTCATGAGCAAAGAGTGCCACAGCCGATCGTATCGGAAAAGGGGCTTGGGCGCGCCCGCATGAGGCGCGCCCGATACAGTTACTCGACTTCGACCAGCGCGTGACGCTTCTTGCCCGCGCTCAGCTTCACCGGGGTCTCCAGATCGGCGGCGGTGAACATGCGGCCCGGATCGGCGCAGGGCTCGTCATCGACCTTGAGCGCGCCTTCCGCGATCAGCCGCTTGCCGTCCTTACCCGATTTCGCGAGGCCCGAACGCACGACGAGCTGCGCGAGGCTGATCCCGTCGCCCAGTTCCTCGAGCGTCAGCGTGAGGGTAGGCAGGTCGTCACCCACGCCGCCCTTCTCGAAGACTTCGCGCGCGGTTGCCTCGGCAGCATGCGCGGCCTCCCAGCCGTGGCAGAGCGCGGTGACCTCGTTGGCCAGCCGCACCTTCGCCGCGTTGATCTCGGAGCCTTCCAACGCGCCCAGACGCTCGCATTCCTCGACCGGAAGCTCGGTATAAAGCTTAAGGAAGCGGCCAACATCGGCGTCGGTTGTGTTGCGCCAGAACTGCCAGAACTCGTAAGGGCTCAGCATGTCCGAGTTCAGCCAGATTGCGCCCGAGGCCGATTTGCCCATCTTCTTGCCGTCCGAGGTTGTCAGAAGCGGCGAGGTCAGTCCGAAGATCTCCTGATCGAGCACGCGGCGCGTCAGGTCGATCCCGTTGACGATATTCCCCCATTGATCCGAGCCGCCCATCTGCAGCAGGCAACCGTAGCGGCGGTTCAGCTCGAGGAAGTCATAGGCCTGCAGGATCATGTAGTTGAATTCGAGGAAGCTGAGGCTCTGCTCGCGATCCAGCCGCGATTTCACGCTCTCGAACGACAGCATCCGGTTGACCGAGAAATGCCGCCCGATATCGCGCAGGAAATCGAGGTAGTTCAGCCCGTCGAGCCATTCCGCGTTGTTGAGCATCAGCGCCGGCGTCTCGGCCTCGTAATCGAGGTATTTCGCAAACACCTGCTTGATGCCCGCGATATTGTCGTCGATCTGGTCGGGCGTCAGCAGCGGGCGCTCATCGGCGCGGAAGGAGGGGTCGCCCACCTTCGTCGTGCCGCCGCCCATCAGGGTGATCGGCTGGTGGCCGGTCTTTTGCAGCCAGCGCAGCATCATGATCTGGATCAGCGAGCCGACATGCAGCGACTTCGCCGTCGCGTCGAAGCCGATATAACCCGGCACGGTGCCTTTCGCCAAAGCCTCGTCCAGCCCCTGATAATCCGTGCAGTCGGCCAGAAAGCCCCGCTCGATCATCACGCGCATGAAGTCTGATTTCGGATGGTAGGTCATCGTGCTTGTTCCTTTCGTCTGAGCGTGCGTATATCGGGGCAGGCGACGAGAGGGAAGCCATGTTGAAATCCGGGCCGGTCTGGGCGGTTGGCGCCATGTCGGGCACGTCCTTGGACGGGGTGGACGCGGCGCTCGTGTTGACCGACGGAACCCGCATTCTCGATTTCGGCCGCAGCGACTACCGCCCCTATACCGAGGCCGAGCGCGCGACGCTCCATGCAGCCCTCGGGCGCTGGCCCGGCGAGGCCGGGGTGGAGGAGGCCTGCGAGGTGGTCGAAACCGCCCATGCCGAACTGCTCAGCGGCTTCGGAGAGGCGCAGCTCGTGGGGTTTCACGGCCAGACGCTCGCCCACGATCCCTATGGGATGCAGGGCCCGCGCCGCACCCATCAGGCCGGCGACGGCTCGGTCCTGGCCGAGGTGCTGTCGCGCCCGGTGGTCTGGGATTTCCGCTCCACCGATGTCGAGATGGGCGGGCAGGGCGCGCCGCTCGCGCCCTTCTTCCACTTTGCCTGCGCGAAATACGCCAAGCTCGATGCGCCGGCGGTGTTTCTGAACCTCGGCGGCGTCGGCAATGTGACCTGGGTCGATCCGCGCCAACCCTCGGCAGAGGTGCCGGGCGCGGTTCTGGCCTTTGACACCGGCCCCGCCAACGCACCGATCAACGATCTGATGCGGCTCAGGCGCGAGGCGGAGTTCGATGCGGGCGGAGAGCTGGCGCTGACGGGCCGCGTTGACGAGGCAGCGGTCGAGGCCTTCTTGACGCATCCCTATTTCCTGAAGATGCCGCCGAAGTCGCTCGACCGGAACGATTTCCATGACGTCCTGTCCCGTGTGGCCGCGCTGGAAGACGCGGATGCGGCAGCCACGCTTACCGCCTGTGCGGCAGCCTCGGTCGCGCGGGCGGGGGAGCATTACCCGACCGCGCCCTCGGCGATCTATGTATGCGGCGGCGGGCGGCTCAACACCGCGCTGATGGTGGCTTTGCAGCGGCGCATGAACGTGCCAGTGCAGCCGATCGAGGATATCGGGCTCGATGGCGACATGCTGGAGGCGCAGGCCTTCGCCTATCTCGCGGTGCGGGTGGCGCGTGGCATGGCAACCTCTGGGCCCTCGACGACCGGGGTGTCGGCGCTGATCGGCGGCGGCAAGGTCTCGCGCCCCGGCTAAATTCGCATCACTTGACGCTGATCATGCCGCGCCGCGGCGGACGGCGCTAGGATCGGCCTCATTGAAGAGGGTAGTCCGATGTCTGAAACTCCAACCGATCCCTGTCCGACGCCGCAGGCGCGCAAGCAGGCCCCGTTCTCGAACCGGGCCGCCGCGGTCTTCCTTGCGGGGCTCAGCTTCGTCGTCATGGTCATCTCCGGCCTCGTCGTCAGCATTGCGCCCTCGGGCCGGGTTGCGCGGGATATCGACTGGTCGCTCCTCGCGCTCGACCGCGCCGACTGGGAGCTTTTGCACCTCGCGATGGGGGTGCTCTTCGTCTTCGCCGGGGTCTGGCACATCAAGCTACACTGGCCGGTGATCCGCAACCTGCTGTGGTCCGCGGCGGCGCAAACGCTGTGTCACAGGCGCGAATTGGCGCTGGCGGTGGGGCTCGTGGCCGCGGTGATCGTGCTGACGCTGCTCTGGTGGCCGCCTGTCAGCTGGCTCGATCAACTCTCGCGTTGGGCGAGCATCGGTCTCTGGTGATCAACGGGGGATGTCGAAACCGGGCGGGGCCAGTTCGAACCCCTCGAAGCGAAAGCCCGGCGAGACTGTGCAGCTGACAAGGCTCCACGCCCCGGTCGAGCGCGCGGATTGCCACTGGCCCGCGGGCACGATCCCCTGCGGTTGATCGCCGCCGATCACGTCGGGGCCCAACAGCAATTCCAGCACCGGTCCCGCCTCCTGCGGCGCGATATCGAGCTGCACCGGCGCGCCTGCGTGGAAATGCCAGATTTCGGTCGCGTCCACCCGGTGCCAGTGGCTGCGCTCGCCCGCCTTGAGCAGGAAATAGATGCAGGTGCCCGAAGGACGCGCGCCGTCTGCGGCTTCGGCCTCCCAGGTTTGGCGGTAATGCCCGCCTTCGGGATGCGGCACGAGGCCTAGGGCCTCAATGATCGCGTCGGCCTCGCTCATGCGAAGAGCTCCTTGGCGAGCGTCTCGAAATCGGGCGCGATCGCGTCCCATTCCTCGCTCGGCACAAGGTCCTTGTCCTGAGCAGGCCCGTATTCGGTCGGGCGCGGTACGAAAGCGGTCTTTAGCCCCAGCGCCCGGGCTGCCGAGAGATCATCATTATGCGCGGCCACCATCATCACCTCTTCGGGCGGCAGACGCAGCGCGGCGCAGGAGGCCAGATAGACCTCCGGCTTCGGCTTGTAGTCGCGGGCGATATCCGCGCCGAGGATGCAATCCCACGGCAGCCCCGCGTGGCGCGCAAGCCGTGTCATCAGCGCGATGGACCCGTTGGAACATGGCGCGATGATCGCATGGCGCCTCAGCGCGTGAAGGCCGCTGACCACGTCGGGCCACGGGTTCAGCCGCTCCCAGACATGCGACAGGCTATCGGGTGCCGAGACCGCGAAGCGCTTGGCTACCCGGTGCAGGTTCTCGCGATGCAGATCGTCGAGCGCCACATAGCCGCGCCCGCCGTCGCGAATGCGCCGCATCGCAGGATCGTATTCGCCACGCCACGCATCGGCGAAAGCAAGGGAATCGATCCCGGGAAAGGCAGTTTCCACCTCACGCGCGACGGAGTTCCTCCAATCGACACAGGTGCCGAACACATCGAAAATCAGAGCCTTGATCATGGCCCGACAGTGACGCGGATCAGGGCGCAACGCAATCGCCCCTTCGGCTTGGCCCAAATATCCTCGCCGAAGGCGAAACGAAAACCCCCGGCGAAGCGCGTGCTCCGCCGGGGGCCTGGGTGTCTCACGTCAAGACGCGCTTAGCGCAGGATCGAACGACCCGCATATTCCGCGGTCTCGCCCAGCGATTCCTCGATGCGGATCAGCTGGTTGTATTTCGCGAGCCGGTCCGAACGCGCCAGCGAGCCGGTCTTGATCTGACCGCAGTTGGTGGCGACCGCGAGATCGGCGATGGTCGCGTCCTCGGTCTCGCCCGAACGGTGGCTCATCACGTTGGTGTAGCCTGCGCGGTGCGCCATATCGACGGCCTGCAGGGTCTCGGTAAGGGTGCCGATCTGGTTGACCTTCACCAGCATCGAATTCGCGACGCCCTGCTTGATGCCATCGGCCAGACGCGTCGGATTGGTCACGAAGAGATCGTCGCCCACCAGCTGCACCTTGTCGCCCAGACGCTCGGTCAGGAGCTTCCAGCCTTCCCAATCGTCCTCGGCCATGCCGTCTTCGATCGAGATGATCGGATAGGCCCCCAGCAGCTTCTCGAGATAGTCGACATTCTCTTCCGAGGTCAGCGACAGGCCTTCGCCCTTCATCTCGTATTTGCCGTTCTTGTAATATTCGGTCGAGGCGCAATCCATCGCCAGGTAGATGTCCTCGCCCGGCTTGTAGCCCGCTTTCTCGATCGACTTGAGAATGATGTCGAGCGCGGCCGTGGTCGAGCTGAGTTCCGGGGCAAAACCGCCCTCATCGCCCAGACCCGTGGACATGCCGCTGGCCGAGAGCTCTTTCTTCAGCGTGTGGAATACTTCCGAGCCCATGCGCACCGCGTCGCGGATATTGCCCGCCGAGACCGGCATGATCATGAATTCCTGGATGTCGATCGGGTTGTCGGCATGCTCGCCGCCATTGATGATGTTCATCATCGGCACCGGCAGGACGCGGGCCGAGGTGCCGCCGACATAACGGTAAAGCGGCAGGGTCGAGAAATCCGCGGCCGCTTTCGCGCAGGCGAGCGAGACGCCGAGGATCGCGTTGGCGCCGAGGCGGCCCTTGTTCTCGGTGCCGTCGAGTTCGATCATCGCGCGGTCGATCTCGACCTGCTCGGTGACGTCCTCGCCGACGAGGTTCTCCGCGATCTCGCCGTTCACGGCCATTACCGCTTCCAGAACGCCTTTGCCCATGTAGCGGGCCTTGTCGCCGTCGCGGCGCTCGACCGCCTCATGCGCGCCGGTGGAGGCGCCCGACGGCACGGCCGCACGGCCCATCGTTCCGTCTTCGAGGATGACGTCGACTTCGACGGTGGGGTTGCCACGGCTGTCGAGAATCTCGCGGGCGTGGATGTCGATGATGGTGCTCATGGGGGCGCTCTCCTCGGGCTCCGGTTGATGCTTGGCTAGGTGCATACACCCGTGCTGCGCCTGCGAAAAGGCCGTAAGGGCAATTTCTGGAGGAAATGTTACCGCTAACGGCGACCTTCCCTGCGCAGTTTCGCCTGCCGCCACAGCGCATAGAGGCCCGAGCCCACAATCACCGCCCCGCCGATCAGCGTCCAGCGATCCGGGGGCTCGGCGAAGACGACGGTCGAAATCACGACGGCGAAGGCGAGACGCGAATAGCGAAACGGCATGATCACCGCGATTTCGCCCAGCCGCACCGAGGCGATCAGGGCGTAATAGCCCACCGGCCCGATCGCGAGCGCGCCGAGCAGGTAAAGCCAATCCATCGGTGCGGGTGTGACGACCGGCTCTGGCAGCACGGCCAGCAGCAGGAGCCCCAGCGGCAACACGCAGAAGAAGCCGAGTGTCGCCACCTGCAGCGAGGTCACGTCGCGCGGCACGCGCCGCGTGGTGACATCGCGCATCGACAGGCCGATGACCGCGCCGACCGCGAGAAGTGAGAGCATCGAGAATTCGTCCGTGCCGGGCCGGATCACGATCATCACGCCGAGAAACCCGATCAGGATCGCCGAAAGCCTGCGCCAGCCGACCCGTTCCTTCAGGAAGATCGCGGCGCCGAGCGTGGTCGCAAGCGGCGTCGCCTGATGGATCGCGGTGGCTTGGGCGAGCGGCGTGAAAGCCACGGCGGAGACGAAGAACCCGGTGCCGACGATCTCGCCGGCGTTGCGCAGCCAGAGCGCAGAGGAAAGCAGCGAGCGGGTGAAGATGCGCTCGCCTTTCAGCTTGGCGAGCACCGCGAAGATCGTCGCGCCGCCAAGCCCCACGGCGGCGAGAATTTGCCCCACCGGCCAGTCGCCCGCGAGCATCTTGATGAACATATCCTCGAGCGCGAACCCCGCCATCGCGAGGATCATCAGCATCGAGCCGCGCAGATTGTCGTTCTCGGTGGGTTCGGGTGTCATGGGGCGCTCCTGACCGGATGGTCAAGGCCCACCTAGCGCGCCTGTGATCGGCCTTCAAGCAGGGTGTCAGGCGCGGGGATGCGCCCGGGTGACGATACCGCCGATATCGGCCCAGATCGGCAGGTGATCCGAGGCCACGCGCGCCAGTGGCGTATCCAGCACACCCTTGCGCACCACGCGGATTCCCGGTGATGTCACGATCCGGTCGAGCCGGCCGATCGGGGCGCGCGAGGGGTAGGTCGCGCCCGGCGCATGGATGTGAAAGCCGGTCAGCGCTTCGAAGCCGTGGCGTTCGCGCCATTCGTTGAAATCGCCGATTGCGAGCGCCGGATGCGGCTTCACCCCGGCCATGATCTCGGCGATCCGGGTCCATTGTGCGCGCCGGTCGCTCCGCCGCAGCCCAAGATGCGCCGCAATGAGCAGGAAGGGCGCGCCGCTGTCGGGGGCGATGTTCACCGCGATGGCGCCGCGCGGCTCGAGACCGGGCAGGGTAACCGGCTCGATCCCCAGCACCCGGGAGCCACGCCGGACCAGCACGACCTGCCCATGCCAGCCCAGCGAGGCGGCTGTGGTGCGGGGCATGTCGTGGCGGATGAAATCGGTCTCTTCCTCGATCAGCGTCTGCGGCAGTGCCGCCGGCCGCTCGCCCATGCGCTTGTCGACTTCCTGCAAGGCGATCACATCGGCGTGCAGCGCATTGATGACGTTCACTATCCGCGCCGGGTCATGCTTGCGATCGGTCCCCACGCATTTGTGCAGATTGTAGGAAGCGATCCGAAGTGTCATTTTTCTGAGTGCCTTACAGGGTGATCTTCATGTCCCGCAGAAGGTCCGGAAGACCCGTTCGTCGGGCTTCGGGGCGTCTTCATACGAGGCGTAACGCGGATCTTCCGCATAGGGGTCCGCCAGCGCCTCCATAAGCCTGTGGAGCGGACCGTCATCACCATCGACCGCGGCCGCGATCATCTCCTCGACCCGGTGGTTGCGCGGAATGCGCAGCGGGTTCGCCATCTCCATGACGGCGCGCGGATCGTCTTCGCTCGCGATCCGCTTCTCCCATCCCTCGCGCCAGAGATCGAATGCCATCGGCTCTGTGAACTCTTGACCCGCCGTCTTAGGATCGCGCCGCAACGCGCTGAAGACACGCGTGAAATCGGCTTTTTCGGTCGCCATGCGGTTCAACAGGTCCTCGATGAGCGGCAGGTCTTCCTCGGTCGCCTCAGCGAGGCCGATCTTGCGGCCCATCAGCCGCAGCCATTCGCCCTGATAGACGCCGATGAAGCTGTCGACGGCGGCACTCGCCCGTTCGATCGCCGCATCGTCGTCGCCGATCAGCGGCATCAGGCAGGTCGCGAATTGCGCAAGGTTCCAGACCGCCACTTGCGGCTGGCGCGCATAGGCGTAGCGGCCCTGTTGGTCGATGGAGGAGAAGACCCGCCCCGGATGGTAATGGTCCATGAAGGCGCAGGGGCCATAGTCGATCGTCTCGCCCGACAGCGCCATGTTGTCGGTGTTCATCACGCCATGAATGAAGCCGAGCGCCATCCATTTCGCGACGAGCTCGCCCTGCTTCGCCGCTACCGCACGCAGGACTTCGAGCGGAGTCTCACATTCCGGATAATGTCTATCTATCAACGTGGTGAGGAGAGTTCTTAATCCATCGCGATCATTGCGCGCCGCGAAATACTGGAAGGTGCCGACGCGGATATGGCTGCGCGCGACGCGGGTCAGGATCGCCCCGGGACGCCCCGAGGCATCGCGCACAACGGTTTCGCCCGTCCGCACGGCGGCGAGCGCGCGCGTCGTCGGCACGCCAAGCTTCGCCATCGCTTCGCTCAGGACATATTCGCGCAACACCGGACCGAGCCACGCCCGCCCGTCAGAGCGGCCACGCGAAAACGCGGTGCGCCCGGCGCCTTTCAGTTGCAGATCGAAGCGCAGGCCATCGGGCGCGACCACTTCACCCAGCAGCACAGCACGCCCATCGCCCAGACGCGGCACGAAGCCACCGAACTGGTGACCCGCATAGGCCTGCGCGATCGGCTCCGCGCCCTCGGGCATCGTGTTGCCGGCCAGCATCTCGAGCCCTTGGGGGCCCTCCAGCCAATCGGCATCCAGGCCGAGACGGTCGGCAAGGTCGCGGTTCAGCAGCACCAGTTCCGGCGCTTTCACCGGTTGGGGCGGCTGACGCTCGAAGAACGTGTCGGGCAGGCGGGCATAGCTGTTGTCGAAGGGAATGGTCATGGCGTCTCCTTACCTCCCTATCTAAGCCTTGCGCCCTTCAATCCAATCCCCGTTGGCTGTCAGCGGCCTTCAATGTTCCATGTCCGGCAGACCTTCGCGCGACAGCAGCACCGCGAGCGGACGCAGACGCGGGCTTTGCGAACAGATGATCATCAGCGCCACCATGATCGGCACGGCGAGGAACATCCCCGGAAGCCCCCAGACCGCGCCCCAGAAGGCGAGCGAGATGATGATCCCGAAGCTCGACAGCCGCAGCGCATGGCCCATCAGCATCGGGTCGATCACGTTGCCGATCACGAATTGCAGGATGCCGACCGCGACGAGCACCGTGCCCGCCGTGTAGGGGTTCTGGGTCAGCACATAGACCGCGAGCGTCGCGATAACCGTCGCGATGATCGAGCCGATCGAGGGGATGAAGTTCAGTGCGAAGGTGATGATCGCGACCGGGAGCGCCAAGTCGAAGCCGCCCACGGTGAAGACGCCGTAGACCGCGATGGCCGTGACGGCGCTGACGATGGCTTTGACCAGCAGATAGTGGTTCACCCGGCGCATGATCGTGCCGACCATTCGCGCGATCCGCTCTGCGCTGGCGCGATCCCCCATCAGCGAGTTCAGCTTCGCGTCGAACCAGATACGCTCGGCGAACAGGAAGCCCACGAACAGAATGATCAGGATCGTGGCCGAAAGCAGGTTCGAGGCCTGACCCGCCAGGGTGGTCAGATACCCTGCGACCTGAATGCTCTGCATCGATTCCAGCACCGATTGCTCAACCTCGGGGCCCATCCAGCCGAAGAGTTGCGCGATCGCCTGCTGCGCGGGGCCCGCATAGTTCAGCACCATCGTCACGACGGTGTTCACCTGCGAGATCAGCACCGCGCTCAGCGTGAGCAGCCCGCCCGCGATCAGCGCCAGTGCCACCAGCGACGCCAGACGCGGCGGGATCGAGACCGGCCCGATCCGGAGCCGCCCGACCGCATTGATCGCCTCGGAGGTCAGCGAGAACAGGATGATCGCGATGGCCAGAGAGATCAGGATGAATTTCGCCTGCACCATCAGGAACAGCGCCAGCGCGAAGGCGATGATGCCGAGAAGCACGTTGGTGAGCGCGCGCGGCTCGAATGCGCGCCCATCGATCAGGGCGGGGCGGCCCTCATCGGGAGTGTCCTTCATCTTCATCATCTTCCTGTGCCTGCCCCTGACGGGGGCGTAACCTGATTTTCTTATGCTAGGAGCCACCGGGCAGGCGCGCAAGCGCCGAACCCGCGTGTTTTCAGGGCTTTTTAATGTCCTTCGCATTATTCCGGATCGGCTCTTGCATCCCTCCCGGATTTGCGGATAAACCCGCCGGCGGAGCGGTGGCCGAGTGGTCGAAGGCGCACGCCTGGAAAGTGTGTAGGCGGGAAACCGTCTCGAGGGTTCGAATCCCTTCCGCTCCGCCATTACCCCCTTTCAAGCCCCTGTTTTCAAGCGCCTAGCGAGGCTTTGCGCCGCAGTTTACGCTGCGCCGCGCGAGCCCGATCCCTCGCTTCGCGGGGGCCAGCGTCGACTCGCGCGTCATGGACGGGCGGGACGATGTTTGTGGTGAACGCTTCGCTGCAGAAGGCGCTGCAGTTCTGCTGATCCAGTTGGCGGGACTTGATTCAGCGGTCGGGACGGAGCCGATGACGTTTTTCCTGGCCAGCCATTGTCGGTGCATTCGAAGCGCGCCTTTCGCCGATGGCCCGTTGCGTTCTTTGCAATGCGCTCCGATCCGTCCCGTGCGCTGTGCGCAGTTTGTTCCGGGCGATGCCGGACATGGTCGAATGTCTCGAAACGCCGCGCCGTCCCGTTCCTTCATCTCCGAGAAACCAAGGTTTACGCAGGTTTGCACGTTTTCGTGATTTCGGGACTGCGGAGGGCGCTCGGGCGCCAATTTCGCAGAACCCTATAAGTTCTCATAGGTTGCGAGCTTTCGGTGCCGTGACATGAAATGCGCGTGATCGGTTCGTGTGCTTGGGCCGTGACAAAACACCAAAAAATCGGGGTATTCTCATGACATTCAAACTCGCGCTCGCGGCGTCAGCCGCCTGTCTTGCGCTGGCTGCCTGCAACAGCAGCAACGGGTCTTCCGGGGCCTTGACCTCGGCAGAGGCCCAAAACGTCGATGCAACCTATTCCGACTACGCGGACAGGATCGGTACGGGCGACCTGAAGACGACCGCGCCGACGGGGCAGGCGTCGATGTCGGGCTTTATGGGCGTCAGCAACGTCAATCCCGACGACCCGACCACGACCGTGATGGGGGAACTGGCGATGGATGTCGATTTTGGCGCGGGAACGCTGACCGGCAAGGGAACGAACTTCGGCATCTACAGCGGCGACGTCCTGACGAAAGAAGCCAATGTGACGGGCTCGCTCGACGTTGCGGGCACGGTTTCCGGCTCGACCATGGTCGCGACCGCGACGGGCACGATGTCGGATGGCAGCTCTCCGGGCGCAGATTTCGCTCTGGATATGAACGGCAGCTTCTATGACGACGGGGGGACGCTCACCGCCGTGGGTGACGTCTCCGGCACGTTGACCGACGGCACTGATGTCCGCAACGTCGACGGCAATTATTACGCCACCGAGAATTGAGGCGGGGCTTTTCCTGCACAGGCCGGGCGTTCTGCGCCCGGTCTCTTTCCGTCTCGCCGAGAGGCAAACGACAAGCGCGATGCGATACCGTTCTTCCTTCCTCCTGATCTGGCTCGCCTTCGCGCTTGTCACCTCCACGCTCTTGCCGACGCGTAGCTTCGCCGAACAGACGGTTTCGGATTGGTTCGGCGTGGCGAATGCGCAGCTCGCGCAGGGCAAACCGGGGCGGGCGCTGCTGATTTTCGGCGAAATCGCGTCGCGCCATCCGGAATTTTCTCCGGCGCAGGCCGGGTTGGAGCAAAGCTTCAGGAAACTTGGCTCCGTGCGCCGCAACGAGGCGTTCCTGCGTTACGCGCTCGCCAAGGATCCAAAGCACGAAGACGCGCTTCTCGCGGCGTGGCAGGCGCTCGATCGCGCGCATCCGCTGCGCTTCTCCGCCACCGCCTCGATCCTGCCGAGCAGCAATGTCGATCATGTCGCCTCGGAGCGTTACCTCGTGACAGATTTCGGGACCTTCCTGATCAAAGATGGCGGCAACGAGACCTCCGGCGTGGGGCTCGGCTATGGCGCCAATCTCGACTGGTTCCTTCAGCCGCGCCCGGGTCATCGCATCCGGTTTCGCGCCTCTTATGCGGGGGCGTGGTACCACACTGCGACATTGCGTTATTCCGAGCCCGGCCTTGCGGTGCAATATGAGCATCTCGGCCGTCGCGGGCCCTGGTCGGTCGAGGCGTTCGTCCGCGACAGGCGCTATGGCGGCGGGTCGCAAGACATCACGTCGGACAATCTCACGCGCGGAGTCCGGTTCGCGAAGGCGTGGCGGTCCGTGGCGGACGGGCGCACGGTTTTCCGGCTGGGCGGCGAATATGCCAGCTATGGCGAGAAGTCCTACCTGAGCGGGCCGAGATATTACGTCGATCTCGCACGCCGGACGCGGGTGGGGCGGCGCGGTGCCCTGAGCTATGGCCTGAGGCTGGAGCGCGCCGTGCCCCGGACGGACTATCACCGCTATTCCGGCGCCGAATTGCGCGTGGGTTTCGAGCGCCCCTTGATCGCGGGCGTACGGGGCGGGCTGTCGCTCAGCTATGGTGAGCGCCGCTATGATGCCGCCTTTCCGATCGTTGGCGTGCATCGCCGCGACCGGGCGGCAAGCCTCGGTCTGAGCCTGGAGTTGAAGCGGGTGAAAATCCTCGGTCAAACACCCAGAATTTCTTGCACGGCGCGGCGCACCCGGTCGAATGTCGCGCTCTACACGACGAACTCGGTCGATTGCGCTTTTTCCCTCAAGCTTGATTTTTGAGGAAGAGTCGGTGCTTTATGTCAAAAAACATAATCGGTGAGCATTTCAGCTTCGTCGCAGTCGGGTGCAGGCTCGACGGTCCGATTGGCGGTTGTTTGAAAAGTTTGGGGGGCCAATGCCGGGTTCGTTTCTGCGCGTCGTTTTTCAAGAAACGCACATCATGTCACCAATGGTCCGCCCGCGACGACTGACCTGATCCGATGTCACATCTCATATCGCATCACGAGATCTACGACGCCGCGCTTGACGACGAGTTGTTCACGTTGCTGCCCAGCATGATGGCGCGGGAGATCGACATTCCCTCCGCGGTCTTCATCTGGCTCCATCCCGGCGACTATCGCGAAATTACCGCCGGAACCCAGGCGGAGGCCAATCTCGACTACAATTCCTTCGAGGGGCACGACCCATGGTTGGCCCATGGCACGCCGGAGAAGTGTGGAACAGGGCTGTTTCGTTTGTCGGACCACGTGAGCGCGCAGGAGTTCGAACACAGCGAAATGTATAACGATTTCATCGTGAAGAACGGTGTCGATCGCTACTGGTGTCTCGCGATGATGCAGAGCACCCGCGACGGTTTGGTCGCCACGGCGTTCCACAAGGGCAAGCGCGGGGGGGATTTCACCGACCCCGAGATGAAGACTCTCGGCGCGCATGTCCAGGATCTGGGGCGGCTGCACAAGATCCGTCGGGAGCTTCATCGCGCCAGTATCCAGCAGGTCACCGCGTCTGATAACAGCCTGCTCGACGACGCGCCGATTTTAGAGCTCGACCACGAGGGCCGCCTTGTGCGGATGAACGGGATGGCGGAGACGCTGATAGAAATCCACCCGCTTCTCGTGCTGAATTTCCAGCGTGTGCTGCGGGCGCGCGGGGCGGCGCAACCTGCCTTGCGCCGCGCGATCGGACGGGCGACCGATGCTGGCAAAAGCGCGGCGGGCTCGCTCGATCTGCCGCAGATGCGTGGGGCGGACGGGCGGATCATTCCGAGGCTGCGACTGAACCTTCTGCCGCGCACAGATGGCGGGCGCCGGGTCCTCGTCATCGTCACGAGCGAGGAAGAGACAGCCCTTCGCGATCTGGTGGATGCACCGCGCGACAGGATTCACCTTACCCCGCGCGAGCGCGATGTCCTGCACGGGATGATCCGCGGCCGCAGGCGCGATCAGCTGGCCCATGACCTCGATCTGGCCATGCCGACAATCGATATGCACAGCGCCAACCTGCGCCGCAAACTCGGCGCCCGGACGATCGCCGAAGCCGTGGCGATCGCATTGCGCTTCGGGCTTTTGTAGCGCGCGGGCAGCCGGGCCGCCCACGTGCCGGTCACATCATCCCACCACGTTGAACTCCGGCCCGTAGGGGTAGCCTGTGATGTCCTCGTTGCCGTTCTCGGTGATCACGAGGATGTCGTGCTCACGATAGCCGCCCGCGCCCGGCTGGCCCTCGGGGATCGTCAGCATCGGCTCCATCGAGATCACCATTCCAGGCTCCAGCACCGTGGCGATATCCTCGCGCAACTCCAGCCCCGCTTCGCGCCCGTAGTAATGCGACAGCACCCCGAAGCTATGGCCATAGCCGAAGGTGCGGTATTGCAGCAGGTCGCGCTCGGCGAAGAAGGCATTGATATTCTCGGTCACCTCGGCGCAACTCGCCCCGGGTTTCAGAAGGCTCATCCCGTATTCATGGGCGGCGACATTCGCCTCCCAGATCGCGCGCGAGGCGTCGTCAACTTCGCCCACGAACAGCGTGAGCTCTAGCGCCGTGTAATAGCCTGAAATCATGGGGAAGGTGTTGAGCGACAGGATGTCGCCGCGCTGCAAAATGCGCCCCGTCACCGGGTTATGCGCGCCGTCGGTGTTGATGCCCGACTGGAACCAGACCCAGGTGTCGCGATACTCGGCGTCGGGAAATCGCCTGGCGATTTCCAACTCCATCGCGTCGCGGCCCGCCATCGCCACGTCGATCTCGCGCACGCCTTCGCGGATCGTCTCGCGGATAGCATAGCCACCCACGTCCGCGACCGCGGCCCCTTGCCGGATCAGGGCGATCTCGGCGGGCGATTTGTGCATCCGTTGCCGCATCGTGGCGGGGGCGATGTCGCGGGTCTCGGTCGGCTCGAGGAAATCCTGCAGAAGCGCCGCCTGCGCCAGCGTCAGGTGATCGGAATCGATGCCCAGCACGCGGCGTTTGCCGGTGACGGAGGCGATCGCGCGCCAGTAATTGTTCCGCGCCCAGTCGGTATAGGTGATATTGTCGCCATGGCCGCGCCGCCACGGTTGCGCGGCATCGATCCCCGCCGAGATCGTCACGCTGTCGCTTGGCGTCACGACCAGCGCGTAGGGCCGCCCAAAGGCGCAGTATAGAAAGCCCGAGTAATAGGCGATGTTATGCATCGAAGTGAACAGGCAGGCATCAATGCCCGCTTGGCTCATCGCCGCGCGGAGACCCGCGAGCCGCGCCTCGTATTCGCTGGCAGCGAAGGGCAGGATGCGCTCGCCTTGGTGAAATCGGTAAAAAGCAGGACGGTCCATCGGCACTCTTCCTTATCAGAGGCCGCAACGCGCCGAGGGACGATCTTCCCCCGTCGCGCGCTGCGACAAAGCAAGATCCCGGCGTACAGGACGGGTGATCGGGCGGGCGCGCAACGCGCTGGCGACGCCATCGCCTTCAGCCGTCGCCGACAGAGTGGGCGAAAACGGCCCCGCTGCCAAGTCCTTGGCGGCCGCTACGTGCGATTTGTTTTCGCACACTGGCCGGGGGCGGAGAGGCCATCGCATTGGTCGCGCGGCATCCGCCGCTGCAACTGTTCAGCGAGGCCGAGGCGGGGATCTAGGATGCGCTTGCGGATGTCGTGGTGTCAGCGACCGCTCGCCGCCGCAACCGATCACGCCCTTTTGCTGGACGGAGGGCCGCGCAAGGCACTATAGCTTGGGGAAATTGATCCGCGCGAGGGGCAGGGCGCGCCTGCCTCACGCGCCACTCGGAGCGCAGAATGTCGAAGACAATCCATATCCTCAACGGCCCGAACCTGAACCTTCTGGGCAAGCGCCAGCCCGAGATCTACGGCTCGGACACGCTCGGGGACGTGGAGCGGATTTGCCGCGAGGAGGCGCAGCCCCGCGGCTTCGATGTCGCGCTGTTCCAGTCGAATTTCGAGGGCGAAATCGTCGAGCAGATTCACCATGCGCGCGACGAGGCCTGCGCCATCGTGATCAATGCGGGGGCCTACACCCACACTTCCGTCGCGATCCTCGACGCGCTAAACACTTTCGAAGGCCCGGTCTTCGAAGTGCATATTTCCAATGTTCACAAGCGGGAAAGCTTCCGCCATCATTCCTACATCTCGCAACGGGCGGAGGGGGTTCTGGCAGGCTTCGGGATCGAGGGTTACGCGCTCGCAACCCGCCGCGCCTGTTCGGTTCTGAGTTAAGAGGGGACTTTAAGATCGGTCTGCAAGCGTTTGAGAAAAGACTTAGAATTGCGTTCGGGCTGATCCTGGGCGCGACCTGCCTCGCACTTGCACTCAACCTTGCGGCCCCCGCCTGGGCGAGCGACACCGGCGCCGACCGGAACATCGCCAATTCCGGCAAGATGAGCGACCGCGACTTCTATCGCGCGATGGCCTGCGCCGCGCGGCCTGGGGGCGCCTGCACCTTGCCCTACCGACGCTGGGCGGCCAGCAAATGCCGCGATCTGACGGTCGGCCTCGCCTTCCGCTCACAGCATTTTCCAGCCAAGCGCGCCCATGCCATCGAACAGGCCGCCCGTGCCGCGATCGCGCAGATCAACAAGACCGGCGCTGCGTTGCACCTTAGCTATGCCGGGGCGCGTCCCGCCGATATCAAGCTCTACCTGACCGACACGCCCGTGGGCGGCACGGTGCGCGGCACACCATCGATGCGGCTCAATGGCCGGCGACTGGGACCGGGCACGGTCGCGAAGGTGACCTTCTACTGGCAGACCAACACGGGCCGGATCATGGATGCCGATATCGCCTTCAGCCGGGACATCCAGATGCGCGATATCCGCTCGGTCGTGCTGGAAGAGATCGTGCAATCGCTCGGTTTCTCGACCGATCTGGAAGATCCGTATTACACCCAAAGCTCGATTTTCTCGGAGGACGGGAATTCGGTCACGCGGCTGATCGGGCAGGACGCGATGGCGCTGCGCAGCCATTACCCGCCGCGCTGATCACATCACCTGCGTCGCGCCGCGGATCAGTAGCAGGACCGACAGCACCGCCAGCATGATCTGGATAACCCGCATGTAGAGTTGCTGCGACAGCCGAGCGGTCAGCCAACGCCCCGCAACGGTTCCTGCGATCCCCGCCACGGCCAGCCCCGCGACAAGGGGCCAGTTCAGCCCGTCGAGCTGACCGATCACCCAATAGGCGGGCAGTTTCACGATATTTCCGATGGCGAAGGCGATGGCGATTGTGCCCGCGAATTCCAGCTTGGGCAGCTTCTGCGGCAGCAGGTAGGCCTGCGCAGGCGGCGAGCCGGAATGGGTGATGAAGCTCGCGATCCCGGTCAGCGTCCCCCAGAACAGCCCCGGGATCACCTTGGCCTCGGCCTGGCTGTCGTCATGCCGTTTCAGCCAGGCGCGTCCGACATGCCATATCCCGATCAGCCCGGTGAAGATGAGCAACGCCCATTCCGGCGTGTAGGGCGTGATCACGGTCGCGATGGCGACGCCGGCAAGCATCGCGGGCACGAGAATGAACAGGTTCCGCCTGGAAAAATGGTGACGGTAGAGCCAGACGCCCACCCAGTCGGTCACGATATAGACCGGCAGTAGCGTGGCCGCCGCCTTCACCGGGTTCATGAACAGCGCGAGCATTGGCACCGCGATGGCCGCAGCGGACGACAGCCCTCCCTTCGACATGCCGACGACCAGCGCCGCGACGATCAGCAAAACGGTTTCATACATGTGAACGGCGTCCGGGCAGGAGGGGAGAAGCGGGCGGCCCGGCGGGCCACCCGAAAGAAGGCGATCAGGCGCCCGCGTCTGTGAGGCGGCGCATCTCTTCGTCGCTGAGCGTCATCTCCGCGGCCTTCGCGAAGCTTTCCACCTGCTCGATGCTGGTAGCGCTGGCGATCGGGGCGCTGACGCCCTCCCGGTTGATCAGCCAGGCGATGGCCACCTCGGCGGGTTTCGCGCCTTTCTGGCTCGCCACGTCTTCGAGCACGTCGAGAAGCGCCATGCCACGATCGGTGAGGTATTTCTCGACCATCCCGCCGCGCTTGCGGCCTTCCAGATCGGCTTTCGAGCGATACTTGCCCGACAGGAACCCGGCGGCGAGCGAGAAATAGGTGACCACCCCGATAGTCTCGCTCACACAGAGATCGCGCAACGGCCCGTCGAAAGCCTCGCGGTCATAAAGGTTATATTCCGGCTGGATCACCTGATAGCGCGGCAGCCCCTCGCTATCGGCAGTCTCCAGCGCCGCTTTCAGCATGGCGGCATCGTAATTCGACGCTCCGATCGCGCCGATCTTGCCCGCTTTGAGAAGCTTGTCATAGGCGCCCAGCGTCTCGGCATGGCTCACGCTGTCATCGGGCCAATGCGAGAAATAGAGATCGACGTGATCGGTGCGCAGCCGCGCCAGCGACCGGTCGATGGCCTTGGATATCCACTCCGCGCCGAGGCCTTTCTCGCCCGGGCCGCCCATATCCGAGCCGACCTTGGTGAACAGCTTCACCTTGTCGCGCATTCCGGGGCGTGCGTCGAACCAGCGGCCAAGAACCGTCTCGGACTCGCCGCCCGCATTGCCCTCGGCCCATTTCGAATAGACATCGGCGGTGTCGATCGCGTCGAAGCCGTGGTCGATGAAAGCGTCGAGAATGCGGAAGCTTGCGACCTCGTCGAGCGTCCAGCCGAAGACATTGCCGCCGAAGACGATGGGGGCGATCTCGAAGCCGGTCGTTCCGAGAGCTGTGCGTTTCATGGGAGGTCCTTTCGCTTGCTCAGACCAGCAGCCCACCACCTTCGACGAAGACGGTGGTGCCGGTCATGTAAGGGTTGTCCATCAGGGCGAGCGCCTGAATCGCGATATGTTCGGGCAGGCCCACGCGACCCGCAGGAAGGTGGTCCGCGGCATTGTCGAACATCGCGCGGCGGCTGTCGCCTTCAAGGGTCTCGTACATCTCGGTTTTCACCAGCCCGGGAGAGATGCAGTTAACCCGCACCGGCGCGAATTCCAGCGCGAGGCCACGGGTCAGCCCCTCGAGGCCGGCATTGATCGCGCCCTGGATCGCCGCGCCCGCCTTAGGCCGCTGCGACAGAAAGCCCGAGGTGAAGGTGAGCGAGCCGCCGTGGCCGATCTTCGCCGCACGAGCGAGCCGATAAGCGCCCCAGAACTTCGACTCGAACGAGGCCTGCGCGTCCTCCAGCGGCAACTCCTTCACCGCCGCGACCTTGGTGCTGGCTGCCGAGCAGTAGACATGTTCCCACGCTTCGCGCTCCGCGAAAAACGCCTCCAGCGCGGCGGCGTCGCCGGTATCGAGCGTGACGCCCGAGACGTTGCCGCCCAGCCGTTTGCAGGCATCCTCGATCTTCTGAGCCGAGCGTGAGGCGATGGTCACCTGCGCGCCGCGCGCGAGCGCCGCCTGCGCCACGCCGAAGCCGATGCCGGACGAACCGCCGACGACGAGAATGCGGTTGTCTTTCAAACTCATGACGATGGTCTCCTCCTGTCGGGCCCGCGGTGAGGGCGGGGCGGTCTGCGCTTCAAATCGACTTAGGGCCCCGCGCGAGATCGTCCCGAAATTCTTTGCGCCGGGCGCGGGCTGCGCAAGACCCAGCAGAGCGAAAACAAATCCGCCCTCGTTGTTCGAAATCAATGCCACGGGCCGGAGGGCACGGCAGGCTTACGGTCGAATACGCCCCTGCAGAGGCTCATCCGGATGTCCGATTTCGAAGGTTACACCGACCGGAGGGAGGCGGGGATCATCCTCGCCCGAAAGCTCGACGCCTATCGCGGGCGCGACGCGGTGGTGCTTGCCCTGCCGCGCGGTGGGGTGCCGATCGCGTGGGAGATCGCGGAGCGTCTCGATCTGCCGCTGGACCTCGTCTTCGTGCGCAAGCTCGGCGCGCCCAGCAATCGCGAAGTGGCGCTTGCAGCGATCGCGGGTCTTCGCGGCGAGGTGATCGTGCGCAACGCGGACGTGATCCGCGCCACCGGCTGCGACGCGGCGACGCTGGAGCGTCTCGCAGCCCGCGAACGCGAGGTGATCGCGGACCGGATCAAGCTTTACGGGGCCCCGGGGCTGCCGCTGGCCGGGCGGGTCGCGATCCTCGTGGATGATGGGGTGGCCACGGGGGCCACGATGCGCGCGGCCTTGCGGGCAGTGCGCGCCGCCGGTCCAGCCGAGCTGGTCTGTGCGACCCCGGTCGGCGCCACCGACGCGTTGGAGGCGATCCGCACCGAGGCCGACCGCGTGGTCTGCCCGCTCGAGGTGGAATTCTTCGGAGCGGTCGGGGCCTATTACACCTATTTCGATCAGGTGCCGGACGCCGAGGTCACGCAAATTCTCGCGAAGGCGCGGGCGCGCCCCTTGGGCAAGGATCCGGCATAGCGGCCCAGCGGCGCGATCAGGCCAGGAGGCTGCGCAACGAATGACGCATCGCCTGCGTCACCTGCCGGTATTCGCCCTCGGAAATCCGCTCGTGCAACAGATCGAACACCGCCGCCACCTCCGCTTCGGGATCGTCGAGCGGGCGGTCTGCGAACGCCTCCGTGACCCTCGCCACGAAGGCATCGCGATTGCGCGGATGCGCGGGCTGGCGGGAGGGCACGAAACCGTCATAGTAGATGCCGCGCAGCAACACTGGAAGCTGCGCCCCGAGATCGGCCGCTTCCGCGGTGGTCAGGAAATCGCGGATCGCATGCAAGGTGGTACGCAGCAGCAGATAGGCGTGGCTGCGATCCTTGTTGTCCAGACGATATTCCAGATCGTTGAGCCATTCCGCCACGATTTGCGGGGCGTGGTCGATGGCGCTCAGGCCGGTCACTTTTATCGGTCGAACCTCCCGGTCGAAGTACTGAAGACACCGCCTCAGCTTTGGATACTCGCGAGATATTCCGCGATCAGCAGGATTGTCCTTCCAGATTTGGGGCGGCCCCGCGCGCCGAACGGTTGCGGCGCACGGGGCAAGCCTCCGGTCATGCGCAATTATTGCGCCTTGACCGCGATGCGGCGGTCTTTCTCGCGCGCTTCGGTGGTTTTGGGCAGGGTCACGGTCAGAACCCCGTCGCTCAGAACCGCGTCGATGCGGTCTGGATCGACCCCGCGCGGCAAGGTGATCGTGCGTTCGAGCCTGCCGGAGCTCCGCTCCTGCACGACGTAATCGCCCTCATGCGTCTCGCGCTTGCTGGAGCTTTCTCCGCGGATCTTCAGGCGTCCGTCGTCGAGCTTGAGCTCGATCTCCTCGGGCTTGAGCCCGGGCATGTCGACGCGCAGCTCATAGCTTCCGTCATTCGCGACGAAATCCATCGCGGGCGCGGAGAGCGAAAGGTCGCCGAAGCCCGACGGCAGGGTCAGGGCGCGCGGCCATCCGGCTCCGGGACGCGCAAAGTCGTCGAACAGGCGGTCGATCTCGGAACGCAGCATCGCGAAGACATCGCGCCCCCGCGCGGGCGGGGCGGCGCTGGAGGCTGGAGATTTCGCCGGTGTTTCGGCGCTCGGGGGCTTGCTGGTCGGCGGGGCGCTCTCGTGCTTGACGCCGATCTCGGTGGCTTGTGGTGTCATGCTGGATCTCCCATGCGAAGTGTCTTGGTAGAACGCCATCGAAGTTGTCACGACCGGTGCGGCTTGCGCATTGACGGCGCGCATAGGGGGCGCGGCGGACCGATGGTTCCGAACCGCTCCGACGTTGCGCGCGATCAATGCCGCATCGCCCGCAGCGGCGCAGTCTCGGCGCGATGCCAGCCACTCAGGAGCCCGAAGATGATTCCGCGCACCGTTGCCGCCGCCTTTCTCGAGACCGACGACGCCCGATGGCTCGCCCCGATGACGGCCGGGTTGTGTCGCGGTTTCAACGCCCATCTGATCGGGGTGCATGGCGTCGAGCCGCTGCCGCTGTTGGGGGGCGATCTGGCGAGCGATCCGATTATCTACCCCGAATTCCTCGACTGGCAGCGCAAGGAGGCCGCCGCGATCCGCGAGACCTTCGAGCACGCGCTGACGGCGGAGGATGTGCAGGGAGAGTTCCGCAGCCCGGTCGACACGCGCGACGCGCTGGTCGACTTTCTCGTCGATAGCTGCCGCGCCGCCGATCTGGTCGTCTCGGCGCGGGTGCCGCCCCATGCCGGCCGCGCGAGCGACATCCGTCTGCAGGAGCAACTGATCCGTCAGACCGGACGTCCGGTGCTGGTGGTGAGCGAGACCGCGAAGCTGGAGCGGCCCGCGCGGCACGTTCTTCTCGGTGTTTCCTGCAGCCGCGAGGCGATGCGTGCGGCGCATGACATGCTCTATCTTGCGGCCAGCGGTGCGCGGATCGATCTGCTCTCGGTGTCGCCCTCCGGGGGAGAGCGGCAGGCGGTCGACGATCTTCGCGACGATCTGGCGACGGCGCTCGACCGGCGCGGATATGACGTGACGCTTCTCGACCGGATGAAAACGACGTCGGAGGCGGGCGACGAGTTGCTGCATACCGCGCGCGAACGCGGCGCCGAGCTGATCGCCGTCGGCGCGTTCGGTCATTCGCGGCTCTATGATTTCGTGATCGGCGCGGTGACGACGCGCCTGTTGGAGACTTCCCATCTGCCGGTGCTGTTTTCGAAATAGGTGAGCCGATGCCCCAGCCGAAGAAAATCGAATGGATCGTGGTGATGAACTCTGCCAGCGCGCATGTGCTAGCCGATGCCGAGGGCCATGCGCTGGTCTTCGAGCTTGAATCGCCACATGCACGCCCGCGCGACCGAGACCGCGACCGGGCCGGGCGCAGTTTCGCGATCGGATCGCCCGGGCGGCGGGCCGCGATGGCGCCGCATGGTGATCCGAGCCATGTTCAGGAACTCGCCTTCGCCCGCGATCTGAGCGACCGCCTCGAACGCAGCCTCGGGGAGGGAGAGTTCGACACGCTCGTCCTCGTCGCGCCGCCACGCATGCTCGGCGCGATGCGCGAGGCGATGCCCGATTCCCTCGCGGCGCGCGTGAGCCGCGAAATCCGCTCTAACCTTGCGAGCCTTTCGCCGAACCAGTTCCGCGAAAAACTGCAGGAGGCGCTGAAGGTGACGTGACCCGCGCATTTGCATTTTGCAGTGACAGCGATCAATGCGCGCCGCCTCGCGGCTTCGCATCCTGACCCTGCCGCACGGAGTCGAACCCGATCAGAGGAGAAGTGTCATGGCCAAGTCCTCCAGCGAAGACACGCCCGACCGCGCCGATATCGAGGAACACGAGCGTCTGGCAGTCGAGGCGATCCGCTCCGATCTCGAAGATCTGCGCGAGGATGTGACGGAACTGGCGCAGGCGCTGCGTCGTCATGGCCGGTTGCGGGCCAGCGATCTTGGCGCCGAAGCGACGCGGCGCGGCCACGAGTTCGTGGAAGATGCCCGCGACGCGGTCTTCGAAATGCGCGAGGCGCTCACCGAGGCGCAGCACGACCTGCGCCGCAGCGTGCGCAGCCATCCCGTGCCGTGGGCCGGGGTGCTGCTGGGGATGGTGGGGACCGGGCTGCTGGTCGCCCTGCTGATGGAGCGACGCAATTGAGAGTTGGCGGCATGGGAACGGGTGCAGGCCGCGCGGGCGGTTGGGGTCGATAAAACGACACTGCTTGCAGGTCTGTTGGGGGGAGTAGCGCGCGTTTCCACATCGGAAGCGCGCGCTGCGCATTCTGGGGTCGAGTTCCACCGCGCACAACGTCCGTATACTCGCGTCCCGTCCAACCGGTGATTTTCCGACATGTCTCGCGCCAGGGCTCCGACCGGCTCAACGGCTTTGGCGAGGGGCCGATGATCACGCGGCGCTCAACGTTAATTGCCCGCGCCCCGTTTCGTTGCTTGATCACGGTCAAAGACAGAACCGGCAGGGCGAAGGGATCATGGCGTACCTTCGGAGGAGGCGCCTGTGGAACGGCAGACAATTCTTATCGTCGAAGATGATGCCGCCGTGCGTGCGGCGCTGCGGGAGTGTCTCGAGGCGGAAGGCTGGGCGGTGCGCGAGGCGCAAGACGCGGCCGGCATGTTGCGCGAGATCGAAACGGGCGGCATCGACCTCGTGACGCTCGATCTGGGGCTCGGCGCCGATGACGGGTTTGCCTTGGCCCGGGTTCTGCGCGGACGCAGAAACATTCCGGTCGTCTTCATCACGGGATATGGTCAGCCGCTAGACCGGGTACGCGGGCTGGAGGCGGGGGCGGACGACTATATCGTCAAACCCTTTGCCGCGCGCGAAGTGGTGATCCGCATCCGCCGCGTGCTCGAGGGATATCGGACGCGGGCCGTGCCGGTCGACCGGCTCCATATCGATCACAGCAGCATCGACCTGCGTCGGGGTGTGATCGAGCATCGCGACGGGCGCCGCGAGGCCCTGACCGGAACCGAGACGAAACTGCTCGAGCTGTTTCTCAGCCGCCCGGCGCAGGTGCTCTCGCGCGACGATATCAATCGGGCTCTTCACGGGCGCGACTGGTCGCCCTACGACCGCACCATCGACACCCATATCGCCCGGCTGCGGCGCAAGATCGAACCGGGAGACGCGTCGCCCCGGATGATCCGCTCGGTGCGCGGTGTGGGCTATGTCTTCACCGGGCAGATCAACCGGGAGGCGCGTCGGGGTTGAGCGCGCGCGCGACGGCTGCGCTCAACGTCGAGAGCGAATAGGGTTTCGTGAGCAATTCGATCTCTTGCTCGACCTTCGGACGCCCGGCGAATTTCTCCGATGCGTGCCCCGAAGTCAGAAGCACCGGCAATCGGGGGTCTCGGGCGCGCACCCGATCGACCAGGTCGAAGCCCGAGCAACTGCCGGGCAGGACGATGTCGGAAAACAGCAGCTCCACCGGCTCGCCCGCCTCGATCTGCTCCAGCGCCTGATGCGCATTCCCGGCTTCGATCACCGCGTATCCCAAGGCTTCCAGCCGGTCGAGAACCGTCTCGCGCACCAGCGGATCGTCCTCGACCACGAGCACGAGCTGACCGTCACCCATCCGCAGCGCGTCGCGATCTTCGGCTGCGGCAAGCATGGGATCCCCGTCGACCTCGGGAAGATAGAGCGTGATCGTCGTGCCCTCGCCGGGGGCGCTGTCGATGTCGAGAAAACCGCCCGCCCGCGCCACCGAACTCGCGACGCTCGTCAGCCCGAGCCCGTTCCCGACCCGCGCATCCTTGGTGGTGAAGAACGGATCGAGCGCCTGCCGCCGCACATCCGGCGTCATGCCGTGGCCGGTATCGCTCACGCTAACCGTCAGGAACCTGCCCGGGCGCGCGCCTTCGATTTCGCCTGCCTGCTGCACGTCGAGCTGCGCGCTGCCGGTCCGGATCGTGATGGTGCCAGCCGCCGAAATCGCATCGCGGGCATTGATGACGAGATTGAGCAGCGCTCCGTCCAGTTCCCCGCGATCCATGTAGATCTGGCCTCGATCCGCGCCCGGCAAGAGACGCAGATGCACCTGTTCTCCGAGCACCCGCTCGAGAAGCGTCCATGTCTCTGCGAGTTGCGCATCGAGGCCGAAGCGCACCGGTTTGGGCGTCCGCGCCCCCGCGAGCGCCAGCAGCCGCTGGTTGAACCCCGCGCCGATCCGCGTCGCGTCGATGGCGCGTTCGAGATGCCCGCGCGCGAGATCGGCCATCTCGGTGCGCGCCGCCAGCTCCAGATTGGACAGGATGACGGTCAGAAGATTGTTGAAATCATGCGCGATCAGCCCGGCCATCCGGCCTACGGTTTCCATCCGCTGCCCGCGCACCATCGCCGCCGCGATCCGTGCGCGTTCGGTCCGGTCGAGGATTGCGCCGATAGCGCCGACCGGGCGGGGCGGGTCGGCGCTCTCGTCGAAGCGGATGTTCCCGCGCAATTCGATCACCTTGGGCTCGGCGCTGCGGGCGAGCTTGAACTCGATGGAGAATTTCCGGCTGCCCGTGGGGTCGATCGCCGCGCGATGCGCCTCTTTCAGGCGCACACGATCCTCGGGCGCGGCGAGGGCGATCCACGTGTCGAAGCTGTCGGGCACCTCCTGCGTCTCGAGGAGTTGCCGGGCGGGCTCCGTCGCGACGAGCGTGTCGCGGTCGAAATCCATCTCGAAGAACGCAATTCCCGCGGCTTTCATCGCCTCGATGATCTCTTCCGCGCGCAGGTCCGTCAGCTGTTGAAATTCCTTTTCGGCGCTGATGTCCTCGATGATCAGTATGATCCCCGCGACTTGTCCTGCGCGGCGCAGCGGTGCGACGGTCCAGCGGGTCCACGCCTCGCGGCCATCGGGACGCATCGTGCGGCTCTCGTCGCACTGCACGGTTTCGCCCGCCAGCGCTTTGCCGCGCGCGTCGCGGCAGGCTGTGGGCAGCCACGGCAGCAACGCGTCATGGTCCGACCCGACGGCATGTGCGATATCGCCCCCGTAGGCCGCCAGAAACGCCGCCGAAGCCGCGACGAACCGCATCTCGGTGTCGAACACCGCGACCGGAACCGGTATCAGATCGATCACGCCCTCCAGATCCTCGGCGAGCGCCGCTACGCCGTGGCCCGGTCTCGGGTCGCGCCTGCACTCTTCGGAATTTGCCATCGACGCCACTCCTTGCGCGCTTGGCACCACGCGTCCCGTGCCGCGCCAACCGCTGCCGCGGGCTCTCATACGGGCGTCGCGTGACGCTTCTCTCCGGAGCCCGCGACCCGCAGTGAGGTCACGAAAAGTTCCTGCGCCTGTTTTTGCGTGTCGAACACAGCCGCCGTCATTTCCTCGGCGACCTGTCCCCAGAGGCGGCGATAGAGCGCGGAATAGTCGTCGATCGCGCCCGAGACGAATTCCGACCACGCGGCGGCGATGGCCGCCGGATCGCCGGGATTGGCGAGATTGGCGAGCAGGGCGCGGTCACAGGTGATCCGATCGGTGGTGAAGCGCAGCCATTCCTGGTTGAACTGCAATGTCCGATCCGCCGCCTGCATCTGCATCGCGACGAAGGGGCCAAGCAGCGCAGGGTCCGGTCCGTCGGGTGGAAGCAGGCGTTTCAGCAGTTCGGCGTAGCCCGCATTGGTGTACGCGGTCGCGTCGGTCGAGCTGGGCATCGGAGCCTCCTCCGGAGTTGATGTCGGCTCCCCGAGCTTTGCCGCAGGGGCAGGCGCGTGCATTGATGGAGATCAATGCGCGCGTGGCGAAACCTGCCTTGGCCCGGGGCGGTTGCCTAGCGCCGCGTCCCGGGAAACGCGGCAGCCAGCGAGCCTTTGGGCGCTTGTCCCGCGCCGCTACGCATGGCCGTGGCTTTCCCGCCCATCGCCCCTCGGTCGAAGTCCGACAGGCGCGGCGCGGGAGCGGGTTCTGCAAGGGCCGCGCCGATCCGCTCGTTCTGGAACTTGGCAAGTCGCCGCAACCGCCCGAGATCGGTGACGGCGAGGTGATCGGGCGCAAGCAGGCGGATTGCGCCGCGCTCCTCGATCTGGTGCAGCGCGCGGCACAGGGTCTCCACTGTCATGTCCAACAGCGAGGCCAGATCGCGCCGGGTCAGCACGATGCGGATTTGCGGCGTGCTGCCCTCGGTCGCGCCGGGCAACTGCTCCACGAGCCAGAGCGCGAGCCGCTGCACCGTACTGCGCCCGCGCATCTTCACCACGCTCATCTGCAATTCTTCGAATTGGCGGTTCAGCGCCGACAGGAAGCCCCGGAAGATTTGCGGATGTGACTGCAGAAAACCGTGCCAGGTCTGGCGCGGCATCCAGCAGATGGTGGTCTCGGTGGCGGCCTCGCTCGAGAACCCGTTCACCTCGCGTTCGGGGTCGCCGATCAGGTGGCCCGTGCGCAGAATCTGCAGAACGTGTTCGTCGCCGCCTTCGGTCAGAACGACGAGTTTCACGAGCCCGGATGCGACGATCCCGATCCGGTCCGCCGCTTCGCCCTGTGCCGCGATCTCGGCCCCTTGGCGATAGGTTTCACGGTAGCTGCGCCGGGCGAAATCGAGTAGCGCGTCACGATCGAAAGCGCTGCAGAGCCCTGTCTGGCGCGCCGTGCAGTCGTCGCATTTCGCGTCGAATTGCGGCCGTATCGGCTGAATACTTGACATGTTTCCCTCCCCCTAGGGTCGCCCGGTCGGTGGCAGTTCGTGGGCAACGGTCACCTGCGTGACGAGAGGAATCTTGCCGTGTCGGAGGGCATCTGTCAGGCGGTGAATTGTAGAGAAATGTTAATTTGTGCAATTTGAGTGGCGTTGTGCGCAATATTGTTGCGCGTAGCATAGGGGATAGAAGGCGGCGGAGAGAGACCGCCACGCCGATGAATTCGGTCCCGCCGGCCACGCCTCGGGGAGGGGCGCATGGTGGCCGACGGGATTCGCGAAATGCTCTTCGACCGGGGCGACCGAGCGAGGTCACCCCGAGCCTTCCGCGAATGCCAAATGATGCCCCAGCGCGGAGCAGGCGCCATTATCGGGCGTCAATCGCGGCGTAGCGAAGGCGCCGGTGCGGGGCTCGGCTATCTGCGCGTAGGACCAGGCGCGCCCCGCCAACGCCTCCGAATTGACGGCGGACAATGCCGCGGCACCGCGCCGCGGGAAAGCTGGGCCACCGATATGGGAGGATATCAAATGACTCAGGTTCGACCTTTCCTGCTCGCTCTCGTCTTGATCGGCGCGGCAGGACCGCTCGCGGCTCAGGACGCCATGACGTCCGACGAGATGGGCGCGCAGCTTTATGCGGACAATTGTGCCGCCTGTCACGGCATGAAGGGGCAGGGTGACGGCCCGCTCGCAGAGGCCTTCATTCAGGACATTCCCGCGCTGACCGGGTTGTCTGCGGCCAACGACGGGACGTTCCCGCTGCTCAAGGTTATCCAGATCCTCGACGGGCGGACGGAAGTGCGCGGGCATGGCGGGCCGATGCCGGTCTTCGGCGCGCTGTTCCGCAACGAGCTGGAGCCGTTGGTCGGGCGTTTCGGAACCGAGGCGGTGATCCGGGGCCGGGTGCTGGCGATCGCGGAGCATGTCGCCACCTTGCAGGAATGAAGGCACCTGCCGCGCGATTGTCGCTGGTCAATGCAGGTCGCGCGGATCGCGCGCAGACTTCCGAAATCGATGCGAGGAGTCGATACGGAGATCGCCATACGGATACGCTGCGCGCTGCGGCCCGGTGGCCGGTCCGCCCCGACACGGAGAGCTCCATCGATCGAAGGGTCATCGTTGTCGTGTGATTTCCGATGTGAAAACATCGACATCGCGCGTCGGACGATGGCCTTTCGTCACGTTTGACGCGCCCAGAGGCAGGGCCGGCCAAACTCTCCGGCGCTTTGACCAAATTTTTTTCGCGCAACTGTGACCCTGTCTCGCGCCTGTCGCAAACCTCTGCGAGAAATGGGCGAAACCCCGCCCAGACAGACCGTCCGAGAGGGTTTGCGGGTTTCGCATTGACGGCGGTCAATGGCGCGGCTGGCCCAATTGGTTTTAGCTGGAAGGCGTCATAGCCAAGCTCGAAGGAGTGTGCGGATGTTTCGTTGGATCACCCCCGAGAACAGTTCTGACCTTCTGCCGCAGCCGCGAAGGTCGCGGGACGATGGCCTCGCGCCGGAGACCGTTCCGTGGCCGCTGCCGGGCACGCGCGCCAGACCGGACGACACGGCCGGCCCGACCGGAGTGCGGCTTCGGAAAACGGGACCGGACCGCACATTGGAGGTCTCGGCGTTGCGCGATCTCGGCCTCTCTCCACAGGAGATCGCGCGCTATCTCGGCCTCGCGCTGCAGGAGGTCGCCAGTTTGCTGAGCGCCGATCTCGACCTCGCTGCGAGCCTCGCCAACAATATGACCCCGGTTTATCGCACCCGCGCGAACGCGATGCGCTGGGTGGGGTGAGCCGGTCCCGCGATCATCGCAGACCGTCCTCCGGAATGTGAAGGGCGGCCTGCGAAATGCCGGGACAGGACAGGGCAGGATGGGGCGGTCGCGGTTACCCGCGCGTCATGGTCACGGCCATCTGGCACAGGATCTCGAACATCACCGAGACGCCGAGGAAGGCGGTTGCGCCGGAAGGGTCGAAGGGCGGGGAGACCTCGACGAGATCGGCGCCTACGATATCCACCCCGTCGAGCAGACGGATCACCTGCAATGCCTGATAGGAATTCGGGCCGCCCACTTCCGGCGTGCCCGTTCCGGGCGCGAAAGCCGGGTCGATGAAGTCGATATCGTAGGAGAGATAGGTGGGCTTGGAGCCCACTATCTCGCGCGCCTCGGTCATCACATCCTCGACGCCGCGGGCGTGGAACTCCTCGATCGGGATCACGCGCACGCCTACGCTGTCGGCAAAATCGCGATCTTCGCTATCATAGGTGGAGCCGCGAATACCGATCTGCACCACGCGTTTCGGGTCGAGCAGCTCTTCTTCGATGGCACGGCGGAAGGGCGTGCCATGCGTGTACATGGTGCCGCCGAAATAGCTGTGGAAGAGGTCGGTATGGCTGTCGAAATGTACCATGCCGAGCGGCTCGGGCGTGCCCAACGCGCGCAGGATCGGCAGCGAATTGAGGTGGTCGCCGCCTGCGGTGAGCGGGCGGATTCCATGCTCGCGGACCGTCTCGAAAAACCGGGTGATCCGGTCCATCGCGTCCTGAATGTCGGCGGGGTTCGGGGAGACATCGCCGAGATCGGCGCAGTTGACCATCTCGAAGGGGCGCACGCCGGTCGCGCCGTTCTGCGCCCGGATCATCGTCGAGAGATCGCGCAACTGGCGCGGGCCGTGGCGCGGGCCGGGACGGTTGGTGGTGCCGGAGTCCCACGGGCTGCCGATCAGACCGATCTGCACGTCGCTCAGGCGCGGATCGTCGAGCGGCACATGCGGCAGGCGCATGAAGGTCGGCACGCCCGCGAAGCGGGGTAGATCGAAGCCGGAAACGGGGTGGAAAAAGGGATCGCTGGACATGGGGTCGCTCCTGTCAGGTCATGACACTGCCACCGTTCACGCCGAAGCATTGACCGGTGATGAAATTGCTCTGCGGGCCCGCGAGATAGCAGGCCATCGCGGCGATATCCTCGGGCTGGCCGAACCGGGCGAGGGGCGTCGCCATGTCGATTGCCAGCTGTTCGGGGCTCATCGAGGCGGGGCTCGTCATGTCGGTCTCGATCGAGCCCGGCGCGATGGCGTTGACAAGGATTTTCGGTGCCAGTTCGCGCGCGAGTGTCCGGGTGAGCGCGATGATCCCGCCCTTAGAGGCGGTATAGGCGGACATTTCCTCGCGCCCGAGAAAACCCAGATCGCTCGCGATATTGATGATCCGGCCTTCCTCGGCCCTGCGCACGAAGGCACGGGCGGCGAGGAATGTGCCGCGCAGGTTCACCGCGATCACGCGGTCGAACTCGTCTATCTTCGTCTCGGCAATCGGGCTTTCGCGCAGGATCCCCGCGTTGTTCACGAGGATGTCGATCCGCCCGAACCGCGACTTGACGGCGTCGAACATCCCCTCGACCTGCGCCTCGTCGGAGACGTCGGCGGGCAGGGATTCCGCCTCGGTCAGCTTTTGAAGTTCGGCGAGCGTTTCGCGCGCCTGCGCATCGTCGGGATGGCAGAACGCGACTTTCGCGCCTTGTGCCGCCAGCGCCAGCGAGATGGCGCGCCCGATCCCGCGCGAGCCGCCGGTGACCAGTGCAACTTTACCGTCGAGGCTCATGACATGACCTCGCCGCGGTCGACGTTGAGCGCCTGACCGGTGATATTCGCGCCAGCCTCGGACGCGAGGAACATATACGGATCGGCCATGTCGGCGGGCACCATCAGCCCGTCGATGGCTTGCGCGGCCATGATCTCGGCCTCGACCTCGGCCTCGCTGCGCCCGCTGGACTCCGCCAGCTCCCGCAGCGAATTGGCCGCCGGCCCGGTTTTCACCCAGCCGGGGCAGATCGCGTTGACGCGGATGCCGCGAGGGCCCAGCTCCTGCGCCCATGTCCGGGTCAGCCCCAGAAGGGCGTGTTTGCTGGCGACGTAGGCCGAGAAGCCCGGTACGGCGGTGCGCGCCCAGATCGAGGCGGTGATCACGATGCGCCCGCCCTCGGGAATGCGCGAGATCAGCGCGTCGGTCACGTTCTGCGTGCCGGTCACGTTGATCGCCACGATCCGCTCGAACATCGCGTTGCCCGTGGGATTGTCGCCGGTGAGCGGCGTGGGGCGCTCGAGCCCTGCATTGTTCACCAGCACATCGACGCGTTCGATATCGGCCAGCGCCTCGGTCACCATCTCCGCCTCGGCGATGTCGCAGCGGATCGCGCGGACCTTGCCGGGCAGGCTCTCGGCGGCCTCATAGATCGCGTCGGTCTCTGACAGAATGATCAGGTCGGCGCCTGCGCGGGCAAACCCTTCGGCGATGCCATAGCCGATCCCGCTCGATGCGCCTGTGACCAGAACGGTCTTTCCGGTGAAGTCGAATGTCACACTCATTCCTTGCCGCGTCCTTCCTCTCTCATCAGCCGCATCAGATGCCCCTCCAGGTCGGAGTAGCCTTCCAGTTTCACGGCCTTTTCCTTGTCGGCGATCCGCGCGCCCTGCTTGAATTCGGGCACGATCACCTCTTTCACCCGGCCCGGATGGCTCGAGAGAAAGACGATCTTGTCGGCGAGGAAAATCGCCTCCTCCAGATCGTGGGTGACGATCACCATCGTCGTGTTGGTCTTCTCGGCGACGTCGATCATCAGTTCCTGCATCAGCCAACGGGTCTCGGCATCGAGTGCGCCGAACGGCTCGTCCATCAGCAAGACCTCGGGGTCATTGGCGAGCGTGCGCGCGATGGCGACGCGCTGACGCATCCCGCCCGAGAGTTGCGACGGGTAGGCTTCGGCGAATTTCCCGAGGCCTACGAGATTGATGAAGCGCTCCGCGCGTTCGCGGCGCTCGGCGGCCGGGACGCCGTTGATCTGCATCCCGAACTCGACATTCTTGCGCACCGTCAGCCAGTCGAAGGAGGTATAGGCCTGAAAGACCATGCCCCGGTCGCGGCCCGGTCCCTCTACGCGACGGCCGCCGATGACGATCTCGCCGCCGCTCGGGGTCTCGAGCCCCGCGATCATGCGCAGGATCGTCGATTTCCCGCAGCCCGACGGGCCGAGAAGGACGCAGATGGAGTTGCGTTCGACGGTGAAGCCCGCGCCCTCGACGGCGACCAGCTTGCGCCCGCCCGACAGCTCGAATTCCTTCGTGATTTCGCGGATTTCCAATGCGGTTTCGGCAGCCATGCTCAGCTCTTTCTCAGATAAGGGAAGGCCCAGCGATGCAGGGCGGAGAAGGCGAGGTCGAACAGCAGGCCCAGCACCCCGATCACGATGATCCCCGACAGGATTTCATCGGTCTTCAGGAAACGTCGCGCGCGCATCATCATCGCGCCGATGCCGGTGGTGGAGGCGACGATCTCGGCGATCACCAGATAGGTCCAGGTCATCGCCAGCATCTGGCGCATCGCGGTCACGATATCGGGCAGAACGGCGGGGAAGATCACGCGAGCCACGACCTTGCGGCGCGGTGCGCCTAGCGTGAGGGCAGTCTCGACGAGTTCCTCGCGGACGTTCTTGGTGTGATCCATGATCAGCGTGATCAGGAAGAAGATCACCCCGAGGAACAGCAGCGCCAGTTTAGGGGCCTCGCCGGTGCCGAACCACATTAGCAGGATCGGGATGAAGGACGGCGCGGGCAGATAGCGCCAGGCGGAGACGAAGGGGGCGAAGAACGCCTCGATCGCGGGGAAGGAGCCCATCATCACGCCCAGCGGCACCGCCACGGCGCTGGCCAGCGCGAAGGCGATCAGCACGCGGCTGATGGAGATCAGGACATCGCTGCTGAAGCCGCGACTGAAGAACAGATCGAAGGTTGTCGCGAAGACCTGATGCGGGGCTGGGACGAGAAGCGGGTTCACCAGACCGCTGGCCGAGGCGACGATCCAGATGCCGAAGAACAGCACCCAGACGGCGAGCGCGGAAAGCAGCTTCTGACGGCGGTTCACGGGCTTGCGCAGCTGGAGAAAGGGAGTGGGTCGGGCGCTCAAGGCAGATGCTCCGGCTTGGGGGAAGGGAAGCGCCGGGACGTGGCGCTTCCCGCGTGTCTTAGTGTGCGGTCAGGCTCTGGCGGTAGCCGGACTTGACCAGATCGCCCATCAGCGAGCAGTCGACGCCCTTCGACGCATCGACCTTGTTTTCCATCAGGCCGAGTTTGATCCACCAGTCATTGGTCATCGCGATCGAGTCGACCATCGAGCCGTTGGCCATGCCAAGCGGGCCTTCGCCGTCGAGCACGCCGCAGAGCCGGGCAGACTCGTCGAAATCCATCATGTAGATGCCGCCCTCGAAGGACTTGCCGTTGGTGCCGATAACGTAGCCGACATCCTCGGCGGGCCATTGCAGGAAGGAGGCGATCATCTTGTTGGCCTCTTCGGTATGCTGGTTCCAGTAGGCCAGACCATCCCAGCGCGCCTTCAGTACCGCCAGCGCCGCCTCGCGGTTATCGGCGATGAACTTCTTGTTCATGTAGAGCGCGTCCATGAAGATCCCGGTCTTGAGCATTTCCGGATCGGAGGTGTCGACGATGGAGCGCGCGCCCGGTTTCGCCTCGAGCACCTTGGAAATCCACGGCTCGTACATGTAGGCGGCGGACAGGTCGCCCGACATCATCGGACCGACGGCTTCATCGGCGTTGAGGTTCACCCATTCCACCTGATCGGGAGTGATGCCCTCGGAATCGAGCCAGATCCCCATCAGCAGCTGGCCGATATAGGCCTGCGGGGCCGCGACCTTCTTGCCCGGCAGGTCGGCGGGCTCGGTGTCCGGTGCGAGGATGACGTGATCGACCCCGTAGGAGGGGTTGAGCTGAGCCACGTTCACCACGTCGGTGCCGCGATCCACGACCAGCGGCGTGTAATCGGCGGTGCAACCATAGACGTCGATCTGACCCGCGGCGAGGGCGGCATGCCCGCCCAGCGGATCTTCGAAGATCGTGATGTTGAGATCGTAATCGGGGATCAGGTTCTGCTCCTTGGCGACTTCGAGCATGGCATAGCCCGGCCAAGAGACGCAGACCCCGACATTGACGGTTTCAGCGGCGGCAGCGGAGAGGCTGCCCGCGGAGAGGGCGACCGCGGAGGCGGCGGCGATTTTGAGAACGGAGCGCATAAGCGGACCTCGCTGTTGGTATGGATTCTTGATCTTGTGAAGAAAACTTTATGAGATAAAAACTTTTATGCAATAAAAATTTTGTCTTGACCAAAAACGAGCCATCGCAGACAACTGTTCGCAACCCTAGGAGGACCTTGTGAGCAACCTGCGCGCCCAACAAAAACAAGACCGTCGCAACCGCATCGTGACATCGGCCAAAGAGCTTTTTCGCGAAAAGGGCTATGACAAGACGACGATCGAGGCGATCGCGGTCGCCGCGGGCGTCTCGGGGGTGACTGTCCACAACTACTACGGAACCAAGGCGGGGGTGCTGCTCGCGCTGGTCATCGAGAGCGACAAGCAGCTCTTGGAACGGCTCGACGCCAGGTTGCCCGGGAAAGAGGCCGATCTCGTCGAGCTGACGCTCGCCTTCGCGCATGAGATCATGGAACACGCGATGCAGACGCTGGAGAAGGAAATCTGGCGTCAGGTCATCGCTGCGGTCACGATCGAGGCGGGCACGCAGCTGTCCAAGGCCTATTTCAAGCTCGACGAACAGCTTGCCTCGGTGCTGGTGCGCCGGATCGAGGCGATGCAGCGGGACGGCCGGCTCAGTGCCGATCTCAACCCGCTCCACTTGGGCCGCGCGCTGTTCCAGCTGCAGAACGCCCGTTTCATCCAGTTCATTTCCACCGACGCCGCGCGCCGGGACGATATCGAGACCTGGCTGCGCAACGATATCGTGGCGCTGTTCTCGGTGACGCTCCCGGTGTCCGCCGATCCTTCCTGAGCGGAGAGTGACATGTTTCTCAACCCGATCACCTGGCCCGAGGGCAAGCGCTGCGCCGCCTGCGTGACCTTCGATATCGACGCGGATTCGTTGATCCGCACCGCCCGTCCTGACGATGCCGAGCTGCGCCTGCAGCCGATTTCGATGGGTCGCTACGGGCCGACGGTCGCGGTGCCGCGCATCCTCGAGACCTATCGCCGTCTGGGCCTCACGCAGACCTTCTTCATGCCCGCCTGGGTGATGCAGAATTATCCCGCGACGGTCGAGGCGATCCTGAAGGCAGGGCACGAAATCGGGCACCATTCGTGGATGCACGAAGACCCCATGGAACATTCCGACGAACGCGAGGCGGAGCTGTTCGAGCGCGCGCTGGAGGTTCATGTCTCGATGACGGGCCGCAAGCCGCGCGGCTATCGCGCGCCGGTCTATTCCTTCACGCCCGCGATGCTGAACCGGTTGATCGAGCACGGGTTTCTCTATGACAGCTCGATGATGGCCGACGAGTTGCCCTACCGCGTCGAAACCCCGAAAGGCAGCCTGATCGAGATGCCGCCGCATTGGGGCACCGATGACTGGCCGCCCTTCGCGCATTTCGGCGAGATCGACTACCTGATGCCGATCCGTGCGCCCTCCGATGGCATCCGCGCCTTCGCCGAGGAGTTCGACGCGATGCACGAGGCGGGCGGGTTCTGGATGCCGGTGCTCCACCCGTTCCTGACGGGCCGGTTGGCGCGCTGGCGCGAGATGGAACGGCTGCTGGAACGCGCCGTGGCGACGGGCGACGTCTGGTTCGCACCGATGGAAGAGATCGCCAGCCATGCGAAAGCTACGGAGGCGACGCTTCGCCACGAACGGATCGGCGTCGAGACGTAAAGCCGCTTCGGGAACGAAGGCCACCGATCTGCCAAATAGAACACCGCGGCGCCGAACAGCGCCGCGGTGTTTTCGTTTATCTGTTGGCTGTTCGCGCTTATTCGGCCGCGGTATCGGAGGGCATCGCGGGGAGATCACCATCCGCCACCAGGTGTCCGTCGCCAACGTCGCGCAGCGTGAGCCGCTGCGGGCCGGTGCCCAGCTTGTAGACCGGGCTGGGAACCTCGCCGGAGAGGCGCGGAATGGGTTCGCGCACCTTGTCGGGGTCGGGGATCGGCACGGCGGCCATCAGGCGCTTCGTGTAGGGGTGCTGCGGTGCGCCGAAGATCTGCGCCCGCGTGCCCATCTCCACGATTTGCCCCATATACATCACCGCGATCCGGTCCGAGATGTTCTCGACCACGGCCATGTCATGGCTGATGAACAGGTACGCGATGCCGAACTCGCGCTTCAGCGCCTCGAGCAGGTCCAGCACCCGTGCCTGCACCGACACATCCAGCGCCGAGACGCTTTCATCCGCGACGATCAGCTTGGGCTGCAGCGCCAGTGCGCGGGCGATGCAGATTCGCTGGCGCTGGCCGCCCGAGAACTCGTGCGGATAGCGGTCGAGCTGATCGCGGGTGAGGCCGACGCGTTCGAACAGCGCCGCGACCTTCTCGCGTTGCTCCTCGGGCGTACCGATGCCATGGATCACCAGCGGCTCGGCCACCAGATCGCCCACCCGCATCCGCGGATCTAGCGCGGCCATCGGGTCCTGAAAAACGATCTGCACGTCGCGGCGCATCTCCTTCATCTTCGCGCCGCTCAAACTGCCCATCGTGTGGCCTGCGACCTCGATGCGGCCCTGATGCGGCACGAGGCCGGTCAGCGCCTTCGCGATGGTGGATTTGCCGCAGCCGCTTTCACCCACGAGCGAGAAGGTCTCGCCCTCCATGATGTCGAAGCTGACACCCTCGACCGCGTGCACCCGGTGCGTGACCTGCGACAGGATACCGCCGCGGATGTCGAAATGCACCTTCACGTCGCGCAGCCGCGCCACGGGTTTGGCATCCGGGGACGCGCCCGCAGCGCCGCTGCCATCGCCCATGCGCGGTACCGCGGCCAGCAGGTCCTGCGTATAGGCCTCGCGCGGGGCGGTGAAAATCTGCGAGACAGGGCCGGTCTCGACCGCCTGACCCTGCTTCATGACGATGACCCGCTCGGCCATCTCGGCGACGACGCCCATGTCGTGGGTGATCAGGATGATCGCCGTTCCCATCTCGTCCTGCAGATCGCGCAGCAGATCGAGCACCTCGCGCTGCACTGTCACGTCGAGCGCGGTCGTGGGCTCATCGGCGATCAACACGTCGGGGCGCAGCGCCAGCGCCATCGCGATCATCACGCGCTGCCGCATGCCGCCGGACAGCTCGTGCGGATATTGCGTCATGCGACGCTCGGGTTCGGAGATGCGCACACGCCGCAGCGCCTCAAGCGCACGGGTCCGAGCCTCTGGCTTCGAGACCGGCTCATGCGCGCGGATCGCTTCGGAGAGTTGCAAGCCGATCGTCAGCACCGGGTTGAGCGAGGTCATCGGCTCCTGGAAGATCATCGCGATGCGGTTGCCGCGAATGGCGCGCATCCGGCCCTCGGGCAGGCGCGTCAGGTCTTCGTCATGGAAGCGGATGGCGCCGGAACTGACCCGAAGGGCAGGGGGCGGCAACAGACCCATGATGGCCAGAGAGGTCAGCGACTTGCCCGACCCGCTCTCGCCCGCGATAGCGATGGTCTCGCCGCGTGCGAGCGTGAAGCTCAGATCGCTGACCAGCGCCCGCTCGCGCCCCTCCGAGCGCACCGAGATCGTGAGACCTTCGACGGCGAGCACCGGCTGGGCGGGCTCCGGGGCCATGACGGCCCCGGCTTTCGTTTGTTGCATTTCGATCATTCGAACACGTTTCTCGGGAAGTAGAAGCTGACGACCCAGTTGGGCATATCGACGATCTCGGAGATGCGCAGATCGCCACAGGTCGAAACCAGCATATAGGCGTCGACCGCCGACATGCCGCGCTGTGCGCACAGAAGGTCGATCATGCCCGAGACCGCATCGCGCGCGCCCGACATCAGGTCCGGGCCGATGCCCGTCGTGACCTCGTAGCCCGCCGTGTCGAGGTGGCGCGTGACCGGCCCCGGCGTGGTGAATCGCGGGAATTTCAGCGTCTCGTTCTTGATCAGGTCGAAGCTGAGCACGCAGTTCATCGGGCTTTCGATCGCGGTGCCGCAGACCTCGCCATCGCCTTGGGCGGCATGGGTGTCGCCCACGGAGAACAGCGCGCCCTCGACCTCGACCGGCAGGTAGAGCGTGGTGCCCGCCGCCAGATCGCGAATGTCGAGATTCCCGCCCACGCGGCGCGGCGGGACGATGGAATGCGGGCCGGCTTCTGCCGGGGCGACGCCGATCGTGCCGCAAAACGGTTTGAGACCCACCTTGCCTTCGCTGCCCCAAAGCGCCTTGTCGGGCGAGGCAGCGTCGTATTTCCAGATCGTCAGCGCCGGATCCTCGAACTGATCCGCCAGCAGGCCGAAGCCCGGAATGTTGGCGGTCCAACCCCAGGCGGAGCCTTCCTGCTCGCGCGGGGTGAAGCTGTCGATGGTGACCTTTAGCACGTCACCGGGTTTCGCGCCTTCGACATAGATCGGGCCGGAGACCGGGTTGATCTTGCCGAAATCGAGCGTCTTGACGTCTTCCACGGTCGAGGACGGTCCGAGCTGTCCGGCCGAGCTGTCGTGGCAATGGAATTCGATGGTCGATCCCGGGGCCACCGTCTCGGCCGGGACAAGCGAGTTGTCCCAGCCGAAATGGTGCTGTGCGCCGTGGATCGTATAGTCACAGGCTTTGCACATGCGCGCTTACTCCGTCACGTACACGTAGTCGTAGTTCACGGGGATCGAGACCGGGTCGACATAGAGCGCATCTTCGCCGCCCATACGGCTCGACTTCATGGTGTAGCGGTTCTCGTTGAACACCGGCACCCACGGCGCGTCTTCCATGACCTTCATGTAAACGTCGGACCATTTCTGCAGGCGTTCGTCCTGCTTGGCCGGGTCGGTGATCGAGTCCGCCTCGGTCGCCATCGCGTCGAGTTCCTTGTTGCAGTACCACGACCAGTTCCAGCCGCCCTCGACCGCACCCGCGCAGCCCAGGATCGGCCCGTAGAAGTTGGACGGATCGGGGAAGTCGGCGATCCACGCCATGCCGCCCGACCAGATCATCGGCGCGGTTTTCGGCGTGCCGCCCGCTTCGATCACGTTGGCCTGCGCCAGCGCCTTGATGTCGACCTTCACGCCGATCTGCGACAGGTCCTGCTGGATCGCCTGGGCGATGCGCGGGTTCGGATCGGTGTTCATCACGTAGAGCTCGGTCTCGAACCCATCGGGATAGCCCGCATCCGCGAGCATCTGCTTGGCCTTTTCCTGATCGAAGGGGTAGCCTTCGTAATCCTTGGTGTAGCCCGGCATCGACGGCGGCAGCGGCTGGTTCGCGGGCGTGGCGCGACCGTTGATCATCTGCACGATGCGATCCTTGTTGATCGCCATGTTCATCGCCCGACGCACCTCGACCTTGTCGAAGGGCGCCATCTGGGTGTTCAGCGTGATGTAGCCGGTATGCAGCTGGCCGCCCATGACGACGCGCTTGGCCTCGTCGGGATTGTTCATCACCTCGTTGAACTTCGCCGGCGGGATGCCATCGCCGGGCACGTCCACCTCACCCTTCTGCAGGCGCAGCAGGGCCACGATCGGCTCCTGGCCGACCTCGAAGGTGATGGTGTCGAGATAGGGGATGCCCTCGCGCCAGTAATCGGCGTTCTTCTGGAACACGAGCTGCTGGCCGATCGTCCAGTCGGCGAGCTTGAACGCGCCGGTGCCGACGGGATGCTTGCCGAAATCGGTGCCGTATTCGTCGACCGCTTCCTTCGGCACGACCGAGGCGAAGTTCAGCGCCATCACGTGCAGGAAGGTCGCGTCGGCGCGCGACAGCTCGATCTTGACGGTGTAGGGATCGACGACGGTCACGCCTTCGAGGCTCGTGGCCGAGCCGTCCGCCATCGCGTCATAGCCCTTGATCGAGCCGAAGAAGCCTGCGCCGGGCGACTGGGTCGCGGGCGTGGTCACGCGGTCGAGCGAGTATTTCACGTCTTCGGCGGTCATTTCGCGACCGTTGTGGAACTTTACGCCCTTGCGCAGGTGGAAGGTGAAGACCGTGCCGTCATCCGAGATCTCGTAGCTCTCGGCGAGGCCGGGGCGCAGCTCGGTGGTGCCGGGAACGTAATCCATCAGCCCGTCGAAGATCGATTTGATCATCGACCAGTTCTGCCAGTCATAGCCGATCGCCGGGTCCAGCGTGGCCACGTCATCCTTGTAGGTGATGACGATATCGCCGCCTTCCTTGGCGTTCGGGTCGGGGGTGTAGTCCGCCGCCGCGGCAAAGCTGCCGAAGCCCAGCGACACCGCGAGGGTGCTCGTCACGAGCATCTTTCTCATCAAGCTCATTTTGTCTCTCTTTCTCCGTTGGACGTTGGTCGAGGGGCCCGGTTCCTCCGGGGCTCTGGTTGCGATCAGCGCAGCTTGATGCGCGGATCGATGAAAGGTGTGATCAGGTCGGCCAGCAGGTTGCCCAGCACGATCGCGCAGGCGGATACGAGCGTGACGCCCATGATGATCGGGATGTCGACGCGCTGGATCGCCTGCCAGGCGAGCTGCCCGATGCCGGGCCAGCCAAAGACGCTTTCCACGACGACGATGCCGGACATGAAGATGCCGATATCGATCCCGATCATCGCGATGATCGGCAGGATGGCGTTCGGCATCGCGTGCAGCGCCAGCACCCGGAAGCGCCGCAGACCCTTGGCGCGCGCGGTACGGATATAGTCCGAGCGCAGCACGTCGATCATCGAGGAGCGCATCATCCGGCTGTACCAGCCCGAGCCCATGATCCCGAGGGTCAGCGCCGGCAGCACGAGGTTCGAGAAGCTGCCGTAGCCGCCGATCGGGAACCAGCTCAGCTTGACCGCGAATACATAGAGCAGAAGCAGGCCGACCACGAATTGCGGCGCCGAGACCGCGACGAACGAAGTGATCATCAGCGACTGGTCGAGCGCGCCGCCGCGGCGGATCGCAGCGACGATGCCCAGCGTGAGCCCCATGATCAGTTCGGCGACGATCGCGCCCAGCATCAGCAGGAGCGTCGCGGGCAGGCGCGCGGCGACCAGCGTCGCGACCTCGGTCTTCTGCAGGTAGCTGCGGCCCATATCGCCCTGGAACAACCCGGTCAGGTAGCGCCAGTATTGCACGATGAAGGGCTGATCGAGGCCCAGCTGGTGGCGGATATTGGCAACCGTCTCGGGCGTGGCCGAGCGGCCCGCGATCTGACGCACCGGGTCGGCCGGCAGCACGAAGAGCAGGAAGAATGTGATGAAGGAGACGCCGAGGAGGATCAGGGCAGCCTGGATCAGGCGTCGGATCAGATAGGCCAGCATCAGTCACGCCCTCTCTGCGTCGGGTCGAGCACGTCGCGCAATGCGTCGCCCACGAGGTTGAAGGACAGCGCCAGCAGCAGGATCGCGGCGCCCGGGATGAAGACGAGCCAAGGGGCCGCCTGGAAATAGGTCTGGTTCTCGAAGATGATGTTGCCCCAGCTCGGCGTCGGCGGCTGAACCCCCACGCCGAGATAGCTCAGCGTCGCCTCCAGCAGCACCGTGGTCGAAATCCCCAGCGTGCCCCAGACGATGATCATCGGCACCAGATGCGGCAGGATGTGACGGAACAGGATGCGCACCGTGCCCGCGCCGAGGGTCCGCTCGGCGGCGACGAATTCGCGCTCGGCCAATGCCGAGGTCTCGGTGAAGACCACGCGCGCCGTCTGCACCCAGTTCACCAGCGCGATCACCATCGCGACGATCCACAGCGACGGCGTGAAGATAGCGGCGAGGCAGATCGCCAGCAGCAGCGCCGGGAAGGCCATCATCAGGTCGGTGAAGCGCATCAGCACCGCACCGATCCAGCCGCGGAAATAGCCTGCCGTCACGCCGATCAGCGTGCCGATAATCAGCGCCAGGCCGTTCGCGACGACGCCGATGATCAGCGAGGTCCGCGCGCCATAAAGGATGCGGGAGAACAGGTCGCGGCCGAGAAGGTCGGTGCCGAGCCAGAACTTTTCGCCCGGCGGCATGGGGGCGCCTTCCAGCGTCAGCCCGTCGAACATCTGGTCCTGCGGCTCGAATGGCGCGATCCACGGCGCGAAAATCGCGCCAAGCGTTACGATCGCGATGATCGCAAAGCCCAGAAGGGCGAGCTTGCGGCGCATCAGGCGGCGCAAGGCGCTTTGCGGTCGGGCCGGTCCCTCAGCCAAGGTCGCGTCGGTCATCGGTCTTCCTTTGTTCGTCATGGTTGGCGACGATGCGGCGCGCGGCATCCTCAAAACTCACGCGCCAGGCCATCGCCATCTGGCGGAGCTGGTCATAGGCCTCCGCCTCACTCTTTCCCCGCGCGGCCAGCAGAGTGACCGCCCGCACCACCGTCTGGCGCTCGTCGAGGCGGCGACGCAAATCCGCGATCTCCGCCGAAAGCTGCGCCCGCGCCTCGAAACCGAGCCGCGCGATCAGCAGCGCTGAATAGACCCCGCCATCGCCCACCGGTTTGAGGAGCTGCGCATGGGCACCGGCTTCCAGCGACCATTCGATCCGGCCCGGCGCTTCGGTCCCGATCAGCGCGATCATCGGCATCGGGCTTTGCCCCGGCTTCCACGGGAATTGCTCGTCATAGCCCTGATCCGCGTCGAAGAAGACGAAATCGCCCGACAGCGCTTCCGCCGGAAGTTCGGGCCAGCAATGCACGACCGTCAGTCCGATCGCGCGCAACTGCCGCTCGAGCGCCTGCACGGTCGCGTGCGGGCGATGCAGGATATAGGCGCGGGCGCCACCGAGATCGGGGATGCGGATCTTGCGTTTCATGACACCACCTTCAGTCGGGGCGCGCCGGGCGAGACCGCGTTGCGACCCCGTGCGAGATAGGGGTCGCCCGCGACGGCTTCGAACCGCTCGCGAACGGTGAAAGCGCCGTTCTCGACCTGCGCGATCAGGACGGGCAGGGCGGTATGGTGGGTCGAGGCGTCGATCCCCTCGGTACCCTGCGGCGCATCGTGCAAGAGTTGTGCGAGGCTCTGGTCCGGGGCGTCTTCGTGCCCCGAGAGCAGAAGCGCGAGACGATAGACCGAGGACCACGCGGCCGCTTCATGCGAGGAGCCGAAATTGCGCTGCGCCTGCGGCCAGCCGGTCGCGCCGCGGAAATACGGCCCGGCGGCCACGAGCCCCTCGGCCGCGCCCGGATGGATCGCGGGCAATTCGCATTCGGTCAGATTGCATGAGAGGATCGGGCAGGTCTCGGGCCGGAAATGGGCGTCCTCCTGACCGAGCCTGTGATAGGCTTCGAGGAAGGCGTATTGCGACGGGCCGATCAGGTTGTTGAGAATGAAATCGGGCCGGGTCGCGCGAATTTCAGCAATCATCCGGTCGACATCAAGCGAGCCGAGCGGCAGGTAACGTTCGCCCAGAACCTCGCCGCTAGCGGTCGAGATCACGTCTCGGGCGAGCCGGTTCATCTCCCAGCCCCAGATGTAATTCGAGCCGGTCAGAAAGCCCCGCCGTCCCAGCCGGGCGAAGGCCCAGCCGAGCATTGGCAGCAGGTGCTGGTTCGGGCAGGCATGGGTGTAGACGACATGATCCGAGGCTTCGAACCCTTCGTAGGGCACCGCGTACCAGAGCGTACCGCCCGCTTTCTCCAGCGTCGGGATCACTTCCTTGCGGCTCCACGACGTGACGCAGCCGATCACGTGGCGGGCATCGCTGTCTCGCAGAATTTCCTCGCAGAGCGGACCGTAGGCGTCGATGTTGCCCGCTGGGTCGCGCTCGACCGGAGCAAAGGTGAGCGGGAAATCGGGCATCGCGTTGATCTCTGCAATCGCGCTCAGCGCCCCGGTCCGGCAAGCCTCTGAAATCAGAGAATAGCTCCCCGAGCGGGAATATAGCAGGCCAAGTTCGATCCGTTTCTTCATATCCGCTCCCGCAGCACCCCTGATCCAAAACGCAAAACGCCCCGCTGACTTGCCGCAGGAAAGCGGTGTCAAAGCGAGGCGCAATTGCCGTTCGGGTTGTTCCGATGTGGAACCAAATTTGCAGCGTGAGACTCAGGCGGCAAGCGCAAATTGCGAAAACCCTGCGGGTTCACAGCTCAGAGGTGGATTTTTTGGGGTGGCTGCACAAAATTTGTGCACAAAACCGTCATCTGAGAGCAATGTTTTGTCACACGCCGGTGAGAATCGGTTTTGGAGGGATCGGTTTCGTTCGTCCGAGGACGACGCGCCGCGTCTGCCGCCGGGAACAATGCTCCCGGCGCGGCGACTGGCTTCGGTCCGGGAGTCTTTGACTTTCCGCAGGGGCTGCTGTTTGCCAAAATTCGGAAGCCGGGAAAGGGGCAAGCGCTCGACTCGCATGGCAAATTCACCGAAAAAGGCGGGCCACGCGCCGAGCTACGCTATCTAAGCGCTGATTTTCTTGGATATTTTCCCCACATTCATTCGCCGGGGGAAGTGGCGGAGAGACAGTGCGCCATTTTTCGCGACAAATCAGTCCAACATATTGAAAATAAACAATAACAGCAAGTCTCTGTATTGCGAAATGTATAGCAAAAAGTATAGCAAAAATGGGATTCACACCGCGAGCTGGGTGTGTTAAAAATGCAACATTACGAGTAACCATGTTTTCGAGTTGCAATGTTTCAGAAAGTCCTTTCGGTCTTCCAAAGGAAGGCGGTGGCGGTCTCAGACCCCACCGCTCTTCCGATTTTCGGAGTTGTCCCAACCCTCACCGGCCAGACCGTCACCGCTGAGAGCGCGCTTCGTGTTCCCGCTGTTTCCTGCGCCGTTGCCCTGATCGCCGAGACGGTCGGGAGTTTGCCGGTCAAGCTCTTCGAGCGCGAGGGCAGAGCAAGCGTTACCGATCACCCCGCTTACCGTCTGATGCACGACGAGGCGAACCCGTGGACCTCCGCCGAGGCACTTCGGTTGCAGCTTACGACTGACGCCTTACCGCGCGGTCACGGCTTCGCTCTGGTGGTGCGCAACGGCTCTGGCGATCCGGGCGAGCTGCACCGCCTTGAACCGCATCAAGTGCAGCTTGAGACTGATGAGCTTGGCGAGCCGTCCTATCTGGTGCAGCTCGCAGACGGGCGTCACCGCTACGCCTTTTCCGATATTCTGCATGTCAGCGCCTTCGGTGGCGCTTCCCCGATCACGCTCGGGCGCGAAGCTATTGGTCTCGCGCTGGCCTTCGAGAGCCATATCGCACGGCTATTCGCGAACGGCGGCAAGCCCGGTGGCATTCTCAAGACCGAAAAGACGCTCGGCGATGAGGCCAAAGGCAAGCTTGCCCAGAGTTGGACCGCTGCGCATGGCTCGGGCAGCACCGGCGGCACGGCCATTCTTGACGAGGGCATGAATTACGAGAGCGTCACCATGACGCTCGCCGATAGCCAATTCGCCGAGAACCGCCTTGAGCAAATCCGCGAAATCGCGCGTGCCTTCAGGGTGCCGCCGACGATGCTCTTCGAGCTGACGCGCGGGACGTGGAGCAACACTGAGGAAATGAGCCGCCAGTTTCTGCAAGTCACGCTGAAGCCGTGGCTGGCGTCGTGGGCTTGGGCCTATGCCCGGTGCCTTCTGACGCCCGAGGAACGTCGCGAGCTTTATGCTGAGTTCATCACCGATGATCTGACAACGACCGACACGGCAGCCCGTGCGACCGCCTACGGGCAGTATCGCAGCATGGGCGCGATGACGGCCAACGAGGTGCGCGCCGGTCTGAACCTGCCGCCCCACGCGGACGGCAACGCCCTCGAAAATCCCTACACGACGACAAGCGCAGCCCCCGCATCTTCCCCCGAAAAGGCAATTTCCAATGACTGATAGCATTACGCTTTATGCGTTCTTCGGCGACGCAGAGCGCGCCTTCACCCTGACCGATCCCATGATCGCCGAGCTTGAGCGCCTGACCGACCTCGGCGTCGGTGCGATCTATCTCAAGCTAGTCAATCACGCTCACCCGGCGAAGCTTCTGAAAGATATCATCCGGCTCGGTCTGATCGGGGCAGGGACCGCACCCGAGGAAGCCGCGCAGCTCTGCGCAGCATACGCGGAGAACCGCCCCCTCGCCGAAGTCTTTCCGTTGGCCTTCGACATTCTCGAAGCGCGCTGGAATGGCGTGGACGAGAGCGAGACGCTTGAGGACGTGGCACGCAATGCCGAGGCCGATTTTGAGCGCTTCGTCGGAGCTGCGGCATGACCGACCGCCTCGAAGTCAAAGCCTCGCTCAGCGTCTCGGATGAGGGCGAGATCACCGGCCTCGCATGGCCCTTCGGTTCTGCGGATCGCGTGGGCGACGTAATCGAGAAGGGCGCTTTCATCGGCCCCGGATCGCTGCCGATGCTCTTCGCCCATGATCAGGGGCAAGTCGTCGGTGTCTGGGATGAGATCGCGGAGACCGACGCCGGTCTATCCGTGAAAGGACGTCTCTTGATCGAAGACGTTGAGCGCGCCCGTGAAGTGCGCGCGATGGTGAGGGCCGGGGCAGTCTCGGGCCTCTCGATTGGCTTCGTGACCAAAGACGCGAAGCGCCAAGGCAAGGGCCGACGCATTACCGCCCTTGAGCTTCACGAAATCAGCATTGTTGCCGTTCCGGCCCATCCGGGCGCGCAGATCACCTCTTTCAAATCGACCCATTTGCACAAGGAAAACATTCAGATGGAACAGGAAGAAACCCCGGCGCAAGCGCCGCAAATCGACACGAAGGCCTTTGACGAGATCAAGGCGCGTCTCGACAAGATCGAAGCCAAGGCGAACCGCCCTGGCGTAGCCGTCACCGGCATTCAAAGCTCGGTCATGGCGCAAGACGAAGTGAAGGCGTTTTCGAGCTTTCTTCGCTCGGGCGACCGCTCGAACCTCGACACGAAGGCCATGGCCTATGGCTCGACCAACGGGCCGATCCTCGCGCCCGAGACCGTCTCGGCAACGATCATCGAGAAAGTGGCCGAGCAATCCCCGGTTCGTGGTCTCGCCTCGGTCCTCTCGATGGGCGGGCCGCTCGTCCAGCTCCCCCGGGGCTGGTGGACGAGGTGAACCCGGCGCAAGTCGGCGAAACCGATCCGCGTCCCGAGAGTGAGCCGAGCTTCGAACAGATCGACCTCAAGGCGTTCGAGATGGCCGTTATCGTGCCGGTGACGCGCGTTCTGCTGGAAGATGCGCAGGTCGATCTGAACGGCTATCTCAGCAATCACATCGCTCGCCGCTTCGGCCAGATCGAAGCGCAGTGGTTCGTCAACGGCAACGGCACTTCGGCTGCCGAGGGTGTGATGACCTCGACCGAGGTCGCAGAGGATGAAGTAGCCTCGCTGACTCAAGACACGCTCACCGATCTCTACTATGGGATAAAAACGGCCTATGCCTCGCGGGGCGTCTGGCTGATGAACCGCAAGACGATGGCCGCGATCCGCAAAATCTCGAACACGATGGGCGAAGCGATCTGGCAGCCCGGTCTCGCGGCTGGTCAACCGGCTTCGCTTCTGGGCCGTCCCGTGGTCGAAGCGCCTGATATGCCGGACCCGGTTGCAGGCAATGCGCCGATCATCTTCGGCGATTTCGCGGAAGGCTACACCATCGCAGACCGCACCGGCTTCGAGATCCTGCGCGACGACTACACCGGCGCGGCCAATGGTATCGTGAAGCTGCACGCGCGCCGTCGCGTGGGCGGTCGCGTGACGCTGGGCGAAGCCTTCGCGAAGCTGAAGCTCGCCGCCGCGTAATACGGTGCTACCAGTGCAGCCCGCATATGAATGCACGATCCGTCACGGCGACCTTGCCGTGACGCTTCGGGCCTCTTTGCGGGCTGCAATTACCCTTGAGCAAGCATTCGGCTTCGCGCCGCTCTTCCGAAGAATCCACGATCAGAATTTCACGGCTTATCGGGCCGTGATCGAAGCCGCCGCGACCGATAGGCGCGAAGCTGACGCGCTTCTGCGATCCTTGTCGCGCGTTCCCTTGCGTGGCTTCGTGGAGGGCGAGCAAGCACGCCTGATGGGCTTCTGTGCAGCTCTGCTGCCGCAAGCGCCAGAGGGTGAGCGGCAAGAGCCTGAGAGCGGCGCGAGCAAGCCGTGGGCAGAACTGTTCCAAGACCTCTACCGGCTAGGCACTGGCTGGCTCGAATGGACACCCTCGGAAACGTGGAATGCCAGCCCGAGCGAGATCATCGCCGCTGTTGAGGCGCATTCCGAGAAGCTGGTCGCGCTCGCCGGTGGGGCAAGGGAAGAGACGCGCACCACTGAGGACAATAAGAGGCAGCGCGAAGCGAATATCGCTGCCAATCTCGATCCAGAATTTGACCGGGAAGGGCTGAATCGCCTGAAAGCGAAGCTGCGGAGCGAAAAGCGATGAGCCGCCCGCCCCGTGCCTGCGCCTGTGGTCGCATTGTGCCGCATGGGCAGCTCTGCGTGTGCCAAATCGCGAGCAAGCGTGCCCGTGGCCGTCGCTATGACGCAAAGCGCCCGACTGCGGCTCAGCGTGGATACAATCAGGAATGGCGCAAGGCGCGTATCGAGTTTCTGCGACTGTTCCCTTGCTGCGCCATGTGCGGCGCGCCTGCGACTGTGGTCGATCACATCAAGCCGCACCGGGGCGACGAGCGGCTATTCTGGGATAGGTCGAACTGGCAGGCGCTCTGCGAGGGCTGCCACAACCGGCACAAGCAGCGCCAAGAGGCCGCGCCATGAGCGGCACAAGGCGTCTCTGGCAAGCAGTTCTCTATCAGGCCGTTGATGACGCTCTGAATGGCGCTGCGCTCGATTCAGAGACTGTAAGGCGGCGGAATATCGAGCAGGCGCGCGAACTGCTCAGCATGCCGAACCGTGATCTTGAGATGATCTGCACCGGTGCCGGTCTGGAAATGGAAGGAGTCGTGAGACGAATGAGAAAGCTTATCGCGGAAGCGCCACCCCTTGACGAACTTGTCGCGGGCAAGACCGTGCGCCAAAGGGCCGAAATCGAGAAGCGCGAACCGCGTCAAAAACGGAAGCGACCGAACCCGACTTACACCTACAAGGGCGAAACGCTCACGATCGGGGAGTGGTCAAAAAAGGTCGGGCTTGCTGCCGGTGTGATCCGCGCGCGAATGCGTAACGGCTGGACGTTCGAGAGAGCAATCACCACGAGCGTTGTTGAAGCGCGTTTGCAGGCACGCGAGAAGCGGAGTGAGCGCATAAAGGAAGCTATGAAGGGTCGCACTTGGGCGCGTGGCACGCCACCGAGGATGATCACTCACGAGGGCGAGACGCTGACGCTCGGCGAATGGGCCGAGCGTCTGGGCGTGACCAAGCAGACAATCCGCAAGAGGCTCGCGAAAGGGCTGACCGTTGCAGGGTAAGCTATTTTCCGACAGCCTTCTTTACCCTCTCAATGAGCAAAACGACTTGTTCTAAGCCTTGAAAGCTTGAGTCCTTCAAAATCTGATCGTCGTCAGAGTTATCTTGCACTCCAAAAATTCTCTCACTGAGGGCTTTTTTAAGGTTTGCTCTATCATCATCAGGCAGATTGGCAATGAACGGATCGAAAGCTTGAACCTGCAACGAAAATGCTCTGGTTCTTTTCTCGTTGGCTCGGTGAAGATTGGCCTGTTTTGAGGCGTAAATTCCAAACGAAATGAGCAATGCAGTAATGACTGCGCTCTTTCCGATTTGAAGCCAGAACAGGGGTTCTGGCTCAACTATAGGCTGCAGGCACAGAAGGCTATAAAGTAGCCAAGCGATGGTAAGAACGATGCAGGCAACTGCGCCCCGCCGCCACCATTGAGCTGACGAATATTCTCGGTCCGCGATGCTCTTATAGCCGCCGATTACACTATCACGCGCGACGATCTTGTATAGTTTCAATATTTTCTCATGAGCGTCGGTGGCATCTGCGCTAATCGATTCGATATGTGAAACAAGCTCCACCTGTTCATCATTGGCCTTTTCCCGTATCTCCTTAAAGAATTCGCTTAGATGGCTGCTTGCGGTGTCCCGAATCTCTTTGACTGTGTTTGCTGCGTTCGTTTTGCTAGAATTAATTAGATCGGTAAATTCCTTTGATTGGTCGTTCAGTATGTTGGTCTTTGTCGTTCTCCATTCGTCTAGCTCCAACTCGAATTCTTTGGCCGATTTGGATGCTGTCTCCCTCATTTCTTCAATTCGATGAGCAGCCGCAGCTATCTCATGTGCGGATTCTTGTGTCCTATTCTTGTATACTGCTAGGGTCTTTTCTGTCGTTCTTGCGAACTTATCGAAACTACTAGTCGCAGCCTCCAAATCCGCACGTCGCGTCGATCTGGCGAACTTCAATGAGGTTATTTGATATAATGAAGCAATTGCTTGATCTATTTGCGTATTTGCGTCAACAAGGTGTTGAGGGTTCTTGGTGTTAGAAAAGTTTCTAACGCTATTCAGAACGCCTCCGTTATTAATTTGCGCGTTGATAGTATTGAGCGCATTGATCGGGGCCAGCTCTGGATCGAGGTCATGCAAGATTTGCTTGATGATCTTAATCACCTTTTCGAGCCTGACCCACTCTGACGCTAAGCTGGCATCTTCGATATCAACATCTACGTCTAGTGCTTGCTCGATGGCGTCGAGCGTGGCGTGTATGGGATGTTTCGCGAAATTCTCTTGCCAACGCGTCATTCTCAATCTCCGAAAGAATCATTTGCGTGAGATTGACTTGCGAACCGTTTGCAATCAAGCACAAGGCTTTACTTGGGCTGGTTGCATGGGCGGGGCGGTCTAAACTTTACACGGGAGCGTAGGACCGGCGGGGGGAGGTCCGCGCACGATCTGCGCTAAATAACTTTTCTCCGGAGGGGGTAAGCGTGCGCTTCTTGCCGCCACGTTACCCTCTCTGCGTCTCGACTCCATCGTTGACCTGTCAGAAGTTCGTGAACTATCTGTTACCGAAGAATAATTTTAGATGGGAATTTAAGATGGCTGTTGCGCGCGACTCGATCACCGGAAGACTCGTTCAGCTAATCTACGTTCTCGGTGTCATATGTTCAGCGCTTTGGTATGTGTTCTATGGTCTCGTATTTTCTATGGCGCTTGTCGAAGGAGAGGCCGCAAGGTTTAGTTATGGTAAGCCCGACTTCATTTTGGGCGTAGCCTTCGTGCTTGGTGGCGGCGCTGTTATTTATGGCTTGGGCTGGGCGATCCGATGGATCACTACAGCGAACACTGACAGTGTGTTCGACCGCTGGCTAAAGGCGTAACGCTCGGTTCGCCATTCATATTGCCTCTTCAAAGCTCGGACGACTGTTGCTATAATGCAACAGTATTTCCTTTGACGAGTTTCAGTATGTCTGCCGTTTCTGTTCCCGAGCTGGCCGTGCGCGAAGCGGCGAAAGGGGAAGCGATGCTTGATCCCGCTCTCGCGTTTCAAACTGCTATCCGCGCCACGCTGATCAACGCGCCCGAGGTGGTCGCGCTGGTCGAGGCTTCGAACATTCGCGCCGGTCAGGTGCGCGGTGAGCGGCTGCCCTCAGTGGTGCTTTCCGACGCTCGAACTGAATACCTGGGCTGTGCATCTGGGTCTCAGCGCCTCGCGCGTGTCTTCCTCACTCTTCATGTCTGGGCGGTTGAAGACGGCCCAGATACGGCGCGCCAGATCGGCGCGGCAACGTATCAAGCGCTTGAGTTCGGCCCTGCCGATACCCCTGAGATCGACGTGGACGAATGGCACGCGCCGAGCGTGGTCTGGCTGCGTGACCCCAAGCCCGAGCTAAGCCTGACGCATGGGGTAATGAGCCTTGAGGCTGTTGTGCGGTGGAGGGTCTGAGCGATGAAATCTGGTAAGCTGACCAACCTGATTGAACTGCAACGGTTGAGTGAGGCGGTGAACCCGTCCGGCTCGGTGTCGAGCGCATGGACAACCTACGCGACCGGGCGAGCTGAGCAGCGGCAAGCGGGCATCTCAGAGTTTCTGACGACCTACGGCAAGGGCGTGAGCAACAACGCGGTGTTTCTTATCCGGTGGCTGCCGGGTGTGTCTGTCGCGGATCGGATCGTTTGCGATGGTGTCGCGTGGAATGTCGTGGCGATTGCCGAGATCGGGCGTAGGCGTGGCTTAGAGTTGCGCGCGGTGGCCGCATGAATTCAGTCGAAGCCTTCACAGGCAGTCTTTTCCAAATCCTGAAAACTCTGATTATTTGGGGCCGAGGCCAAGGCATCGCGCGCTTGCTTGCACTTGGTTGCGGAATTTACTCCGTTCATGCCCAAAGCCAGCAGTGTGAGTGCAAAGAGGACGAACAAAATTGCTGCCAAGCATTTGATACCACAAGACATATTGCCTCAATTAGAAATGACCGATCAAAAGAGCCTTCTGCTCGCATGTTCGTCGGAAGATGGCAACAGAAAGTTTCGGTGGCCGCATGAGCGTGCATCAACGTGGCATCAAACCGACTCTGGCGCCTGACGCCGAAGCTCTGACGAAGGCCCCACAGGTTCCGTCTTACTTCAGCGCCCATGCCAAGACCGAATGGAAACGGATCATGCCGCAACTGATCGCGCGCAGGATCATCACGAAGGCCGATTTGGCAGGCGTCGAGGCCTATTGCTCGGCGGTGGGCATCTGCCGCCAGATCGAGGAACAGCGCGCCGGTGGTCTGATCGACCCGAAGCTCTTCGGTGTCTGGAATCGGGCAGCACAGACCGCGCGCCAGCTCGCAAGCGAATACGGTCTCACGCCCACCTCGCGCGCTCGGATCGGCTCGGCTGCGCCCGATGAACCCGACGCTGACGACCCGCTCGCGGTGTGATCATGGCAAGCACCTATCCCGAATGGGTCATGGATAGCTCACCGATTGACGACCCGCTCGGCTATGGCGAGCGGGCGGTGCAGTTTTTGCGCCGCCTTCGCCACCCGGCCAGCTCTGCACCGAAGCGCGCTTTCCAGCTCGCCCCGTGGCAAGAGCGGATAGTTCGGCGCATCTACGGGCCGCGCAACGCCGATGGCTCGCGCGTGGTGAAGATGGTCTTCCTGATGATCCCTCGGGGCAATCGGAAGACCTCGCTCGCCGCTGCGCTGGCACTCTTGCACTTGCTCGGCCCCGAGAAGCTGCCTGCCGGTCAGATCATCTTCGCGGCCAGTGATCGGGAACAAGCAGGCATCGGCTTTCGAGAGGCTGCCGAGGTGATCCGGTGCGACAAGCGCCTTGAGGCCGTGACGCGCCTCTATGACGCGCACAATGCGCCGAAGGCGATCAAGAGCGCCCTTGATGGCTCGACGCTCAAAGCGGTGTCGTCGGACGGGCGCGCGCAGCACGGCACGACGCCGACCTTCGTTCTCGCCGATGAGATTCACACTTGGCAGGGCCGCGACCTCTGGGAAGCGCTGCAATCGGGCATGGCGAAGCGGGCGGGCGGCCTGACCGTGATTGCGACGACTGCCGGTCGCGGAAACGAGGGACTTGCCGCCGAGACATACGCCTACGCGCGCGGTGTCGCGCTCGGGCAGATCGTGAACCCTGAGTTCTTGCCGATCCTCTTCGAGCCTGAGCCGGGTGAGGATTGGGAAGACGAATCCCTATGGCATCGGGTGAACCCCGGCCTCGCACATGGCTTCCCCGATCTGGAAGGGCTGCGCTCGCTGGCGCGCAAGGCGAAGGATAGCCCGAGCGAGCGCCACAGCTTCGAGCAGTTCAACTTGAACCGCTGGCTCGGGAACAGCCGCGATCCGCTCTTCGACTTCGAGACCTATGACGCCCGGTGCTTTGAAGGCGACGAGGAAGACCTTGAGCAACTGCCATGCTGGCTCGGCGTGGACCTGTCGCGCTCGGGCGACCTGACGGCGGTTGTGGCCGCGTTCCAGCACCTTGACGGGCAGGTGACGCTCCGGCCCACGTTCTTCGTGCCGGGGAAAGACCTGAAGGCGCGCGCTGATCGTGACGGGGTGCCTTATCAGCAATGGGCCGACGATGGTCTGATCCGCCTGTGTTCCGGCCCGATCATCGATGAAGAGGCGGTTGAAGATGAGATCCGCGAGCTTTGTGCGCGCTATGACGTGCAAGAGATCGGTTTCGATCCGCACCTCGCGCAGCGGATCATGCAGCGGCTCTATGATGACGGCTTGCCCGTGGTCGAGGTGCGCCAAGGGCCGCTGACGATGGGCGCAGCCGGTGCCGACCTTGAGCGGATCGTCAACGGCAGGCTTGTGCGCCATGACGGCCACCCGGTCTTGCGTCAGCACCTCGCGAGCGTGGTCGCCGTGCGCACCGATAGCGGGCTGGTGAAGATGCATAAGGGCCGCAAGTCCGACCGGATTGACGGTGCGGTCGCGGCTGCGATGGCCGTCTATCGCCTGACCCTCGGGCAAACCAATCTGAGTAACTACAACGCGCCCAGCTCGGGCGGTCTTTTCGTGTTTTGATGAGTGAGTTTTGAGTGATGAATGACGTTAATCTGCCCGGTCTGATTGTTCCTGTCGAAGCCCGGATCGACAAGCTTGAGAAAGCGCTGAAGCGCGCGAACAAGGCGCAAGCGAAGACCGCGCGCCAGATGGAGAACCGGGCGAAACGCTCGGCTGAGAAGATGGCGAAAAGCTATGAGAGTTTCGGCACGAAGGCAGCGGGCGCGCTCGGCAAGCTGCCGCTGCCCGGTCTGGGCGTCGGTGTTGCCGGATTGGCCGGTGCCGGAATCGGGGCAGGGCTTGGCATTGCTGCCGGTCAGGTGCGTCAGACGGTGCGTGGTATCGCCGAGATCGGAAACGAGGCGCGCCGCGCCGGTGTTGCGGTCGAGGACTTCCAGCGCTGGCAGTATGTCGCGGAGCAGAACCGCGTCAGCGTGGACGCTTTGACCGATGGCTTTAAAGAGCTGAACCTTCGGGCCGACGAGTTCATTGCGACCGGCAAGGGGTCGGGGGCAGATGCGTTCCAACGGCTCGGCTACTCGGCAGCCGAGCTTTCGAAGAAGCTGAAAGACCCGAGCAAGCTCTTCCTTGAGATCATCGGGCGGCTCGAGAAGTTCGACAAGGCCGCGCAAATCCGCATCGCTGACGAGGTGTTCGGCGGGACAGGCGGCGAGCGGTTCGTGGAGATGTTGAACCGTGGGCAAGCCAGCATCAAGGCGATGATGGGTAAGGCATCGGTCTTAACCGAAAAGCAGATCAACAAGGCCGATGCGCTGGACCGCCGTTATAGCGCGCTCACCGCGAGTATTCATCGCGGTTGGCAACAGGCAGCGCTCGGGGCAGCCGACTTCGCGGCGCAGATTCTGAACCTGCGCCTTGAAGGCGACAAGCTTGCTGCGAGTGACCTGTTCCGCAATGGCGCGCAGGCCCCGCAAATCCTCGGTCCGAAGGTTGCAGCCGCACTGGATGGTAACTCGCAGGCGGTCGAGGACAATGCGCGCGAGATCGGCGATCTTCTGGCGCTCTATGAACGCTTCACGGCGCAGTCGGATGCGCTCGCGCCCTACCTGCAACGGGTCTCGAACGAGCTTGAGCGCGTGGGTGATACGCAGGCAGCCGATACGCTCTTCGAGGCTGCCGGGGCGATGCAGCGCCTGTCCGAAAAGCTGGATAAGGGCGAGATCAGCGCCAGTGATTTCGAAGCCCAGATGGGCGACGTGATCAAGAAGGCGCAAGGCGCGCTCAGCGCGGTCACTGATCTCGACGCTTCCCCACCTTCTCGAAAGTCATCGGGCGTCTTGGCGACCTTTGGGATGCACTCGAAGGCGTGCGCGCGAAAGCTGCCGAGGCGCGTGCCTCACTTCCGGGTGGCTCTTTGCCGATGACGAGCGGGCAGGGGCTTACGGTTGCGGATATCGAGATGCCGCCCGGTGAGTTCGCGCCGACAAGTTCGCCCCGCCCGAAAGCTGCGCCACCGATGATCTCGGAGAACGTCTCGACGCCGAAGAAAGGCGGCGGTGGGCGCTCGCATGACGACTACGCACGCGTCCTTGCTGACATGGAGAACGAACGCGCTGCACTCGACGCCGAGGCGGTTGCATTGGTCGCGGCTGCGGCTGCCGGGAAGAGCTATGGTGACGCGGTGGAGTTCGCGCGCAAGAAAGCTGAGCTGCTGTCTGCCGCCCAGAGGGACGGGAAGGCGATCACGCCTGAGCTGAGCGCCGAGATCGACCGGCTCGCACAGAGCTATGTCGAAGCGGGCAACCGGGCGGAGCAAGCCGCAGACAAGCTCAAGAAGGTTGAGGAACGCGGCCAAGCTGGGGCGAGTGCGCTCGCTGACCTCTTCGGCTCGGTCTTGGACGGCTCTGCGAGCGCCGAGGAAGCGCTATCGGGTCTTCTCATGCAGATTGCTCAGGCGCAGCTCAATCAGCTCTTCAGTGGTGCCGCCAGCGGTGGCTTCATGACGTGGCTCGGTGGAATGCTCGGGTTTAGCGCAGGTGGCTACACCGGCGACGGTCACAAGTTCGCGCCAGCGGGCGTGGTTCACAAAGGCGAATACGTCCTGAGCAAAGCCGCGACCGAACGGCTTGGCGTGGATAATCTCGACGCGCTCCATAGCGCCGCGCTGAAAGGCTACAGCTCGGGTGGGTTGGTCGGGGCGGCAGCTCCGTCGAAGGTGCTCGCAAGCGGCTCTCAAAGCGCGTCTGATGTCTCGGTCAGCTACGCGCCGACGATTACCGTGGAGGGCGGTGGCGGATCGCCCGAAATGAACCGCGACCTCGCGGACAAGATTGTGAAGGCGACCGAGCGCAGCTTCCGCAGCGTGGTTCAGGATGAGATGCGCAAGCAGATGCGACCGGGGAACATGCTGAATCGACGTGGGTAAGCGTTAGAGCTTAGTGATAACGCATTGTTTTCGTGGCGTTTCGTGTTGAAATCCGCCTCGCTGCTCGCTATGTCTTCATTGTCACCGAGCGGTAACGCAAACAGACACTTACAAGAGCACGGCAGTAGTCAGGTTTTAACGGCAGACACCCTCGCGGAAAGACGCCACCGACAGTCGCCACCCATACCAGCATCGAAGATTTCGCCAGCGCCGGGAACATGACCGG